>QFOL01000419.1 GCA_003241215.1 Agrobacterium fabrum
CGCCGAAAAAGGCATCGCCGCCGAAATCGAGATGATCGATATCGATCAGATCAACGATGCTTATGAACGCATGATAAAAAGCGATGTGCGTTATCGTTTTGTCATTGATATGAAGAGCCTGCCGCGCCAGAAGGCCGCCTGATCCTTGGAAAGGGGGCGGCCTTTCGACGCCCCCTTTTCTCATTGGGCCCATTGGCCGAAAGCGCAGCCAGATCCATGACAAACCAGAACGGTTTCAGCGATGTCGCCAGGGGAATGACCATCATGGCGGGCTGCATGCTGGTGCTGCCGGTCATGGATGCCATTGCCAAATATATGGCGGTGGTGGGCGGCATGTCGCCGGCGCAGGTGACGTTTTATCGATTCTTTTTTCAGGTAGTGTGCACCCTGCCGCTGCTGCTGGTGGTATCGCCGAAAGCGCTGTTCAGCGCCAGGCGTCCGTGGATGAACTGCCTGCGCGGCGTGCTGCACGCCTCGGCCAGCCTGATGTTCTTCGCCGCCGTCAAATACATGCCGCTTGCCGATGTCTTCGCCATCTATTTCGTCGAACCTTTCATGCTGACGATGATGTCGGCCCTCTTCCTTGGCGACAGGGTGGGCTGGAAACGCTGGACGGCGATCGTCGTCGGGTTCGGCGGTGCACTGATCGTCATTCAGCCGAGTTTCGAAATCTTCGGCTGGACCTCGCTCCTGCCGGTCGCCTGCGCCTTTCTCTACACGCTCTATCTGTTCCTCAACCGCGCCATCGGCGATGCCGACAGCCCGCTTGTCATGCAGACCATGTCCGGTATTGCCGGCACCGTGTTCATGAGCGCCGCCCTCTTTGCCGGCGATGCGCTTGGCGACAGGGATTTTGCCGTATCACTGCCGCAATCCGGCTTTGCGCTTACCCTGCTCGTGTTGCTGGGGTCGATATCCGGCTATATGCACCTGCTGATCGTCAGGGCCTTCCGGCTGGCGCCGCTGTCGCTGCTGGCGCCATTCCAGTATTTCGAGATCATCTCGGCGACGATTCTCGGCTATGCCCTGTTTTCGGATTTTCCGACGCCGTCGAAATGGCTCGGCATCCTCATCATCGTCGCATCCGGCCTGTTCATCATCTGGCGTGAGCGCCAGCACGCCGCATCTACCCCGCCGCTCGACGGGCAATGACAGCTGGCCCGTCAGGTTCCCGAGGGTAGCGGCCCTTCATCATGATGATCCTGCGCCTCCACGAGGCTGCCAAGCAACCACAGCGAAACCTCGGCCGCCTCGCCCGCAGACTTGAAGCGATATGAGCCGCTATATTTCGGCGTGTCGAAGAAGGTAACGACGAAACCGTCGCCGCTCTCCAGGCTCTCGACCCTGATGCGCTCGGGATCGATCATCACACACACGTAATGTGAGCCCATATTGCGCATGAAGCCGGCCTTGTTGTCGTGCAGCCGCACGAAAGCCGCGCCGCCACCCACCGTCATATGCAGGCTTCTGATCGCCTCATTGGGAAAGGCGCGGGCGAAATCCATGATCGCCTGCCCCACATCATGGCTATTGTCCTCATCCGTCGCCCGCGACATGCGCCAGGCATAGACGGCAAAGACCGAAAGCAGCACGAAAACGATAATCCAGATCGCCAAACTCATCCGGGACGCTCCCTCAGCACCGAAACTTCTCGATTCGCGACTCAAAACGACACGAACCCGGTTTGGGTTCATAAAGCGCGAGGCTTGCGTGAAGTGTGGCTCGCCGCAATGGGCGGCTTGCGGTCAGAAACGCTTGAGGAAAGAGGCCTTGGCCAGAAGCCATTGCCGGCGAAGCTGCGACAGTTGCAGGTCGCCATCAAATACGCCGCTCCCCGCCCTGCGGGCGGCGGCGATGACCGGGCCGGACAGGGCGACGGGCAGAAAGGCGGCAAAGACATTGTTCGAAATCTTCGCGCGCCTCGCCTTCTCGATATGATCCAGCGCATGGGCCGCGAAAATCTCGATGGCGATGCCGATGCGCTGTTTGTCGTGGCCTTCAAGAAAGGTCTCACGGTCAAGACCCGCAGCCGCCAGCATGTCGGCGGGAATATAGACCTGCCCGCGACGCCGGTGCAGCGGCATGAGCAGCAGCATGCCGGCCATGGCCTGCGCCACGCCCGCATGTCCCGCCGCTTCCGCACTGGATACGGCGTCTTCAGCGGAAAGCACGAGGCTGGCGAGCTGGATTAGCGCCGAGGCGGTCTCGCCGGCATAACCTTCAAGGGCATTGCGATCCTCGAACAGATCGTCATAGAGATCGAAGATACGCGCTTCGATCATATTGGTCAGCACGGGTCGCGGCAGGCGGTATTGCTCGATTGTGGTCAGAAGCGCAGCAGCCACCGGGTGAGATTGGCTGTCGCCATGCGCATTGCCGTCGAGAAGGTCACGCCACCATTGCATGCGCACCTCGCCGGGCAACGCTTCGCGCACGGAATCGCGGATACGGGCGATTTCAGCGTTGAAGGCGTATAGTGCGGCAAGAGCATTGCGCTTGTCGGCGGGTGACAGAAGACAGGCGAGATAGCGGTCGCGATCGGTATCGCGCAGCGTCGCGAGGCAGACGTCGAGATTTTCTGTGGGTGCCATGGTTCCCCGCGCGAAACGTCCTGTCAGCCTTCGACGGCAATCAGCGCCGCGGCCACGGCGCGCGATTCCGAAAGCATGATATTGTAGGTGCGCACGGCAGCCCCCGTGCTCATCGGATCGACCGAAATGCCCGCCTCCTTAAAGGCGGCGCGCAGTTCCTTCGGCAGAACCCGCATGCCGTCACCCGTGCCGATCAGCAGCACTTCGATATCCTGCGCTTCCGCCAGAACCTTTTCAAAATGCCCGACGGTCAAGTCTTTCGCATCGACGGGCTCCCAGCCGTAAATGCCCGAAGGCAGGAGCAGCAGGGAACCGCGATGCGACATGTCGGCAAAACGGAACCCGCCAT
>QFOL01000420.1 GCA_003241215.1 Agrobacterium fabrum
TAATACAGGTAAGCAGACGGACGTTACCTCGAAAAACATTGCCAATGTCGGCAATGCGAACTACGTCAAGCGAACCGCCATTCTCGGCACGACCATGGCTGGAGCGAGTATCGTCTCCAACGGCCGTGCCCAGAATGAAAGTCTTCTCAGGCAGACGATTTCCAGCTCTTCTCTCGCTTCCGGCCAGAGCACCGTTCTGAGCGGTCTCGAGGAAATGAAGAGCATTTTCGGCGGCAACAATTATGAGAGTTCGCCGGCCAACTATATGAAGGAACTGCTCAAGAGCCTGGACGGTTATGCGGCCAAGCCCAGCGATGCCGCTCTTGCCGCGACGGCCGTCACCTCGGCGACGGATGTCGCCAGTTCCCTGAACAGGGCGTCGAGCGAGTTGCAGGCGATGCGCCTGCGCGCCGACAAGGAAATCTCCCTCCAGGTCGACAAGCTGAACGGGCTGCTCGCAAAGTTCGAGGAAGCCAATAACGAGGTCAAGGCGCAGACGGCGATCGGCGGCGATCCCAGTGACGCTCTCGATCAGCGCGAGACGCTTCTGAAGGATATTTCCTCCATCATCGGCATCAATGTCGTCAATCGTCCGAACAATGACGTGGCGCTTTATACCACTGACGGCGCGACACTGTTCGAAATCGTGCCGCGCAGCGTCACCTTCAAGACGCAGCCCGGTTATGATGCGACGACCACGGGCAACGCGATCTATGTCGATGGCGTGGCGCTGAAGGCCGGCAATGGCAGCAACACAACCGCGGAAGGGTCGCTTCAGGGTCTGATGCAGGTTCGTGACGACCTGGCGCCGACCATGCAGAGCCAGCTTGACGAAATCGCACGCGGCCTCATCACCATGTTTGCGGAAAAGCCGGCGGACGCGACGAGCGGTTTGCCGGACATGCCTGGTCTCTTCACCTACGGCTCGCCGGCGGCGACGACCATTCCGCCGGACGGGATTGTCTCTCCCGGGCTCGCAGCCAGCATTACCGTCAACCCGGCGTTAATTATTTCCAAAGGTGGCAATCCGGAATTGTTGCGTGACGGCGGTATCAACGGTACCGATTACGTGATCAATACCGCAACGTCGGGGGGGACCGGTTTCTCCGACCTGATCCGCAGCTATGTTACTGCTTTTGACGCGCCCATGAACTTTGCCGCGTCGACACGTATCGATACGAATACCAGCATTCTGAAATACGGCACCAACTCGATGGGGTGGCTCGAACAGGAGCGTTCCGGCGCGACTTCGGCAAACGAAGCCAAAAGCGCGCTTTATGAGCGCTCCGCCACTTCCTATTCGAACAATACGGCAGTCAGCCTGGACGAGGAACTGTCGCTGCTCATGGATATCGAGCAATCCTACAAGGCCGCGACCAAGCTGGTGACGACCGTTGACGAAATGCTCAAGTCCCTGATGGACATGGTGAGGTAAACGATGAAAACGTCCTTCATTTCATCGCTGGCGATGCAGAACAGCATGCGCAGCACCATCCTCAAGGCTCAGCTTGAGATGACCAATCTCAATACCGAGCTGACGACGGGCAAGCATGCCGATCTCGGCCTGACGCTGGGCGCCAATACCGCCCGCAGCCTCGATCTCAACCGCGATATCGACCGCATCACTTCGCTGGTCAGCGTCAATTCGATTGCGACGCAACGCCTGAAATCGTCGCAGACGGCGCTGGACGGCATGGCAAAGGCTGCGCAGGAAATCCAGAAGGTTCTCGTACCGAATACCAGCAGCGAAGCACCGACACTGACGACGGTCGCCAAGACCATCTCGAATGCATTCAACAATTTCACCAGCTTCGCCAATACGGCGGTCAACGGCGAGTTTCTGTTTTCCGGCATCAATACGGATGTGAAGCCTGTCGATGACTATTTCGCGGAAGGTTCTCCGCTGAAAGAGGCCTATGAGACGGAGCTGAACGCATTCATGGCGGCGCAGACGCCGCCGGTGGGTGACATCACCGGCCTGTCCAAGACCCAGGCCGAAGCGTTCATGACCCATATCGAAGGCGTGTTCAACGGCACGACCACGGTTACGAACCCGCCTCACAGCAGCCTGACGGCCGGCCAGAACTATGATTTCTGGACGTCCTTCGGTTCGAAGGCGAGCGACACCAACATGACGAGCCGTATCAGCCAGAACGAGGTCGTGGAAACCTCCAGCAACAGCAATTCGCAGGGCATGCGGTATTTCGCGCTGACGGCGATGACGGCAATGACCTTCCTCGACGAAAAGGTGGATAGCGGCATCCGCGAGATGGTGGCGACCAAGTCGGTCACCAACATCGGCACCACAATCAACGGCCTGAACCAGCAGCAGAGCCAGCTCGGCCTTTCCGAAAGCCGTGTTTCGAAAGCCAATGATTCGCTGGAGGCCCAGAAGAAGATCATCGAAACGCATCTGCTGGATATTGAGGGGATCGATACCTACGAGGCGAAGACCCGCCTCGACCTGCTGCAGCAGCAGATTGAAATCGCATACAGCCTCACATCGCGTCTGCAAAAAATGAGTCTGGTGAACTACCTCTGATGAACAGAGGTGGCGGCAGATAAAGGATACATGAATGTACCAGTTTTCCTACGCCGAAATCATGGAGGATGGTGTCGCCAACGCGAAGGATCGCGAGCGGCAGGCGTTGACAAAATCGATCGACCTTCTGGTGGAGGCAAGGGACTCCTCTTCGCAGCGGCACACGATCGAAGCGCTTTTTTACACTCGACGGGTCTGGATCCGCTTCATTGAGGATCTCAAACAGCCCGACAACCAGCTTGCCATGGAATTGAGAGCCAATCTGATTTCCATCGCGATCTGGATTTTGAAAGAGTGCGAACTGATCCGGAAACGTCAGTCGACGAATTTCCAGGGCATAATTGACGTGACAACCATCATCAGGGATGGACTGAAATGAAAAGTAC
>QFOL01000421.1 GCA_003241215.1 Agrobacterium fabrum
CCGGCTTTGCCATCATTCTTTCCGTGCTGTCGCTGCAAATGGTCGGCGACGGGCTGCGGGACATGCTCGACCCAAGACTGCGAAGGGATTTGTAATATGTCGTCCGGTGAACAGGCGAAAACGCCTCTTCAAGCTCCCATTCTTCTCACCAATGTCAAACCCGTCGGTTTCGGAAAGGGTGCGCCACAGGCTTCGACCGATATTCTGATCGGCGGCGACGGCAAGATCGCCGCGGTCGGGCCTGCCATTCAAGCGCCTGTTGATGCGCAGCGCATCGATGCCAAGGGCGCCTTCATCTCGCCCGGCTGGGTCGATCTGCACGTGCATATCTGGCATGGCGGCACCGATATCTCCATCCGCCCCTCCGAATGCGGGGCCGAGCGCGGTGTGACGACGCTGGTGGATGCCGGTTCGGCGGGCGAGGCGAATTTCCACGGTTTTCGGGAATATATCATCGAGCCCTCGAGGGAACGCATCAAGGCCTTCCTCAATCTCGGCTCCATCGGCCTCGTCGCCTGCAACCGCGTGCCGGAGCTGCGCGACATCAAGGATATCGACCTCGATCGTATTCTCGAATGTTACGCCGAAAACAGCGAACATATCGTCGGCATCAAAGTCCGCGCGAGCCATGTCATCACCGGCTCCTGGGGTGTAACGCCGGTCAAGCTCGGCAAGAAGATCGCCAAGATCCTGAAAGTACCGATGATGGTGCATGTGGGCGAACCGCCGGCACTCTATGACGAGGTGCTGGAAATTCTCGGCCCCGGCGATGTCGTGACCCATTGCTTCAACGGCAAGTCGGGTTCCAGCATCATGGAAGACGAGGATCTGTTCAATCTTGCCGAGCGCTGCGCCGGTGAAGGCATCCGGCTGGATATCGGCCATGGCGGTGCCTCCTTCTCCTTCAAGGTGGCGGAGGCGGCGATTGCGCGCGGCCTTTTGCCCTTCTCGATCTCGACGGACCTGCACGGCCATTCGATGAATTTCCCGGTCTGGGATCTGGCGACGACCATGTCGAAGCTGCTGTCGGTTGATATGCCCTTCGAAAATGTCGTCGAGGCCGTTACCCGCAATCCGGCCTCCGTCATCCGCCTCGATATGGAAAACCGTCTCGATGTTGGGCAACGCGCCGACTTCACCATTTTCGATCTAGTGGATTCCGATCTGGAAGCGACCGATTCAAATGGCGATGTGGCGCGCCTGACGCGTCTGTTCGAGCCGCGTTACGCGGTCATCGGTGCCGAGGCGATTACTGCCAGCCGTTATATTCCAAGGGCGCGCAAGCTGGTGCGCCACAGCCATGGTTATTCCTGGCGCTGAACCCGAATGGAATGGCGGAGGTCCCTCCTCCGCCTTCCGCAGACAAGACGGGATACCCGTCCCGGCACTATGAGGAATTCGCGTGAAACAGTCTTCGCTTGATGCTGAAGGGCACCTTTCGCCCTATGACCGGCTCGCTGCGCTCGGCATCTCCCTGCCGCCGCCGCCGCCGCCAATTGCCAATTTCGTCACCCATGTGGTGGAAGGCAACATGCTTTATCTCTCGGGCCAGGGGCCGCGGGAAGAAAACGGCCATCTTTACGCCGGCAAGGTGGGCGCGGAAATCGGGCTGGAAGAGGCCTATAACCATGCGCGGCTCACCGGCATCAATCTTCTCGCTGTCATGCATGAGGCGCTGGGGGATCTGTCGCGGGTGAAGAAGGTGGTCAAGCTGCTCGGCATGGTCAATGCCGTCAGCGATTTCCGCGATCACCCGAGCGTCATCAATGGCTGCTCCGATCTATTCATCGATGTGTTCGGCGATGCGGGACAACATGCCCGCTCCGCTGTCGGTTTCGGCTCATTGCCGGGCAACATCACCGTTGAGATCGAAGCCATCGTCGCGCTGAAGGGGTGAGGCCGTTTAATGGTTGCGCCAGCCCATCAGCTTTTCGATCCGTTCCGCCGAAACCCTGACCTGTTCGGTGTAATGGTTTTCGTCCGCCAGCACCTTCTGTTCCGGCAGCACGATGGAAATCGTCGCAACGCATTCGCCCCTGTTGTCGCAGATCGGCGAAGCGATGCAGGCGACGGCATAATCGGATTCGGCGACCTGTATCGACAGCCGGTCATGGAAAGCGGCACCTGCCGATTGCGACAGGGTCTCCGGGTTGATTTCCGCGCGGCCGGTGGGCGAGGTGCGGGCGCAGCGCTTGAACAGTTCGACACGCTCCGCCTCCGGCAGATGCCCGACGAGCAGGCGGCCGGACGCCGTCCAGTTCAAGGGAACGCGGGTGCCGACGCGCGACGCGACCTGAAAATGGCTTGGACCATCGGCCATGGCGAGAACAAGCATATGGTCACCGTCGCGGCCGCAAAGCTGCACGGTCTCGCCCGCATGGCGGCACAGATCGTGCATTTCATGGGTGGCGACGCCCATGAAATCCAGCGAGCGGGCATAAGCAAGCCCATAGTGGTAAAGCCGCGCGCCAAGCCAGATGTTGCCATCGGCATTGCGCGCCAGCATGTTCTTTTCGACGAGATCGTCGACGATCACATAGACGGTGGAAAGCGGCGCCTTGATCGCCTTGGCGATGGCGTAAGCGCCGGCCGGAGATCCGGTTTCGTAAAGGTAATCAATGACCTGAAGGGCGCGGTCGATGCCGCTGACGCGCGAGCGCTTGGCGGCCTTCGCGTCCGGGATTTCCTCCGTGGGAGATACGGCGGTTGAAGACATTTCGTCCAGTCTATGGGCGTCCAATTTTGGTTCCTCATGGGTTTTGAGAAGCTATTACATTATTATGGCATATATGTCGATGCCCATCGCATCGCAAGGACAGGAGAAAGACATGACCGAGGATATCAGAAGCAGGATCGGCCTTCGCCCGGTCATCAACGTCTCGGGCACCATGACCTCGCTCGGCGCGTCGATTG
>QFOL01000422.1 GCA_003241215.1 Agrobacterium fabrum
CCGTAGTCTGATAGCTGGCTCGTCCCCCGCCGCGTCAGACCGGACAAAGGCCTTTCCCCCTCTCCGGGCCTTTGTCCTCCAATATGACCGCCATGGCCGACCCCTCCCGGCCATGGCGGTTTTATTTTGCGACGTGTTTCGGGCTGGCATAAACATACCATGCGATATATATCGCACTATCGAAATTGCCGGCCAGCTCCGGCCACGACGCATGACGGACGGAAGAATGGTTTTTTCCCGGGACGAATCGGCAATCTACCTCGCTGCGAAAATGGCGCGGGAATTCACCATGGTGCTGCAGAAAAGAGCCGCAGCACTGGGTTTTTCCCCTGGGCAATTCCCGATCCTCATCGAACTCTGGCACGAAGAAGGCCTGACGCAGCGGCAATTGCTTGATAGAATCGATATAGAGCAGGCGACACTCGCCAATACGCTCTCACGCATGGACGTGATGGGCTGATCATCCGCAAATCCCACCCGAGCGACCGTCGCGCGCAGATCATCGAACTGACCCAGCGCGGCAGGGATCTGGAGGCGAATGCGATTGCCGCTTCCGAGGCGACCGAAGACGCCCTGCTTGCGGATTTCCGGCGCTTCGAGAGACAGCTCCTGCTGGAATATATGCGCCGGGGGATCGAAAGCGCCAAAAAAGCGAAGTAGCATCTGCGCCTGGAATCGCTTTTATCGCCCTGACGTCTTTCATCACCAAAACTCCTGGTTTTGTTTCCGCGTATTTTCGTACGGAAAAGCGCTTCGCAGTTTCCGTGAACTGCTCTATCGTTCCGGCGGCCGCGCGCCTGCCGATTCACGACAGGCTCGCCCTTGTTTCCCGCGATGCGCGATGCCCGGATGTTTCGTCTTTTCGCCGGGTCACGACAGACATGACAGGATCAGCGATGACAGACGTTTCCCCCATTCTTTCCAACGCCGACGACAACCTCACATCCAGCCTCGAGCGGCTGTTCGAACTCGTGCGCATTCCGTCGATTTCCACGGACCCCGCCTACAAGGCGGAGTGCCGCAAGGCGGCGGAATGGCTGGTCAGAACGCTTTCCGCACTCGGCTTTACGGCTTCGGTTCGCGATACGGCCGGCCACCCGATGGTGGTGGCGCATCACGATGCGGCCAGCGAAAATGCCCCACATGTGCTTTTTTACGGTCATTATGACGTGCAGCCGGTCGATCCGCTCGATCTCTGGGAAAACGATCCGTTCGAGCCCGCCGTCAAGGATATCGGTGCCGGCCGTCAGGTAATCACCGGACGTGGAACGGCAGACGACAAAGGCCAGCTCATGACCTTCGTCGAGGCCTGCCGCGCCTACAAGGCCGTCAATGGCGGCCTGCCGGTGCGCGTCACCATTCTCTTTGAAGGCGAAGAAGAATCCGGTTCGCCATCGCTGAAGCCGTTCCTCGAAGCCAATGCGGATGAGCTGAGGGCCGATTATGCGCTGGTCTGCGATACCGGCATGTGGGACCGGGATACACCGGCGATCGCCGCTGCCCTGCGCGGGTTGGTCGGCGAAGAAATCGTCATCACCGCCGCCGACCGCGACCTGCATTCCGGTCTCTTCGGCGGGGCTGCCGCAAACCCCATCCATATCCTGACCGATATTCTCGCCGGTCTGCATGACGAGACTGGCCGCGTGACGCTTGCCGGCTTTTATGACGGCGTGGAGGAAACCCCCGCCAATATCAAGGCCTCCTGGGAGACGCTGGGCCGCACCGCGGAAGCCTTTCTCGGTGAAGTCGGCCTTTCGGTTCCCTCGGGCGAAAAGGGCCGCTCGGTGCTGGAGCAGACCTGGGCGCGGCCGACCGCGGAAGTCAACGGCATCATCGGCGGTTATACGGGCGACGGTTTCAAGACCGTGATCGCCGCAAAAGCCTCCGCCAAGGTGTCGTTCCGCCTCGTCGGCGAGCAGGACCCCGCAGCCATTCGCGAGGCTTTCCGGGCCTATGTGCATTCGAAAATTCCGGCCGACTGCTCGGTTGAGTTCCACGAGCATGGCGCATCGCCGGCCATCCAGCTGTCTTACGATTCACCCGTGCTGACCAAGGCCAAAAATGCGCTTTCGGAAGAGTGGGCGAAACCCGCCGTCGTCATCGGCATGGGCGGCTCGATCCCGATCGTCGGTGATTTCCAGAAGATGCTGGGCATGGATTCGCTGCTTGTCGGCTTCGGCCTGACCGACGACCGCATCCATTCGCCGAATGAGAAATACGACCTGCAGTCTTTCCACAAGGGCATCCGCTCCTGGGTCCGCATCCTGGATGCGCTGGCGGCGAAATAAAAAAAGGAAGCGTCGGGCACCCGGCGCTTCCTTCTATTCCATTTGCTCGTCGCAAAAACAAAAAGGCCGGGCAAGCCCGACCTTTCCATCCGTTTTTCGTCAATGCCAGTACATCCGTGGTCAAAGCGTTCAACGGTCTGATCTTCCAGAGCGCGTCCACTCGCGTCGACGCTGCTTTCACCGTCAGGATCGGCTGCTTCGGTTAATCTTTGGTTAACGCGATAACAGCGGCACTTTCAAAATGCCCGCCTGACAGTTTTCATCCGAAACACTGTCGAACCCTATATTGGTATGCCGCCCCGCCTTTTCAAGGCCCGTGCGTCGTTACGGTCTTCCAAAAGAAAAAGGCCGGAAAAATCCGGCCTTTCCATTCATGCGAATGATCCTTTCGGACCAAAGCGCTTATTAAGCGGCAACGAGGTTGCCTGCGGACATCTTGCCCGAGCGACGATCCTGCATCAGCTCATAGGAGAGCTTCTGGCCGTCGTTGAGGGCGGTCAGACCAGCGCGCTCAACAGCGGAGATGTGAACGAATACGTCCTGCGAACCGTCGTCCGGCTGAATGAAGCCGTAGCCCTTGGTTGCGTTGAACCACTTTACTGTACCAGTCGCCATAACG
>QFOL01000423.1 GCA_003241215.1 Agrobacterium fabrum
ATATCACGTCATGCGCCATGCGCAGAACCTTGAGACGGTGAATACCTATGAAGGCACGCATGATGTCCACGCGCTGATCCTCGGCCGGGCGCAGACGGGTATTCAGGCGTTTTTCTGAGGCTTTTCCCTTGAAGAATTGGAGGCCCGAAGACCTCCGACGGGTCATCCTCGGCCCTGAGCCGAGGATTCACTGTTTCAACCGGGCTGTGGATCCTCGGGTCTAGCCCGAGGATGACGCCGGGTGTTTGGGATCACTTTACCCCAAGTAAGGGCCTTCGAAGATCGCCTCGAAGGCCCTTTGCTTTTCGAGTTCAGGCGAAGGCTCAGAACGTGCCGCGCACGCCGATGCCGAACATGCGCGGTTCGGTCATGCTGGCCTCGATGCCGCCGATGCCGCGGTTTTCCTTCATCAGCGTCGGGGCGCGCTCGTCGAAGACGTTCTTGACGTAAGCGTAGAATTCAAGCTCGTCCTGGAACTTGTAGCTCGCCCGCACATCCGCGATCGTATAGGGGTCGATCGCATAAACGGCCTTGTTATCCGTGTCGGAGTAATAACCGTCGAGATGGCGCACCTGCCCTGACACGGTGAATTTATCAGTGACGTCCCAGCTGGCGCCGATGGTGAAGCTGTAACCCGGCGACTTGGCGAATTCTTTGCCGACATAGGCGGCGCTGCTGGAAATCTCGTCGATCTTCGTTTTAAGCAGACCGGCGCTGGCCTTCAGCGTCAGATTGTCGAGAACCCGATAATCCGCGCCGATTTCCAGGCCGTAAGCATGGGCCTCTTCGGCGTTGACGGTGTATGATTCGCTGATGCCGGTGGAAACGACGACCGGGACGTTAAACTGGGCATTGTTCATGTCCATGTAGAACAGGTTGCCGTTCACCGTCAGCGTATCGTCCAGCAGGCTGGCGCGGGTGAAGAGCTCGTAGTTCCAGATGGTTTCCTTGTCGAAGGTCCGCCATTTGCTGGTCGTCAGGTCGAATGCGACGCCGCCGGGGTTGTAACCGCGGCTGATCAGGCCGCCCACCGTCCAGTCGTCATTGATGGCATAGGCGAGCGATGCCTTCGGCAGGATTTCCGAGAAGGTTTCGTCATAATTGACCGAGCTTCTGCTGGTGGCGGAGAGCGTCCGGTAACCGGCGCGCTGGATCTGGTCCTGCTGGTAGCGCAGGCCGCCGGTCAGGGTCCACTGGTCGGTCAGGCGATAGCTCAGCTCGCTGAAGAGGCCGAGATTGTCCTTGGTATCGTTGAAGCGCGAGGTGCCGCGCAGGTAAAGCACCTCGTCGGCTTTGGTATGCGCGTAATAAATACCCGCGACGCCGCTCAGCACGTCTTCCTGATCGCCGAAGGTCACACGTGTCTCGTGGGAGGTGTTCTTGAGATCGATATCGGCATCGCCATTATTCGCAATGCCGACCCGGCGCTTGGCGATGGAAGAGGAAAACTGCGTCTGGTTGAACAGCTTCACACCGTTCTCGAAGTCGTAATTGATGTCGAGAATACCGGTATTGGTATATTGGCTGAAGCTCGGCATGGTGGTGGTGACGTGGTTCAGGTCCTCGAAGGGACGCGACGCCGCCTCCTGGCTCGGCCGGTTGGAAGCGTTATAGGAATAGGTCAGCTTGGTCGAAAGGCCGGGAATTTCCGACGGTTCCCACAGAAGCTTGAAGCGACCGTTGAATTCCTTGAAGTCCTGGTCCGTGCCGGCATGGGCGAAAGCCGAGTTGATGTAATCGATGAAGGTGTCGCGGCCGGAATAGTCGATGGCCATGCGCGCCGCCAGCTCATCTTCGATCAGCGGGCCGGAAACGGCGAAGGAGCCGCGCTTCTGATGATAATTGCCGATCTCCGCCTGATAGCTCGCTTCCGGCGTAAAGGTCGGGTCCTTGGTGTTGACGAGGATCGCGCCGGCAATGGCGTTGGCGCCCTGCGAGGTGGTCTGCGGGCCGCGGAAGACCTCGATGCTGTCGACATCCCAGATGGAGCTCGCGCCATAGATGAACTCGTTATAACCGAGATAGTGACCGTCGACATTGATCGTGGCGCGCGGCACCGTGCCGGTGAAGAAGGCGATGGAGCCGGTGTTCGGCCCCTGCGTATCCTGTCCGCGAATGATGGGAGCGCTGACACTGTCGGTGTAAACGACGTTCGGAATATCCTTGATCGCGTCCGATACGGTCGGGCTGCCGGTCTCTTCCTTCCTGATTTCCTCGGCGGATTTGACCGAGACGGACGACGCCGTGTTCTTCATGTCGCGCGCCACTTTTTCACCGGTCACGACGATCGGTTTGAGAACGGTCGTTCCCGAGGCCTCGGCCTGCTGATCCTGACCGAAAACCGGCGTCACAAACAGCGTCGCCAGCGTCAGAACGCTGACCCCGCTCATCAAGCGACCGTTAGAACGAAACCCCATCACACACCCCTAGATAAACATGAGTATTAAAGTCATATTCAAGTAACGGAAGCGTTATACGTTTCGCAATAGAGAATACGTTCTGCATTGCGGACAAACAGGGTTCCGTACCAGGATGTGCCATATTTACAACAAAGTTTACCGACCGCTTCTTCCGCACCCCGTCGCGTCTCGAAAGGAAACAGCGCATCGCGGCGCGCAAAAATCGATTCCGATTTCCGAGCCGATGCGTTAGGCATGCTCGACAAAACGGGGGAACGGGCTTGGACGCCATGGATGACGATTCGGACAATCTGCCGGAAAACGAGGGTGAAAAGCGCTCCGCACTCATTCAGTCGGTGTCGATTGCGGCGCGTTTCCTCAATCTTCTCGCCAGATCGGACACGGCTCTTGCGCTTGGCGAGCTGGCCAAACGCGCCGGCACCGGCCGCTCCACCGCACATCGTTACATGCAAAGCCTCGTGCGGGAAGGACTGGTGATACAGGACCC
>QFOL01000424.1 GCA_003241215.1 Agrobacterium fabrum
GGCCTCATTGACCAACTCTACTCAACCGGTAGAGTTAAGCCATCGCAATCAGGAGGGAATACCGATGTCCAAGCTTCTGTCCGGTTTGAGCGTTGTCGCTCTTAGCCTCTCACTGGCACTTGGCGGCGCTGGCTCGGCCGCCGCGCAGACCAAGCTGCTCAACGTGTCCTATGACCCGACCCGTGAACTCTACAAGGATTTCAACGAAGCCTTCGCCAAGAAGTGGAAGGCCGACACCGGCGAGGATATCACCATCCAGCAGTCGCATGGCGGCTCCGGCAAGCAGGCCCGTTCGGTCATCGATGGTCTGGAGGCGGACGTCGTGACGCTGGCGCTGCAGAGCGATATCGACGCCATCGTCCAGAATTCCGGCAAGATCAACAAGGACTGGCGCACCCGCCTGCCGCATAATTCCTCGCCTTACACCTCGACCATCGTTTTCCTGGTCCGCAAGGGTAACCCCAAGGGCATCCACAATTGGGGCGATCTGGTGAAGGGTGACGTGCAGATCGTGACGCCGAACCCGAAGACCTCGGGCGGTGCGCGCTGGAACTATCTGGCGGCCTGGGCCTGGGCGAATGAAGAATTCAAGGGCGATCAGGACAAGATCAAGGCCTATGTCGGCGAGCTCTACAAGCGCGCCCCGGTTCTCGATACCGGCGCCCGCGGCTCCACGGTGACCTTCGCCCAGCGCCAGATCGGCGATGTGCTGCTCGCCTGGGAAAACGAAGCCTATCTCGCCGGCCAGGAATTCGGCGCTGACGCCTTCGATATCGTCGTGCCGCCGATCTCGATCCTTGCCGAACCGCCGGTCGCCGTGGTTGACGCCAATGTCGACGCCAAGGGCACGCGCAAGGCGGCGGAAGCCTATCTGCAATATCTCTATTCCGACGAGGGCCAGAATATTGCGGCGAAACACTTCTACCGTCCATCCAACCCCGCCGTGGTTTCCAAGGATCTGCTCAAGCAGCTGCCCGACATCAAGCTCGTCACCATTGACGACCCGCAGTTTGGCGGTTGGGCCAAGGCGCAGCCGGAACATTTTGGTGACGGCGGCATCTTCGACCAGATTTACAAGCCCGCAAAGTAAGCGGATGATGGGGTGAAACGCGTGCACCCCGTCCGCAGGGACAAGACAATAAGAGCCTGATCGACCGGACACCGCGCCGGTCGATACTTTATAATAAACGCCGGGGAACACCGGCTCCCAGAGAGCATTTCCAGGAAAAGCGGACCCCGGTTTTCTGTCCGGAAATGCGCCAAACTAAAGATTATCCGGAGCCTTGATGAGCAATAATACATCCGGAAACAGGTGGAAATGGCGGCAGTCGAGCGTCATACCGGGCTTCGGCCTGACGCTTGGTTACACAGTGACCTATCTGTTTCTCATCATTCTTATTCCGCTTGGCGGCCTTGTCTGGTCCACGGCGAAACTGGGTTTTTCAGATTTCATTGCGATTGCCACGGATAGCCGCACGCTGAATGCGCTGCGTGTCAGTTTCGGAACGGCATTTCTTGCCGCGCTGGTCAACGCGGTCTTCGGCGTCATCGTCGCCTGGGTGCTGACACGTTACCGTTTTCCCGGTCGCCGCTTCGTCGATGCCATCGTCGACCTTCCCTTTGCTTTGCCCACGGCGGTCGCCGGTATCGCGCTGACCACGCTTTATGCCAATCGCGGCTGGGTCGGTTCGCTGTTCGAACCCTTTGGCATCAAGATCGCCTTTACGCCGACCGGCATCGTCATCGCGCTGATCTTCATCGGCCTGCCATTCGTGGTCCGCACCGTGCAGCCGATCATGGAGGAGATCGACCGGCAGGTGGAGGAAGTGGCGGCGACGCTTGGCGCCAACCGTTTCCAGACCATCACCCGCGTTCTGCTGCCGAGCCTCACACCCGCCATCCTTACGGGTTTCGCGCTCGCCTTCGCACGCGGCGTCGGCGAATACGGTTCGGTCATCTTCATCGCCGGCAATATCCCTTACGTCTCGGAAATCGCACCGCTCCTCATCGTCATCCGGCTGGAAGAGTTCAATTATGCGGCTGCGACCGGCATCGCCACCATCATGCTGATCATCTCGTTCGCCATGCTGTTCCTCATCAATCTCATTCAGGCCTGGAGCCGCAAGAGGTACGGTTATGTCTGAGACCGCGTCCCGCACGTCCCCCCGGCCGTTCCGCGATCCCGCCAGCGAGAGTTTTCCCGCCCGGCTGGCGTTGATCGCGATTGCCTTCGTCTTCCTCGCCGCCTTCCTCGTGCTGCCGTTGGTCTCGGTCTTCGTCGAAGCCTTCCGCAAGGGTGCGGAAAGCTTCTGGGAGGCGATTGTCGAGCCTGACGCGCTCTCTGCCATTCGCCTGACGCTGCTCGTCGCCGCTATTTCCGTGCCGCTCAACCTGATCTTCGGGGTGATGGCCGCCTGGGCGATTGCGAAATTCGAGTTCAAGGGCAAGGCGTTCCTGATCACGCTCATCGACCTGCCGTTTTCGATCTCCCCGGTCATATCGGGCCTGGTCTATGTCATCCTGTTTTCATCCCACAGCGTGCTCGGCCCATGGCTGAAGAGTTACGGCATCGAGATCCTCTTCGCCGTGCCGGGCATCGTGCTCGCCACCATCTTCGTCACCTTTCCTTTTGTGGCGCGCGAGTTGATCCCGCTGATGCAGGATCAGGGCAATGGCGACGAGGAGGCGGCGATTTCGCTCGGCGCCTCCGGCTGGCAGACCTTCTGGTATGTCACGCTGCCGAACATCAAATGGGGCCTGCTTTACGGGGTGCTGCTCTGCAACGCCCGCGCCATGGGCGAGTTCGGCGCCGTCTCGGTGGTGTCAGGCCATATTCGCGGCGAGACCAACACCATGCCGCTGCATGTCGAGATACTCTATAATGAGTAC
>QFOL01000425.1 GCA_003241215.1 Agrobacterium fabrum
TTCGGCGAGCTGCACTTCATCGATGGGGCTGCCCGGCGGCAGAACCAGATCAAGAATCTCGTCGCGCAGCAGATCGTAGACCATCTTCACGCCGGAGCCGCGCTTGCGCTCGGCAGATGCAATTATGTCCGTCATCATCAAATCCCTCTTGTCGACATAAAGAGTACTATTATATTTTTTCCCGATCAACGCCGCGCAGCGCCGCAACCACTTCGAATGGCGGAATAATTGTTCAAAAACAACAAAAAGCCGTCGCGAAAATTGCCCGCGACGGCTTCAAACATGCGATTCGTGGCGTTGATGCTATTTATACGGCGTCGCCGCTTAAGAGTGGATGATTTCCCTTAGAAGCGAAGAGCATGCCGCTTGTCTCTTCTCCCCGCCGGGGAGAAGGTCGCGGCAGCGGGATGAGGGGGCAAGGGTCGAGATATGCGGAGAGCTAGCCCCCCTCATCCGACCCTTCGGGCCACCTTCTCCCCGGCGGGGAGAAGAAACGAGCTGCACCGTCATGCTGACCCAATAGCCCCGCCTCGCCGTCGTACGCCCTCAGTTGCGCAGGCCGGTGGCCACGACGGAAATCTTGAAAGCGCCGTCCAGCGTCGGATCGAAGGAAGCGCCCATCACCACGTCCGTCTCCTCACTGACCGCCTCACGCACCAGCGTCATCGCTTCGTCGATCTCGTAAAGCGTCAGATCGTTGCCGCCGGAAATGGAGACCAGCGCGCCCCGCGCTTCTTTCAACGACGGTTCGCCGAGCAGCGGGTTGGCGATGGCCGCCGCCGCCGCTTCCGAGGCGCGTTTTTCACCCTTGGCCTGCGCCGTGCCCATCAGCGCCCGGCCGCCATTCTTCATGACATAACGCACATCGGCGAAATCGAGATTGACGAGGCCTTCGCGCAGGATGAGATCGGTGATGCAGCGCACGCCAAGCGACAGGACCTTGTCGGCCGTCTTCAGCGCATTTTCGAAGGTGGTGCCGGCATCGGCAATGCGCAGCAGGTTCTGGTTGGGAATGACGATGACGGTGTCGGCCGTGTTGAGCAGATTGGCGAAACCATATTCGGCAGCCCGCATGCGGCGTGCGCCCTCGAAGCTGAAAGGCAGCGTGACGACACCGACGGTGAGGATGTTCTTCGCCCGGCAGGCTTCCGCAATCACCGGGGCAGCGCCCGTGCCGGTGCCACCGCCCATGCCGGCGGTGATGAAGCACATGTCGTAACCGCTCAGGTGATCCATGATCTCGTCGAGGGAATCGATCGCCGCCTGCCGGCCCACCTCGGGATCGGCGCCTGCTCCCAGCCCGCCGGTCAGTTCGGAGCTGAGCTGCACGAGCCGCGGCGCATTGGTCTTCTTCAGCGCCTGCGCATCCGTATTGGCGGCAATGAAATCCACGCCGCCTATGCCCTCGGCAATCATGTTGTTGATCGCGTTGCCGCCACCGCCACCGACGCCGACGACGGCGATATTGGGCGTGTTGCGGGCAATGGTGGCGCGCGGAGACTGGGTCATCGTGTTATTCTCTTTCTAAACTCATAGGGTCCGGCGCCGTTTTTTAACCGCGGCACGCGAATGATCGGCAAGGCTCCAACGCTTCCTCCCCGACAGGGAAAGAGGCTGTAACGCTTTGAATTTTCATGCCGGCCTATCGCCCCATAATGGCGAAAGACCGGCGTTCCAGGGGGCGAAAGATGCTCCACGGCGACGTTCTCCGACCCCTTCCCCGGATGAAAACCGAACCGAATCAACTGCTTCGCTTCCTAGAGGTGATAGCCGAAAAGGCACGCCGTTTACACTCCATTCACTATGTTTATCTCACTTTGGAACGAGTTGCGCCGACAGGTGTTTGCTTGCCGACCGCGCTGAGGCGCATGGAATGGAGGCAGGCATATGTTGGCAGACGTCTTGCAAAGCGAACCGGGTTTCCGCACGGAACAGCCGCGTGTGCTGATCGTGGAAGACGAGTTCCTCATCGCCATGGATATCGAGGATTCCATTTTGCAGGCGGAAGAAGAGGCCAGCGTCATCGGCATCGCCAACCGGCTGGAACAGGCCGTGGCGCTCGGCAGCCGCGCCGATATCGCTTTTGTCGACGTCAATCTCGCCGACGGCCCAACCGGACCCGAAATCGGGCGGCGACTTTCGGAAGACCATGGTGTGGTGGTTATCTTCATGACGGCAAACCCCGAAGTCGTCGTCAATCTCGGCATCGGCGCCGGTGTGATCGCCAAGCCCGTGCCGCAGGACGCCGTGGAACAGTGCCTCGCTTATGCCCTTGCCAGGCGCGCCGGCACCCATGCCGTAACGCCCATCGGCATGATGGCTTTCGACTGAGATATTTCCGGGAGACGAAGAGAAGGGTCCGAAAACAAAAAAGCCTGCCGCGGGAGGAGGTGCGGCAGGCTTTTTGAAAAGATGAACAGCGATATGGGAGGAGGAAAACCGCTGTCCCCGGGGCAATCCTTTGGGAGGAGGAGTAGGATCACCCGCATTATCGAAAGGATGTGGGAGGAGGTACATCCGTTTCGATGATTGGAAGATAGCATTTTTCTGCGCATTTGACAGGCACAAGCTTGCAGCACAGACATGCATAAATCGCATAGCGCTATTCATTATCCAAAATGCCCAGTGATTGGTTCACGCCCTTCTTCCAGGGGTCTGCCCCGAGCATCTGCAACCGATTGATTTTACGCGATGAGGATAGATTCTCGGCACAAGGCTGAGAATGACGTGGAGTATCTGGAGTCAATATCCACGACGAATATGACCGGCAGGAGCTTTCGACATCACCAAAAACAAAAACGCCCATAGAGCGACGCCTGGGGAATGACACCGCTTTGCATACACTCAACGTCATCCTCGGGCTTGACCCGAGGATCCATACCC
>QFOL01000069.1 GCA_003241215.1 Agrobacterium fabrum
GTTGAACATCGCGGAAAAGGGCAACAAGATTGCCGTATTCAACCGAACCCCGGAAGTTACACGAAAATTCTACGCCGATGCGGGTGAGCTGCCGGGCCAGATCATTCCCTGCGAGACCATCGAGGAATTTGTCGCCGCCATTCGTCCGCCGCGCCCGATCATCATCATGATCAAGGCCGGCGATCCGGTCGACCAGCAGATGGAAATCCTCAAACCGCATCTGTCCAATGGCGACATCATGATCGACGCCGGCAACGCGAATTTCCGCGATACGATCCGCCGTTTCGACAATCTGAAGGATAGCGGCCTGACCTTTATCGGCATGGGCGTTTCCGGCGGCGAGGAAGGTGCGCGCCATGGACCGTCGATCATGGTCGGCGGCACCGAGGACAGCTGGAGGCGCGTCGAAAAGGTGCTGACTTCCATTTCCGCCAAATATAACGACGATCCTTGCGTGGCATGGCTCGGCAATGACGGCGCCGGCCATTTCGTCAAGACCATCCACAACGGCATCGAATATGCCGACATGCAGATGATCGCCGAAATCTACGGCATACTGCGCGACGGCCTTGGCATGAGCGCCTCTGAAATCGCCGATGTGTTCGGCGAGTGGAACAAGGGCCGTCTCAATTCCTACCTGATCGAAATCACCGAGAAGGTTCTGCGCGCCGCCGATCCGATCACCGGCAAGCCGATGGTCGATCTGATCCTCGACAAGGCCGGCCAGAAGGGCACCGGCAAGTGGTCGGTCATCGAGGCGCAGAATATGGGCGTCGCCGCAACCGCCATCGAGGCGGCCGTGGCTGCCCGTATTCTCTCCTCGCAGAAGGACGAGCGTGAAGCTGCCGAGAAGATCTTCGGCCTGCCGACCCTTGCAGCGGCGCCTGCTGACAAAAAGGCTTTCATCGCCGATCTGGAAAGCGCGCTTCTGGCCGCCAAGGTCGGTGCTTATGCCCAGGGCTTCGCCATCATGTCGGCCGCCTCCAAGGAGTTCAACTGGAACCTGCCGATGCCGACGATCGCCCGCATCTGGCGCGCCGGCTGCATCATTCGCTCGGAATTCCTCGATGAGATCACTTCGGCCTTCACCAAGGATCCGCATGTGGCCAACCTCATCGTGACGCCGGCCTTCTCCGCCATCGTCAAGGATACCGACGCGCCGCTGCGCCGCGTGGTTTCTTACGCCGTCCTGTCGGGCCTGCCGGTTTCGGCTCTGGCTTCGGCGCTCGGTTATTTCGACGCCTATCGCCGTGGCCGCGGCAGCGCCAACCTCATTCAGGCGCAGCGCGACTTCTTCGGCGCGCATGGTTTCGAACGCACCGACGGTGTCGATAAGCCGCATGGCCCTTGGGGCAGCGGCGCCGAGATTTTCTGATCGGTTGAAACGACAAACGACAAAAAGGGTCGGCTTTGAGCCGACCCTTTTTACTTGGTGGATAATGCTGAAACCTCTCCTTCGTCATTCTCGGGCTTGACCCAAGAATCCACAGCCCATTGCGATCAATGGATCCTCGGGTCAAGCCCGAGGATGACGTCGAATGTGGAGCGATATTCGTAAAAAATTGTCAGGC
This sequence comes from Agrobacterium fabrum, assembly GCA_003241215.1. Classification (GTDB taxonomy): domain Bacteria; phylum Pseudomonadota; class Alphaproteobacteria; order Rhizobiales; family Rhizobiaceae; genus Agrobacterium; species Agrobacterium fabrum_A. The sequence goes on from QFOL01000069.1 coordinate 1,572, forward strand.
CCGCTCGCGCGGGCCTTGTCATTGTATCCGGTGACTGCACTCAGCGGGCGGCGGCGAGGCCGACGATCAGGCCGCTGACGGCGTTGATGAGCAGGAACTGGTTGTCGACGCGCACCCAGCGCTGGTCGCGGCGCGGCTCGGCAAGGCGATAGCGGCGATAATCGCGGCGATCGATAACGTTCCGGCGCTCGCCCGCGGACAGGCGCTGGCCACGATCCCAACGCTGCTTCTTGACGATGACCTTCTTGGTGGTGACCTGACGCTCGACGGTGACGCCACGGTGGCGATCGTCATAACGGCTTTGCGCCTGGGCCATGGGAGCTGCAAGAACAGTGGCGGCCAGAAGAATGGTGACAAACTTTTTCATGAATGTTTCCTCTCGGGTTTCGATGAGAAGAACTTACGAATAAACGAATGAACGGAAACTGAATTTAAAATTACATTTATGTAATGGTTATTAACGGTTAGCGGTGCGTGTTAATCTCTTGTTTTGAGATTTTGGCCACCATTTTGCGTGGGTTTGGCCGCCCGGCGGAACCGGGCGGCCCGTGTCTTTATCAGACGCGTTCGGCGGATTTTGCCCAGAGGTTGATATCCGCGTCCTTGGCATAACGATCGATCTCCGCCAGCTCCTCGGCGGTGAAATCGGGCTTGTCGAGCGCCTTCACGCAATCCTCGACCTGCTCGACACGGCTTGCGCCGATCAGCGCCGAGGTGATGCGGCCGCCACGCAGAACCCAGGCAATCGCCATCTGCGCCAGCGTCTGGCCGCGCCGCTCGGCGATGCTGTTGAGTGCGCGGATGTTTTCGACATTGCGCTCGTTGAGGAAGGCCGGGTTCAGCGACTTGCTCTGCGATGCGCGGCTGCCATCAGGCACGCCGCCAAGATATTTCGTCGTCAACATGCCCTGCGCCAGCGGCGAGAAGACGATGGAGCCGATGCCCAGTTCTTCCAGCGTATCGACGAGACCGTCTTCCTCGATCCAGCGATTGATCATCGAATAGCTCGGCTGGTGGATGATGCAGGGCGTGCCGAGATCCTTCAGGATCGCGGCGGCCTCGCGGGTGCGCTTCGAGTTGTAGGAGGATATGCCGACATAAAGCGCCTTGCCCGAGCGCACGATCTGGTCCAGCGCGCCGCAGGTTTCCTCAAGCGGCGTATTGGGGTCGAAACGGTGGGAATAGAAGATATCGACATAGTCCAGGCCCATGCGTTTCAGGCTCTGGTCGCAGGAGGCGATTACGTATTTGCGGCTGCCCCATTCGCCATAGGGGCCGGGCCACATGTTGTAACCGGCCTTGGAGGAGATGATCATCTCGTCGCGATAACCGGCGAAATCCGTCTTGAGGATTTCGCCGAAGGCGGTTTCGGCGCTGCCGGGCGGCGGGCCGTAATTGTTGGCGAGATCGAAATGGGTGATGCCGAGATCGAAGGCGCGGCGGCAGATGGCCTGTTTGGTCTGGTGCGGCGTGTCATTGCCGAAATTGTGCCAGAGCCCGAGCGAAATCGCCGGCAGCTTCAGGCCGGTCTTGCCGCAATGATTGTATTTCATGGATGCGTATCGGTTTTCGGCCGGTTGCCAAACCATGGGTCTTCCTCCGCTTGCTGATGACTGGCTGCCGGAGAACCCGGCAACCCTTTGAACCGATGAAGACAGGCGTGGGTTCGCCTGTCATTCCCGAGAGGGATGGTTATGCCTTTCTCCGCATCGTTTCAATGCGAAGATTGGCAGGTATGAAGATCGAAGATGCGGAAATGCGGCTGCCCGCCGCCCGCCTTCGGGGTGAAGATGATGCGGCGTGTTTCGCCGGCGGAAAGATCGAAGAGATTGTCGGAATAACGTCCGGGCTGGTCCGCCTCCAGCATGACGAAGAGGGCGAGACCCGTGGCGGTGACATCGATTTCGAACTGGCCGTTTTTCAGGGCCCTCGTGGCGAATGTCAGGCCGGCCGGCTGAAGCTCCAGCGCCTTGTAGGTGTCGCGCACATGATGGCCTTCGCCGGTCATGCCGTTGGAGGCGATGAAGTTCCACGCGAGGATGGCGCCATCGGGCAGGCCGTCCATGTCGATATCGGTCAATGTTGCGGCCCTGTCGGTCGCGCAGGTGCCGTTGGCGGATTTCAGCGGCACGCGGTTGCCGTCCATGGTGAGAGCAACGATGTTCATGTCGATCTCCACATCTTCCGCCGTGTCGTTGACCATGGAGAAGCTCACCCGGCGCCCATCTTCGGAAGGGATGGCCGAGACCGCGACGGGCTGGAAGAAGCGGCGGGCGGCATAATGCAGCGCTTTCCAGCCGCCGCCATAATCGAGGCTCGACCAGGAGGCGACCGGCCAGGTGTCGTTGAGCTGCCAATAAAGCGTGCCCATGCAATGGGGTTTCAGCGAGCGCCAATAATCGACGGCGGTGCGGATCGCCAGCGCCTGCTGCACCTGGCTGAGATAAACGAAATTCTCGAAATCCTTCGGGAAGCGGAAATAGCGGAACATGGTGCCGGCGATCCGCTCGTTGCCGCCGACATTCTTCTGGTGCAATTCAATGACCGGGGAGGCGATGTTCATGTCCTTTTCTTCCGCATAGCTGCGGATGACGGGCATGGATGTGTAAGACTGGAAACCGAATTCGGAGCAGAAGCGCGGTTTCACCGAACGGTAATTGTCGAACGACTTGTTCTCGTGCCAGACGGACCAGTAATGCATGTCACCGGAACCATCCGCGTGCCAGGCATCGCCATAGTCGAGATAACCGGAGGCGGGGCTTGATGGCCACCAGAGCGCTTCGGGAGCGGCTTTTTTCAGGGCCCGTTCAATGGTGCGGTTCAGGCGGTCATAAGCCACGAGATAGCGGTCGCGATTGTTGCGGGATTCATCGAACCAGGTCAGCGCACCCACCAGCTCGTTATCGCCGCACCAGAGCGCGATGGAGGGATGCGAGGACAGGCGTTTCACCTGATAGTCGACCTCGTGTTCGACATTGTCGAGGAAGTCCTCACTGCAGGGATAGAGATTGCAGGCGAACATGAAATCCTGCCAGACCAGCAGGCCGAGACGGTCGCAGAGATCGTAGAACCAGTCTTCCTCATAAAAGCCGCCGCCCCAGACGCGGATCATGTTCATATTGGCCTCGACAGCCGAACATAGAAGGTCCTCGGTCTTTTCCCTGCTGGTCAGCGAATAAAGCGCATCTGCCGGGATCCAGTTGGCGCCGCGGCAGAAGATTTCCCGGCCATTGATGCGGAAGGCGAAGCGGCTGCCCGCGTCGTCCTTGTCCGTCAGAAGCTCGACCGTCCTGAAGCCGATCTGGCGGGTGACTGTCTCATCAGGCAATTCCACCGTCAGCCTGTAGAGCGTCTGTTCACCACTGCCGGCCGGCCACCAGAGTTCCGGGTTTTCCACGAAGAAGACGTGGCGCACCACCGTTTCACCGCCGCCGACGCCGCAATCCAGCCGCAGCCTGTCATCGTTGAGGGACAGATAGACCGGCAGGCTCGCCGGTCCCCCGGCAAACAGTGTGACGGCCACATGCAATTCCACACCGCCTTCGACATGGTGCTGGGAGGTGACGACGTGCTCGATACGGGCCGTATCGAGCCGCTTCAGCAGGATCTTGCCGTAAAGGCCGAGCGGCGCGATGGCGATGTTCCAGTCCCAGCCGAAATGGCATTGCGGCTTGCGCAGCATGTTGCCATTGGCGATCGGCGAATTGCCGGGGTGATAGGGAATATAAAAAGGTTGCCGTGCCTGCCGTTCCGCGCCGGCGGCGATATTGGAATGGAAATGGATGCGGATGGTGTTTTCACCGGGCCGCACCGCGCGCGACACGTCAGGGCGGTAACGGCGGAAACAATTGTCTGCGGTGAGAACCGGGACATCATTGACGAAGACGATGGCGACGGTGTCGAGGTAATCGATATCGAGATACCAGCCGGCATCCGCCTCATCGAGGATGAAGGTTCGCTCGAGGATCCAGTCCTGCTGCGCGACCCATTGCACCGCCTTTTCATTGGCGCCGTGATAGGGATCGGCAATGATGCCCGCATTTTTGAGCGCGGTGTGAATATCGCCCGGTACGGAAAGCTGGGTTGCATGATCTCCTTCCACTGAGGCCAGGCGCCAGAGCCCGGCCAGATCGATGACGGTTTCGGGCGTGGAGGAAGAAATCATGATCGGACCCTGCATAATATGAATTCGAAGAAGATGAGCCGGCATTATGGTGCAGGCTTGTGTCAGAATCTGGGGGAATGGATGCCCGCAAAGCGGCTGTCACACGCTTGTCCGGCTTTGCGATTTCCTCCGTCCGGCAACGTTACCGTAAAACAATCGCGCCGTCATTCCTTTGAGTGGTAATGAGCGGCATGAAAAATACCGGAAGCCTGTACCTCGCGGTGGGTGAATGAAGACATTCCGATGAATTTGTATTTTATCTATATATATTATAATCTTATCCATGTTTTCTAAATTTAAAAATAAAGATTTTCATTCATCGATGGTCAGGCTTTACATGCCGGCGAACAGGCGCAGCGGATGAGAAATGTTTTCGGGACCGATATCGTTGCAGTTGAATTGGCGCAGACTTTGAAACGGTTGGCTTTTGACCGCAGACCTTTGCCTTTGCAACAGCGCAAAAGCTATCTATGATTATCGTTCGGTAAAGCGTGGCGAAATGACATGAACGATACTGGCAAATCCGGCGGGGGCGACATACCTGCGACGACGGGCGAGCGCCCAACCCTGAAGACCATCGCTTATATGACGGGCCTTGGCATCACCACAGTCTCGCGCGCGCTGAAGGATGCGCCCGATATCGGCGCCGAAACCAAGGAGCGTGTGCGGCTGATCGCCCGGCAGATCGGTTACCAGCCGAACCGCGCCGGTGTGCGCCTCCGCACCGGCAAGACCAATGTCATCGCGCTGGTGCTGAGCGTCGACGAAGAGCTGATGGGTTTCACCAGCCAGATGGTGTTCGGCATCACCGAGGTTCTCTCCACGACCCAATATCACCTCGTCGTCACGCCCCATATCCACGCCAAGGATTCCATGGTGCCGATCCGTTATATTCTGGAGACCGGCTCGGCGGATGGGGTGATTATTTCGAAGATCGAGCCGAACGATCCGCGTGTGCGTTTCATGACTGAGCGCAACATGCCCTTCGTCACCCACGGGCGTTCGGACATGGGCATCGAGCATGCCTTTCATGATTTCGACAACGAGGCCTATGCCTATGAGGCGGTCGAGCGGCTGGCCCAATGCGGACGCAAGAGGATCGCCGTCATCGTGCCGCCATCGCGGTTTTCATTCCACGATCATGCCCGCAAGGGCTTCAATCGCGGGATCAGGGATTTCGGGCTGACCGAATTCCCGATCGATATCATCACCATCGAGACGCCGCTCGAGAAAATCCGCGATTTTGGCCAGAGGCTGATGCAGTCGGATGACCGGCCGGATGGTATCGTCTCGATCAGCGGCAGCAGCACCATTGCTCTGGTGGCGGGCCTTGAAGCCGCGGGCGTGCGGATCGGTGAGGATATCGACATCGTCTCGAAGCAGTCGGCCGAATTCCTGAACTGGATCAAGCCGCAGATCCATACCGTCAACGAGGACATCAAGCTGGCGGGCAGGGAGCTTGCCAGGGCCCTGCTGGCGCGCATCAATGGCGAGCCCCCGGAAACCCTGCAGAGCGTCAGCGGGCCGGTCTGGTCTTCGATGACGCCGAAGCCGTAGACCGCTCACAGGTTGGGTGATGTGCGGCTTTGGCCGATGTAACGGCCTGCCAACCCTTGCGTTTCCGTCTTTCCGCCCAAAACCTGGGTTGGCTCAAGGCCGGAAAGACGAAGATTCGGCAATGCATCTGCATCGTCAGGACAGGCAGTCCCTGAGCGAACCGGCGATGCCCCGCATCAGCTTGAAATAGAGTTCCGGGCCGGGCTCCAGCGTGGCCGCCTCCGGATCCAGTGTCGCGGACTTCGCCGCCGTGCCTTCGGTGATGACCGAGACCAGTTTCGGCTCGAATTGCGGTTCGGCAAAGACACAGGTTGCACCGAGTTGGCGGACCTTTTCCTGCATCTGCTTGACACGATCCGCGCCCGGCAGGGTTTCGGGGCTGACGGTGATTGATCCCACCGCCTTCACGCCGTAACGGCGTTCGAAATACTGGTAGGCATCATGAAAAACGATAAAGGGCTTGTCCTTGACGGGCTTCACCGTTTCCGCCAGTTCGGCGTCGAGCGCATCGAGATCGGCGAGCAGCTTCTTGGTATTGGCCTGATAGGTTGCGGCATTGCCGGCATCGGCCGCGATCAGCGCGGTTTCTATTGTCTGGACAATGGCCTTGGCATTGGCCGCGTCCAGCCAGGGGTGGGTGTCATAGGCGCCGTGGTCGCGGTCATCATCCTGGGCGTGGTCATGCCCATGATCGTGCGCGCCTTCTTGTTCGGCGTGGCCGTCATGCGCCCCACTGCTTTCTTCGCCATCGTCATGCGCCTCAAACGGGCCGCCTTCGCGAAAAGGTAGTTTTTCGAGGCCCTCGGCATCTTCCAGCTCTACCACCGTCGCCTTGCTGGCGAGCGCCTCCAGCGGCTTTTCCAGAAATGCCTCCAGCCCCGGGCCCACCCAGAACACCACATCCGCCTTTTCCAGCTTGCGCGCATTGGAAGGCCGAAGATTATAGGTATGCGGCGAAGCTGCGCCGTCAACGATGAGCTCCGGTTCGCCCACGCCCTGCATGATGGCCGCGACGAGGGAATGCACGGGCTTGATCGACACCACGACATTGGGGGCGGCGGTGGCGCCGGAAGCGGCCGCCGCGATTGCCGCTGACGCCATGAGCGGGATCAGGATCGATTTCATGAAATGCACTCCACTTGAACAAGTATAGTTATGTTGTTACATTTATTGCGTAACCCTATAACGTATGCAATAGCGGTAGGCAACATCGCCGAACGGACAAGCCCATGCTTCATTCCGCCCAACGGGGCAAAGAGATACTGGTTTCCCTCGCCAATGCCGGCGTTGAGCGCAACGGCCGCTGGCTGGTGCGCGGTGTGGAGTTTTCCGTCAGCAGGGGTGAGATCGTCACGCTCATCGGCCCGAACGGTTCCGGCAAGTCCACCAGCGCAAAAATGGCGATCGGCGTGGCGAAGCCGAGCGAAGGCAAAGTCTCGCGCAAGGCCGGGCTGAAGGTCGGTTATGTGCCGCAGAAACTGTCGGTGGACTGGACCATGCCGCTTTCGGTTCGCCGGCTGATGACGCTGACCGGGCCGCTTGCCGCCCGTGAAATCGACGCGGCGCTGAATGCGACCGGCATCGCCCATCTCGCCAATGCGGAAGTGCAGCATCTTTCCGGCGGTGAGTTCCAGCGGGCGCTTCTGGCCCGCGCCATCGCTCGCAAGCCAGATCTGCTGGTTCTCGACGAGCCCGTGCAGGGCGTCGATTTCTCTGGCGAGATCGCGCTCTACGATCTTATAAAAAATATCAGAAATTCAAACGATTGCGGAATTTTGTTAATCTCGCATGACCTGCATGTGGTGATGGCGGAAACCGATACCGTCATATGCCTGAACGGGCATGTCTGCTGCCGGGGAACGCCGCAGGCGGTAAGTCAGAGTCCGGAATATATGCGGCTGTTCGGCGGCGCGGCGGCCAAGGCGCTTGCGGTCTACAGCCACCATCACGATCACACCCATCTGCCCGACGGCCGTGTGCAGCATGCGGATGGCTCGGTGACGGATCATTGCCATCCCGATGACGGGCACCATCATTCGCATGGGCATCATGGTCACGAACACCATCGTGACGATCATGGGGAATGCGGTTGCGAGCACGGGCACGAGGGCCATGCCTCATCCAGCCAGCGGCAGGGGGAAGGCCATGTTTGACGATTTCTTCGTCCGCGCCATGGTCGCCGGCATCGGCGTCGCTCTCACCGCCGGCCCCCTCGGCTGCTTCGTCGTCTGGCGGCGCATGGCCTATTTCGGGGATACGATGGCGCATTCGGCGCTGCTGGGCGTGGCGCTTTCGCTGCTGTTGCAGCTCAACCTCATCGTCAGCGTCTTTCTGGTGGCTTCGGCCGTCTCTCTCCTGTTGATTTTCCTGCAGCGCCGGCAGGCGCTTTCCGCCGATGCGGTGCTCGGCATCCTGTCCCATTCGGCGCTGGCAATCGGCCTTGTCATCGTCGCCTTCATGAGTTGGGTGCGTATCGATCTCGTGTCGTTCCTGTTCGGCGATATTCTTGCCGTGACCCGCAGCGATATTGCGCTGATCTGGGGCGGTGGACTGGTTGTCATCGTCTCCATGGTTTTCCTGTGGCGGTCGCTTCTGGCTTCCACCGTCAATACCGAACTGGCGGAAGCCGAGGGGATGAAGCCGGAGCGGGCAAAGCTCATCTTCACGCTGTTGATGGCGCTGGTGATCGCCATTGCCATGAAGGTGGTCGGCATCATGCTCATCACCTCGCTGCTTATCATACCCGCCGCGACCGCCAGGCGGTTTTCCACCACGCCGGAGGTGATGGCGGTGGTCGCTTCGCTGATCGGCGCGGTTGCCGTTGTCGGCGGGCTGTTCGGTTCGCTGACCTACGATACGCCGTCCGGCCCTTCCATCGTGGTTGCCGCGGTGATCCTGTTCGTTATAAGCCTGTTGCCGGCGCCGGGTTTTTCCCGCGCCGCGGATGAAGGAGGCAAGTCATGAATGCGCAGACCCAGCAGAACCTCACCAAGAACCAGTCGCTGGTCATGAATGCCCTTTCAAATGCGCATCAGCCGCTCAGCGCCTACATGATCCTCGACAAGCTGCGAGACGAGGGCTTTCGTGCGCCGCTGCAGGTCTATCGGGCGCTGGAAAAGCTGGTGGAATTTGGTCTCGTGCACCGGCTGGAAAGCCTCAACGCCTTCGTCGCCTGCACCCATACCGAGGCTGATTGCTGCGCGCATCACCATGGAACCGTGGCTTTCGCCATCTGCGAATCCTGCGGGCAGGTGACGGAGTTTCACGATCACGAAATCGACCACCGCCTTGAGCGCTGGGTGAAGGACAGCAAGTTCAAGGCGGAAAAGACCACGATTGAAATCCGCGGTCTCTGCGCCGCCTGCGCGGCCTGAGGTCGTTCAAAGCGGGCGGGCACTGTTGCCCGCCATGCGTCATTTCTCGATGATCGCCAGATCCTTCGAAAAGCGCTTCCAGTTCTCGATGTAATTTTCGGCCGAGCGGCGAAGGCCCGCCATGGATTTTTCATCCAGCGTGCGGATGGCGCGTGCCGGCGAGCCGACGATCAGCGAATTGTCCGGGAACTCCTTGCCCTCCGTCACCAGCGCATTGGCGCCGACAAGGCAGTTGCGGCCGATCTTCGCGCCGTTGAGGACCGTCGCGCCCATGCCGATCAGAGAATTGTCGCCGATCGTGCAGCCATGCACGATGGCATGGTGGCCGATGGTGCACATTTCACCGATGGTGGCGGCAAAACCGGGGTCGCTATGCACCATCGCACCTTCCTGGATATTGGTGCCGCGGCCGACGCGGATCGGTTCGTTATCGCCACGCAGCGTCGCGCCGAACCAGATGCCGACATCCTCGCCGAGTATCACCGAACCGATGACATTGGCATCGGGCGCGACCCAGTAACGATCCGGGGCAGGGGTTTTCGGCACCCTGTCTGCGAGGCGATAAAGCGGCATGGCGGTGTTCTCCCTTTGTGTATGCGGCCCGGCAATCAGCCGACTTTGACCTCGAGCGCGCCGACACCCTCGACGCCGCAATTGATCGTGTCGCCGCGGACGATGGGGCCGACGCCCGCCGGCGTGCCGGTCATGATCACGTCGCCAGCGGCAAGCGTGAAGAGTTTGGAAAGCTCTGCAATTACCTCCGGCACCTTCCAGATCATCTGCGCGAGATCGCCGGCCTGCTTGCGCTCGCCATTGACGTCGAGCCAGATCGCGCCCGTTGCAGGGTGGCCGATCTTATCCGCGGGAACGATGGCGGAGATCGGCGCGGAATGTTCAAACGCCTTGGCGCCCTCCCAGGAGCGCCCCATCTTCTTCAACCCGTCCTGCAGGTCGCGGCGCGTCATGTCGATGCCGACGGCGTAACCCCAGACATGGTTCAGCGCCTCAGCGGCGGGAATATCCGCGCCGCCGCTCTTCAGCACCACGACACATTCGACTTCGTAATGCACGTTCGAGGATAGTGGCGGGTAAGGGAAATCATTGCCTGCGGGCAGCAGATTGTCCGGGTTTTTCTGGAAATAAAAGGGCGGTTCGCGTGAGGGATCGTGCCCCATCTCGATGGCGTGATCGGCGTAGTTGCGGCCGACGCAATAGACCCGCCGCACGGGGAACAGGTCATCCGTGCCCTCCACGGGCAACAGAACAGGCTTGGGGGCGGGGATGACGGTGGCGGCCATGGCGATTTCCTGTTGTCTTTTTAAGCTGTATTTCTTGTCCCGCGATTCCGGGGCGATTTCCAGTGAAAATGCTGCCGAGTGCAAAACTGGCTTTTTGCCGCCCTATGCTGTAGAAGCCGGCGCAAAGAGGTTAATCCATGTACAGACAAGCGCTTGCGAACGGTGAAAAAATCTTCGCCGTGGCCCCCATGATCGACTGGACCGACACGAGGTGCAGGTTTCTGCATCGGCAATTGTCGAAGCGCGCGCTGCTGTTTACCGAAATGATCGTTGCCGACGCCATCATCCATGGACAGCGCGAGAGATTGCTTGGTTACCACCCGCAGGAGCACCCCGTCGCATTGCAGCTTGGCGGGTCTGATCCGGTAAAGCTTGCCGAGGCGGTGAGGATTGCCGGTGACTACGGATATGACGAGATCAATCTCAATGTCGGCTGCCCTTCCGACCGGGTACAATCCGGCACCTTCGGCGCCTGTCTGATGCGAGAACCCGACGTCGTGGCGCAATGCGTATCGGCGATGAAAGCGGTCGCGGCCGTGCCTGTTACGGTCAAATGCCGCATCGGGGTGGACGATCAGGAGCCGGAAGCGGTGCTACCGGATTTTCTGAGGCGCGTTGTTGCTGCCGGTGCGGATGCTGTCTGGATCCATGCGCGAAAGGCCTGGCTGCAGGGGCTCTCACCGAAAGAAAATCGTGAAGTGCCGCCGCTCGATTATGAGCTCGTTTATCGCATGAAGCGGGAAAACCCTGACGTCTTCGTCGGTATCAATGGCGGTATCGCCGATCTCGATCAGGCATATGGCCATCTGCAGCATATGGATGGCGTGATGCTCGGCCGGGCCGCCTATCACAACACCTCCATCCTCGCCGATGTCGATCATCGCATCTATGGCGAGAAGGCCCGCCAGCCGGACTGGTTGGCGCTGCGCGATGTCATGATGGCCTATGCCGCCGATTATATTGCGGCCGGTGGACGTCTTAATCACGTCACCCGCCACATGGTCGGCCTGTTTCAGGGCATGCCCGGCGCACGCCGTTTCCGCCAGATATTATCCAGCGATGCGACCCGCCCGGGTGCGGGGCCGGAAGTGATCGAGGCGGCTTTCGCTGCCATCGATTTCAACCCGACGAAGGAACTGGCGGGCTGAGGGCCGAAAACGGTCTTCCCGGTGTTCCAAGGGGAGGAAGCTGGCGCAGGCTTGCCCAGCCTTATCTGCCTCAGAGTGCTTTCTGCAACTCCTGCGCACCGACAGGCGCATTGACCTTGCCGCCGGTGATGAAGAAGGCGAAGACGTCGCGCGGGGTTTTCTCGACCTTGCGGTCTGGCGCGATCAGCGGCAGATCGTCGGGCATGCCGCCCGTCGCATAGGTCTTCACCCGTTTGGCCCAGTGGCCGATCTCCGCCTCCGGATAGCAGGTCTTGATATCGTCCTCGCCTTTTTGCAGACGGCAATAGACGAAATCGGCGGTCACATCCGGCAGCATCGGATAATCGTGATGGTCGGCGCAGACGACCGCGATCTTGTGTCTGGCAAGAAGATCGATGAATTCCGGCACCTGGAATGTCTCGTTGCGTACCTCGACCACATGACGAAGACGGATGCCATCCTGTTTTTCCGGCAGCAGTGCCAGAAACGCGCCGAAATCCTCCGCGTCGAATTTTTTGGTCGGCGCGAATTGCCACAGGATCGGGCCTAGATGCGCCCCAAGTTCCGTCAGCCCCTGAGTCAGGAACTTCGTCATGGATTCACCGGCCTCGGCCAGAACCCTGCGGTTGGTGACGAAACGGCTCGCCTTCAGCGAAAAAATGAAATCATCGGGCACTTCGGAGGCCCATTTGGCGAAAGTCTCCGGCTTCTGGCTGCTGTAATAGGTGCCGTTCACCTCGATGGCCGTCAATTGCCGGCTGGCATGTTCGAGCTGGCGTTTCTTCGGCAGTTTTTCCGGATAAAACGTGCCTTCCCAAGGCTCGAAGGTCCAGCCGCCGATACCGGTGCGGATCGTGCCTGATGTCGACATATGCTGTTCCTCCCAATTCTGCGCTGTTTTCCGACGCGCTGCGCTATCGTCATTCTCTAGCTTGCAGCGACGGTCGATGTGTTTCTGATCATGGACCCCCGCCGCAAGGGCGAGGATGACGGAGGAGGCGCGGGGACCCTTGCGGCAATCCCCGGCAATCCCCGGCAATTACTCCGCAGCTTCCCGCTTGCCTGCCGGACGACGGTCCAGAAGTTCCTTGAGGAAGTGCCCGGTATAAGAGCGTTCCACCTTGACGATGTCTTCCGGCGTGCCAGTCGCCACCACTTCGCCGCCGCCCGTGCCGCCTTCAGGCCCGATATCGATGATCCAGTCCGCCGTCTTGATGACTTCGAGATTATGTTCGATCACCACGACGGAATTTCCTTGATCGACCAGCGCCTGCAGCATTTCCAGCAGCTTGTTGACGTCATGGAAATGCAGGCCGGTCGTCGGCTCGTCGAGAATATAGAGCGTGCGGCCCGTCGAGCGTTTCGACAGTTCCTTGGCGAGCTTGACGCGCTGCGCCTCGCCGCCGGAGAGCGTATTGGCCTGCTGGCCGACCTTGATGTAACCGAGGCCGACATCGAAGAGCGATTGCAGCTTGTCACGCACGGCCGGCACGGCGGCGAAGAATTCCACGCCTTCCTCCACCGTCATGTCCAGCACGTCGGCGATGGACTTGCCCTTGAAGGTGACATCAAGCGTCTCGCGATTATAACGCTTGCCGTGACAGACATCGCAGGTGACGTAAACGTCAGGCAGGAAGTGCATCTCGATCTTGATGACGCCGTCGCCCTGGCAGGCCTCGCAGCGGCCGCCCTTGACGTTG
>QFOL01000426.1 GCA_003241215.1 Agrobacterium fabrum
GCTCGCACTGCTCTCGTCCGCCGCCTTCGCCGAAGGCCCGAAGGTGGGCGTCGTCGTCAAGATCGGCGGCATTCCGTGGTTCAACGCCATGGAGGCCGGTATTAAGGAGCAGAGCAAGAAGCTCGGCGTCGACGGTTTCATGGTCGGCCCGACCAGCGCCGATCCCGCCCTGCAGGTCCGCGCCATCGAGGACCTGATCGCTCAGAAGGTCGATTTCATCGGCGTCGTGCCCAATGATGCAAAGGTGCTGGAGCCGGTGCTGAAAAAGGCCCAGGCCGCCGGTATCAAGGTCATCACCCATGAATCGCCCAAGCAGCTCGGCGCAGACTGGGATTTCGAACTGGCTTCCGCCAAGGGCTTCGGTGAAGCACATGGCAAGCTGCTGGCGGAAAAGATGGGCGGCAAGGGCTCTTATGCCGTGTTCGTCGGCTCTCTCACCGTCCCGCTCCATAACGCCTGGGCCGATGCCGCCATCGCTTATATCAAAGCCAATTATCCCGACATGAAACTGGTCGGCGACCGCTACGGTGTCGCCGAAGATCTCGACAAGAGCCGTTCGACGGCGCTTGACCTGATGTCCGCCAATGCAGACCTGAGCGGTTTCCTCGCCTTCGGTTCGCAGGGGCCGATCGGCGCCGGGCGCGCCGTCGAAGAGCGGCGCAAGGATGGCAAGGTCTTCGTCATCGGCCCGTTCTCGCCGGGGCAGGGCGCCAAGCTCATCAAGTCAGGTGCGCTGACGGGCGGGTTCATGTGGAATCCGAAGCAGGCCGGTGAGGTCTTCATCACGCTCGCCGACCGTATCGCCAAGGGCGAGACACCCAAGGCCGGCGACAATATCGAAGGTCTCGGCACCATCAATCCAGAAGGTAACACCATCGTTGTCGACCAGCTTCTGAAGATCGACAAGGAAAGCATCGACAAGCTCGTTTCCATGGGCCTCTGATCCTCCCCCAAGGCCAGGGACGCCGCGCGAGGTGTAATACTCGCGCGGCGTCCCATCTGGAAAAACATGCCGAGCGCCACGTCTGCAATGCTTTCGCGGCGGAAGGAGATTGACGCTATCATGAGCGCAGAACCGCTCCTGTCCCTCAAAAATATCAAGGTCACCTTCGGTGGCGTCCGCGCGCTGAAGGGTGTTTCTTTCGAGGTCAATCCGGGTGAAGTGCATTGCCTTGCCGGCGAAAACGGCTGCGGTAAAAGCACGCTGATCAAGGTCATCACAGGCGTCTATACGCCCGAAAGCGATGCCGAACTTTATTTCGACGGCAAGCAGATCACCGCGATGAACCCGACGCTTGCGCAATCGCTTGGCATTCAGGTGATCTGGCAGGATCTGGCGCTGTTCGATGAAATGACGGTGGCTGAAAATATCGGTTTTCAGTACGCGGTGAATGGAAAATACGGGTTGGTCGACAAGCGCGCCATCGAACAGGCGGCCGAAAAGGCGCTGGCGCGGCTCGGTGTCGAGATCGACCTCGACAAGCCGCTCAAGGAATTGCCCATCGCCCAGCGTCAGATCGTGGCGATTGCCCGTGCGCTGGTCGGGGAAGCGCGGCTCGTTTTCATGGATGAGCCGACCGCCTCGCTCACGCAGTCTGAAACCGACTATCTGATCGACATCGTCCGCAACCTGTCGGCCTCGGGTGTCGCGGTTGTGTTCGTCTCGCATCGCCTGGCGGAAGTGCTGGAGATTTCGGACCGCATCACCGTTTTGCGGGATGGATCGCTCGTCGGCGTCTTCCCGGTCGAAGGCATGACCCAGTCGCGGGTAACCGAATTGATGACCGGCCGCAATTTCGACAGCGCCGTCATCGCCGCCGATCACGATGACAAGCCCGTCGTTCTCTCGGTGCGCGGGCTCAGCCGCGCCGGCGAGTTCGAGGATGTTTCGTTCGATCTGCGCCGGGGCGAAACGCTCGGCATTACCGGCCTCTTGGGAGCCGGCCGCACCGAACTGGCCTTGACGCTGTTCGGCATGCATCGGCCGCAATCGGGTGAAATCCTCATTGATGGAAAGAAGGTGGATTTTCATTCCAACCGCGATGCGATCCGGGCGGGCGTCGCCTATCTTTCCGAAGACCGGCTTTCGCTTGGCCTGAACCAGCCGCAATCCATTGCCGACAATCTCGTCATGGCCTCGCTCGACCGGCTGCTGAGCGGCGGCCTGATCTCACCCTCTAAAAAGGCGGATGTCGTTTCCCGCTGGATTTCTGCGCTCGGGGTGAAGATCGGCCTGCCGGAAGATCCGATCCGCACGCTTTCGGGCGGCAACCAGCAGCGTGTGGCGATTGCCAAGTGGCTGGCCATCGGGCCGAAAATCCTCATCCTCGATGCGCCGACGGTTGGTGTTGATGTCGGTGCGCGCGCCGGCATCTTCGAAATCGTCCGCAAGCTGGCGTCAGAAGGGCTGTCGATCATCGTGATCTCCGACGAGCCGCCGGAAGTCTATTTCAACACCGACAGGATCATCCACATGGTCGAAGGCCGGTTTCACGCCACCCATGATCCGCGACACCTGTCGCTCACCGAACTGGAATCCGCCATCTATGCGTAGGCTCATCCTCGGACATACCACCGAATTCACGCTGCTTGTGGTCATGGTGCTGCTCTGCACGGGGCTGTCTTTTGCCACCGACCGGTTCCTCACCATCTCCAACGCCTTTGACGTGCTGAATGTTTCGGCGGTCAATATCATCTTCGCGGTCGGCCTGCTTGTGGTGCTGATTTCCGGCGGCATCGACATTTCCTTCGCGGTCGCCGCCTCCGTCGTTCAATATGTGACGGTGCTGGCGCTCAATGCGCTCGGCGGCGGCAACTGGGCGGAAGGTTTCATCATTGCCGGCGCGGTTGGCCTTAGTCTC
>QFOL01000070.1 GCA_003241215.1 Agrobacterium fabrum
GCGACACGGCCCGCGCGCGCGGACAGCGTTTCATCCTGCGGCGCGACGGTGACGTTCATCAGGCTGCCTCTTTACCATCCAGAATGAGTTTAACGGTGTCTTCAATAGCCTTGATGCTGGCAAATGACTTGCGGTTCAAGAGATTGTCGGGGAATTCGATATCGAAAGCTTCTTCGATGCCGAGCATCAATTGCACTGATGCAAAGGAAGAAAGGCCCGCCGCATAAAGATCGGCGTCATCTGCAATCGTATCGACGGGGGTTGGAAGCTGGCCGAATTTTGCCAGTATTTCACGAATAGTCGCGTTCATTCCGACGTATCTCCCATGAATTTCACATCAGGATGGTTTGTGCTTATCGTTACGTAGCAAACGATAATATTCGCCTAAACCGTTAGGTTAATTACAACTAACGGCAGCATGCGCCATTCCCGCACCTTTGCCAAGCTTAGATCGGCGGCCTTGACAAAAGCCTGACGGTGTTTTTTGCTGTGGCCATTCACCAGGGGTGTCCCGTCAAGGGGCTGAGATTCTGCTTTCACGCGCAGTGACCCGTTGAACCTGATCCAGTTCATACTGGCGTAGGGACGGTGCAAAGACCGGAGGTCGGCTGGCGTATGCGTACGCTATCGGCGCGACGGTATTTTCCATCATTCCGGCTCGAACTGGGTCTCCACTGTCAAACTTTGGAGCCTCAAGATGAATATCGCTGCCAAGAATATCCCGCTTTCGGTCACCACCGGACCGCACGCCGCCTCCACGAAAATCCACAGGTCGGGCATTTTGCATCCGCATATCCGCGTGCCGATGCGCGAGATCGCCGTACACCCGACGGCGGGCGAACCGCCGGTGACGGTTTATGATTCTTCCGGTCCCTATACCGATCCCTCACATCCCGTTCTGATTGAAAAGGGTTTGCCGCGTCTGCGTCATGACTGGATCGTGGCGCGCGGCGATGTCGAGGCTTATGACGGCCGGCACGTCAAGCCGGAGGATAACGGCTTTGCCACCGGCGAACGCCTGACGCCAGAATTTTCGGTGCGCCACCAGCCGCTCAGGGCCACGGCCGGTAAAGCCGTGACCCAGCTTGCCTATGCGCGGGCCGGTATCATCACGCCGGAAATGGAATTCATCGCCATCCGCGAAAATCTCGGGAGTGAGGCGGCCAAGGAAAAGCTGGCGCGCGACGGCGAGAGTTTCGGTGCGCATATTCCTGACTACGTCACGGCGGAATTCGTGCGTCAGGAAGTGGCGGCCGGTCGCGCCATCATCCCCGCCAATATCAATCATTCGGAACTCGAGCCGATGATCATCGGCCGTAATTTTCTCGTCAAGATCAACGCCAATATCGGCAATTCCGCCGTCACTTCCTCCATGGCCGAGGAGGTAGAGAAGATGGTCTGGGCCATCCGCTGGGGTGCCGATACCGTCATGGACCTGTCGACCGGGCGCAACATCCACAATATCCGCGAATGGATCATCCGCAATTCGCCGGTGCCGATCGGCACGGTGCCGCTTTATCAGGCACTGGAGAAGGTCAACGGCATTGCCGAAGACCTGAACTGGGAAGTGTTCCGCGATACGCTGATCGAACAGGCGGAGCAGGGTGTGGATTATTTCACTATCCATGCCGGCGTAAGGCTGCATTACATCCCTCTCACCGTCAACCGCGTCACCGGCATCGTCTCGCGCGGCGGCTCGATCATGGCCAAGTGGTGTCTGCATCACCACAGGGAAAGCTTCCTCTACGAGCATTTCGACGAGATTTGCGACATTTGCCGCGCTTACGATGTCTCCTTTTCGCTGGGCGATGGCCTGCGTCCCGGCTCGATTGCCGACGCCAATGACGCCGCACAATTCGCGGAACTGGAGACGCTCGGCGAGTTGACGCAGATCGCCTGGGCGAAGGATTGCCAGGTGATGATCGAGGGCCCCGGCCATGTGCCGATGCACAAGATCAAGGAAAACATGGACAAGCAGCTGAAGACCTGCGGCGAAGCGCCCTTCTATACGCTCGGGCCGCTCACCACCGATATTGCGCCGGGTTACGACCACATCACCTCCGGCATCGGTGCGGCGATGATCGGCTGGTTCGGTACCGCGATGCTCTGCTACGTCACGCCGAAGGAACATCTCGGCCTGCCCGATCGCAACGACGTGAAGGTCGGTGTCATCACCTACAAGATCGCGGCCCACGCCGCCGATCTTGCCAAGGGCCATCCGGCGGCACAGGTCCGGGACGATGCGCTGTCGCGCGCGCGGTTCGAGTTCCGCTGGGAGGATCAGTTCAACCTGTCGCTCGATCCGGACACGGCGCGCTCCTTCCATGACGAGACCTTGCCGAAGGAAGCGCACAAGGTGGCGCATTTCTGCTCCATGTGCGGGCCGAAATTCTGCTCGATGCGGATTTCCCACGATATCCGCGCGGAGGCGCAGAAGGAAGGGTTGGAGGCCATGGCCGCACGCTTCAAGGAGGGTGGTGAGCTTTACATGCCGCTCACGACGCCTGCGGATGCCGAATAACATGCGCGTTCTGGTCAAGGGAACGGGGGTCGCCGGTTTGACGGCGGCCCTCGAACTGGCGCGAAACGGCGTTACGGTGGAGATTTGCGAGCGCAATGCCGAACCCTTTCGCGGCGCATCCTGGTATGCGGGCGGCATGCTGGCGCCCTGGTGCGAACGTGAAAGCGCTGAAGCGGCGGTTCTGACGCTTGGCCAGGCGGCGCTCGACTGGTGGGATGAAGCCACACCCGGTCTCGTCGTCCGCAACGGCACGCTGGCTGTCGCGCCAGCACGCGATAAGGCGGAGCTTTCGCGTTTCGCATCGCGGACCGGCGGTTATCGCTGGGTGGATGAGGGAGAAATCGCCGCTCTGGAGCCCGATCTTGCCGGGCAGTTTCGCTCCGGGCTTTATTTTCCGGGCGAAGGGCATCTCGATCCGCGTCTTGCACTGAAATCGCTGCATCAGCGGCTTTACGCCATGGGTGTGCGGTTCCATATGGGCATCACGGTGGATGAGCGACTGTTCGACCGGGTGGTGGATTGCACTGGCGCTGCGGCGGTGGGAGAGATTCCCGGCCTTCGCGGCGTGCGGGGAGAGATGCTCTATCTCGCCACGCGGGAGGTTTCCCTGTCTCGTCCCGTCCGGCTGCTGCATCCGCGCATTCCGCTTTACATCGTGCCGCGCGAGCCCGGTCGTTTCATGGTGGGCGCGACGATGATCGAAACGGAAGATGCGGGCGCCATTTCCGCCCGCTCGATGATGGAGTTCCTGAATGCCGCCTATGCCGTGCATCCGGCTTTTGCGGAAGCGGAAATCATCGAGACAGGCACCGGCGTGCGCCCCGCCTATCCCGACAATCTGCCGAAGGTCACGCAGGATGGCGGGACCATTTTCATCAACGGCGCGCACCGGCACGGCTTTCTGCTATCGCCGGCGATGGCGCGGCAGGCGGCTGAAATCGTCTGCCAAACTCTCTCTCGAAAGGAACGGGATCATGAAACTTCTGGTGAATGGCGACGAGCTTGATCTCGCCGCCGAGACGCTGGCCGGCCTGCTCGCCTGCCTCGAATACGAGGGTGAGTGGCTGGCGACGGCGGTAAACGGTGACCTGGTGCATTCGGAAGAGCGCGCCGATTATAAGCTGAAGGCTTTCGACCGTATCGAAATCCTCTCGCCGATGCAGGGAGGCTGAAACCATGCTGACGCTTTATGGCCGCGAGGTCTCGTCCCGTCTCCTGCTCGGCACGGCGCGCTATCCGTCCCCCGCCGTGCTTGCCGATGCCGTGCGGGCGAGCAACACGGATATTCTGACGATTTCGCTGCGCCGGGAAACGGCGGGCGGCAAGAAGGGCGGTCAGTTTTTCGAGCTTATCCGTGAGCTGGATCGCCAGATTCTGCCCAATACCGCCGGTTGCCACACGGTCAAGGAGGCGGTGCTGACGGCAAAGATGGCCCGCGATGTGTTCCGCACTAACTGGATCAAGCTGGAGGTCATCGGCCATCACGACACGCTGCAGCCCGATGTCTTCGCACTTGTCGAGGCGGCGAAAATCCTCTGCGACGATGGTTTCGAGGTCTTTCCCTATACGACTGATGATCTGGTCGTCGCCGAGAGGCTGCTGGAGGCAGGCTGCAAGGTGCTGATGCCCTGGTGCGCGCCAATCGGCAGCGCCATGGGACCGCTCAATCTGACGGCGCTGAAATCCATGCGGGCGCGTTTCCCGGATGTGCCGCTGATTGTCGATGCCGGTATCGGCCGCCCGTCGCATGCGGTCACGGTGATGGAGCTCGGTTACGATGCCGTTCTGCTCAACACGGCGGTGGCGGGTGCGGGAGACCCGGTCGGCATGGCGGAGGCTTTCGCCCGCGCCATAGACGCCGGCCATCAGGCATATCTCTCCGGGCCGCTGGAGCCGAGGGACATGGCCGTTCCCTCGACGCCGGTGATCGGGACAGCGATTTTTTCCTGATCGCGGCTTGTCGTCGACATCAGGCGGGTCACGTTTTGCGTTGACAGTGCGTGATGGTGGCGGGATACCGGGAGAAAAGGGAAACGGCATGGCGGCACTCACCAACCTTCTGACGGATATTTCAGGCGTTTCCGTCGGCAATGTCACCGATCTCGCCCTCGGCTCCGGTGTTACGGCGATTGTTTTTGAAAAACCCGCCATTGCCTCCGGTTCTGTTTTGGGTGGTGCGCCGGGCGGGCGCGATACCGGCCTGCTCGACCCGGCGATGACGGTGGAAACGGTGGATGCCTTCGTGCTGTCAGGCGGTTCTGCCTTCGGGCTGGATGCGGCGGGCGGCGTTCAGGCCGGGCTGCGTGAAATCGGACGCGGCCTGCAGGTGGGTTCCACCCGCGTTCCCATCGTGCCGCAGGCGATCCTGATGGACCTGCTGAATGGCGGCGACAAGGATTGGGGGCTGCATTCACCCTATCGCGAGATGGGATATGCAGCCTTCAAGGCGGCGCGTGCGACGCCCTTCGAGCTTGGAACGGCCGGGGCTGGAACGGGTGCGACGACCGCCACCTTCAAGGGCGGGCTCGGTTCGGCAAGCGCCGTCAGTTCCGGAGGTTACAAGGTGGCGGCCATCGTCGCCGTCAATGCGCTCGGCTCGGCAACCGTTGGAACGAGCCGCCATCTCTGGTCCGCGCCGTTTGAAGTGCAGGGTGAATACGGCGATTGCGGTTTTCCCGATCGTTTCGAGCCGGATCATACCGCGCTGCGCCTTAAGGGCGTCAATCTCACGGCAACGACCATCGGTGCGGTGGTGACGGATGCGGCGCTCACCAAGGCGCAGGCGCATCGCCTTTCCATCATGGCGCATGACGGGCTGGCGCGCGCCGTCCTGCCCGCCCATCTGCCGAGCGACGGCGACATCATGTTTGCGGCCGCGACCGGTGAAAAGCCGCTTGAGGGCGGCGTTCATTTCACTGAGCTTTGCCATCTGGCCACCATCGTCATGGCGCGCGCGGTGGCGCGTGGCGTCTATGAGGCGACGGCCTTGCCGGTGGATGGAGCGCAGAAGGCCTATCGCGATCTTCATGGACGGAGCTTTTGAACGATGAGTGAGGTCATCCCAACACTGAAACCCGTTCTTCGTATCGACTTTCCGCGCGGAGAACGTCTCGGCCATGGCAAGATCGAATTGATGGAACTGATTGTCGAGACTGGCTCCATTTCCGCCGCCGGGCGGGCGATGGACATGTCCTATCGCCGCGCATGGCTGCTGGTGGATGCGCTGAACCATATGTTCAGGCAACCGGTGATCGAATCGCAGCGTGGCGGCAAACAGGGCGGCGGTGCGGCGTTGACCGCTTTCGGCACTGAGGTGCTGGAGCGTTATCGCGGCATGGAAAAGCGGATGAACGAGACATTGCGTCAGGATATCGACTGGCTGGAAGCCAACCGCAATCCCGATGCGGCTTTCAATAGGGATCGAGAGCCGCCGACTTTATGATTGCATGCACCGGTTTTCCGGGTTCCAGCTGCAGCCTCTCGCGTGACAGGTCGGTGATGCGCGACTGGATGATATCGCCGCCGCAATCCACCTGAACGGTGACCATACCGTCTTCGCTGGCGGCGACATCGCAGACATGGCCTTCGAGAATATTGAGCGCGCTCAGGCCTTCGGGCCTCACGGTTGCGAGCATGACGTCGCGTGCAGGTATCAGCACTCGCGCCGGAACGCCGAGTGCACCCTTCCGTGCCGGAACCTGCAGCAGGGCCGTACTCAGTCTCACGGCGGCGAGGCCGTGCCGTTCATCGAAGTTTTCGATGCGCCCGGAAAGAATGCTGCCCGCTTCGCGCCGCTCCAGATGTGTGCTGAAATCCGGTCGCGCCAGCACCTGGGCCGCTTTTCCCGCAACTTCCACCTTGCCGTCGGTCATCACCACGATACGGTCTGCAAGGCGGGCGACTTCCTGAATGGAGTGGCTGACATAAACGATCGGGATTTTCGTCTCGTCGCGCAGACGCTCGAGATAAGGAATGATCTCGGCCTTTCTCTGCTCGTCCAGAGAGGCGAGCGGCTCGTCCATCAGCAGCAGGCGAGGGGAAGAGAGCAGTGCGCGGCCGATGGCGACACGCTGCTTTTCGCCGCCGGAGAGCCTGTTCGGACGGCGCTGGAGAAGGTGGCCGATACCGAGCATGTCGATGATGTGGTCTTCATGCGCGCCCTTTCTTTTGTCCGAGGCGAACCATTTGCCGTAATGCAGGTTCTGCGCCACGCTTAGATGCGGAAACAGCCGCGCCTCCTGAAAGACATAACCGAAACGGCGTTTATGGGCCGGCAGGAACAGCCGCTTTTCGCTGTCTGCCAAGACTTCGCCATCGAGAATGATTTGTCCGCTATCCGGGCGCAGCAGGCCGGCAATGATGCGGATCATCGATGTCTTGCCGGAGCCGGAGCGTCCGAACAGGGCGGTAACGCCGCCTTCGGAGGTAAATGATGCGTCGAGTTCGAAGGCGCCGAGACGATGTTGGGTGGAAACCGAAAGCGTCATTCCATGCTCACCCGTTTGCCGATGATGCGTGCCAGAAACTCGGAGACGAGCAAGGCGAGCATGGAAATCACGACGGAAACGATGGTCAGGCGCAAAGCGCCGGCATCGCCGCCCGGAACCTGCGTGAAGGTGTAGATGGCGGCAGACAGCGTCTGGGTCTCGCCCGGAATATTGGACACGAAGGTGATGGTGGCGCCGAATTCGCCCATGGCCTTGGCGAAAGCGAGGATCATGCCGGCAATGATGCCCGGCAGCGTCAGGGGCAGGGTGACGGTGAGGAACACCCAGAACGGGCTCGCCCCCAAGGTGCCTGCCGCCTCTTCCAGCTCGCGGTCCACCGCTTCGATGGAAAGGCGGATGGAGCGCACCATCAGCGGGAAAGCCATGACGGCGCAGGCGAGTGCCGCCCCCGTCCAGCGGAAGGAAAAGACGATGCCGAAATAAGTATCGAGAAACTGCCCGATCGCGCCGCGGCGACCGAAGAGGACCAGCAGCAGAAAACCGGTGACGACGGGGGGCAGAATGAGCGGCAGATGGACGATGCCGTTGAGGAGCGATTTACCCCAGAAACGGCCGCGCGCCAGCGCCATGGCAACGGCAATGCCGAAGGGCAGGCTGGCGAGCATGGCGATGGAGGACACCCACAGGCTGAGCCTGATCGCCGTCCATTCTTCAGGGCTGAGTGTCCACCAATGCAATGCCGTATCCTGCAATCGTCATATGTCATGGCCCGCCGGAAAGCGGGCCTGAAAGAAGCTTACTTCAAAACGGTAAAGCCTTGCTTTTCGAAGAAGGGCGTTGCCTTTTCGGACTTCAGGAAATCCAGATAGGCTTTTGCCGCCGGCGATTTTGCTTCGGACAGAATGGCGACCGGATAGATGATCGCCGGATGGCTGTCTTCCGGGAAGGTGCCGACGATCTTCACGCCCGGATCGGCGGCGGCATCTGTCTGGTAGACGATGCCATAGGGTGCTTCGCCGCGCGAGACGAGGAGCAGTGCTGCACGCACGCTTTCCGCGCCGGCGACCTTCTTTTCCACCGAGGACCAGACGCCGAGCTTTTCCAGCGCTGCCTTGCCATATTTGCCCGCCGGAACGGAATCGACCGCGCCCATGGCAAGGCGGCCATCGCCCACGAGAGCGGCAAGATCGAAGCCCTGCTTGATCTCGACGGGCTTTGCCTTGTCTGCGGGGGCGACGAGAACGATGCGGTTGCCGAGAAGATTGGAGCGGCTGTCGGCGTTGATCAGCTTCTTTTCGGCGACATAGTCCATCCATGCGAGGTCGGCGGAAATGAAGATATCCGCCGGTGCGCCCTGCTCGATCTGCTTGGCGAGCGCGGAGCTTGCGGCATAAGAAACGCTCGCTTCGTTACCGCTTTCCTTCGCCCATTCGGCATTGATCGCGTCGAGGGCGTTTTTCATGCTTGCGGCGGCAAACACCGTGACTTTTTCGGCGGCATGGGCCGGAACGGCCACAAGGGAGGCTGCGACCCAGAAGGATGTGGCGGCGGCGATGGTTTTGAAGAAGCTGCGACGCAAAAGTCTCATGGTGTGTTACCCCCTGTTCGAGATATTTTGATGGATATATCGATAGGCCTATAGGGCAATCATTATATTTTCAAGGATATATCGATGGGATGAGGGAAAGAGGCTGCTACGGGTGTCTGGGTCAGAGGGTGGCTAAGCCCGAAAAGCTCTCCTCGTCGCGCTCGGGCTTGTTTCGAGCATCTGCAAAGTATGCACGGAACGCGGCTATGTGCCCGATCAAAAACGCTCGCCGGCGAAATGGGCGATCTGGGCGCCTGCCTCATAATAGGCTTCCTTCACTGCCCGGAAAGCCTGCGCTTTTGGCTCGGTCGCTGGCAGAGGCAGGTCGGCTTCGGCGATATCGCCCAGAATATGCCGGGCAATCACCTTGCCGAAGGCCGTGCCGGGCGCAATACCGCGGCCGTTATAGCCCGAAAATCCGATGACATTGTCGGCGAAACTGTGAAAGCGCGGCACGGCATTGTCAGTCATGCCAATCTGGCCGTACCATTCGCATTCGAATTCCGTATCGCCAAGCTGCGGGAAAAGCCGCTTCAGCGAGCGTTTCGCCCAGGCCCGGTGGATGGCGGCGCCGGCGCCACGCAAGGCGCCGACGCTGCCGAAGATCAGCCGTCCGGCCTTGTCCATACGGAAGGACGAGAGGATTTCCTTGGTATCCCAGCAACCTTCACGGCCTGGCAGGATGCTCTTTTGCAGGTTGTCGCCGAGGGGTCTTGTGGCGAAGTTGAAGTAGGGCAGGTAGATCTGTTCATCACGAACGATCTGCCATGGTCCGGTGCTATAGGCCTCGGTGGCGACGACGATCCATTTGGCGGTCACCGATCCCTGCGGGGTTTTTACCAACCATTTTTCACCGCTGCGTTCGGTCGAAACCACGGGGCTTGCGGTGTGCAGCCGTGCGCCGGCCTTTTGTGCGGCGACAGCCAGGCCTCCGACATAGGCAAGCGGCTGAAGCGTGCCGGCGCGTGAATCGAAAAGTGCGCCCGCATAGCCGGTACTGCCGGTTCGCCTTGCTGTTTCATCGGCATCGAGAACGCGCACGGGAGCGCCGCGCGCGGCCCATTGGTCGCAGCGCTCGCGGATTTCGGTGAGCCCCTTTTCACCGACGGCACAATGCAGCGTCCCGTTTTTCTCGATTTCGCAGGCAATCTCGTGTTTTTCCACCAGTTCGCGGACGAGAAGCGGGGCATTGCCCAGAAGGTCGAGAAGCCGTTCGCCGTAAGTCTCGCCCAGCACGCCGGGGAGTTCCTTCGGCATGACCCACATGCCGCCATTGATGAGGCCGACATTTCGGCCGGCGCCGCCAAAGCCGATTTCCCTGGCTTCGAGAAGAACGACACCCACGCCGCGTTCGGCAAGATGAAGGGCGGCGGACTGGCCGGTGAAACCGCCGCCGACAACCACGACATCGGCAGCCACGGCGCTTTGCAGCGCAGGCGTTGCGGGCGGCTGCGGCGCGGTCTTTTCCCAGAGACCGTGCGAGCGAGGGTCATTATACATCGTTCCACCATGTTCCGGGCAAGTTCATTTGGTTTTTGTATGAGTGACAAGCCCTTGTTTATGAGACTTTACAAGCCGCCCTGCCTGTTGAATATCGACATATCGTCAAGAGTTCATTCCGTGAGGGAATATGGTTCTGCCGCCCCGCCGCTTTCTGCCGTCGCTTTCGCTGCTTGCGGCCTTCGAAGCCGCGTCGCGCACGGGCAGCGTGACCGCCGCGGCAAGGGAGCTCGGTCTGACGCAGGGCGCGGTCAGCCGGCAGATTCTCGCGCTTGAAGAGCAGCTTGGCGTGGCCCTGTTCCTGCGCGAGAGGCAGACGATCCGGCTGACAAGGGCGGGCGAGGGATATGCGCGGGAAATCCGCGAAGCTTTGCGGCGTATTTCGACGGCATCGCTCAATCTGCGCGCCAATCCGGATGGGGGCACGCTTAATCTCGGCGTCCTGCCCAGCTTCGGTACGCGCTGGCTGGTGCCGCGCCTTCCTGATTTCATCGCCCGGCATCCGGGAATTTCGGTCAATCTCCTGACACGGTCGTCGCTGTTCGATTTCCGCACCGATTCCGTCGATGCGGCCATCCATTTCGGATTGCCGCATTGGCCGGGAACCGAACTGGTTTTTCTGATGCATGAGAAGGTCATCCCGGTATGCAGCCCGGCTTTTAAGGAACTGCATGGGCTTTTGCAGCCGGATGATCTGCTGCATGTGCCGCTGCTGCACATGACGACCCGGCCCGATGCCTGGGAACAGTGGTTTCGCAGCCATGATGTGCGGTTCGACAATGTGCATGGCATGCTTTTCGATCAGTTCACCACCATTGCCGAGGCGGCGAGCGCCGGGGTGGGGGCGTCGCTTATTCCTTCCTTCATGATCGAGGAGGAATTGCGAACCGGCCGGCTGGTCGCGGCCGTTGCGGGAGAGGTGCAGAGCGAAGAGGCCTATTATCTCGCTTGCGTGCCGGATCGCACCGGTTATCCGCCGCTCGAAAGTTTCAGACGCTGGATCGTTTCTCAGGCCGCAGCGGAGACAGATGGCGGCGGCGAAGACTTTTCGGCGTAAACCGGTGGCCGGTCTTGCAAGAGCGGCGCGGCTAAGCCAATAGTGCGCCATGACGTGCGGCGGACAACGCCGCACACCGCAAGTTCCAACACGGGAGATGTCCGTGAAGCCCATTTTTGTTCAGCTTCAATGCGAGCCCGGCAAGACCTACGATGTCGCCGATGCCATCTATAAAACCGAACTGGTTTCGGAGCTTTATTCCACCAGCGGCGAATATGATCTGTTGCTGAAAGTCTATCTTCCGCAGGAAGAGGATATCGGCAAATTCATCAACCAGAACATCGTCAATATTCCGGGAATCGTCCGTTCGCTGACGACGCTGACCTTCACCGCGTTCTGACGCGGACAAGCCTTCATACGCCATCGATATCGATTATCGCCGTGAAGGCGGTGATCGGCTCCTGCGGTGGTAGGGCTCACTTCACCTGACTGAGACGCATATCTTTTGGGGGAAGGGTTTTGCCGTGCTTTTCAGCTCATGAGATCCGAATGTTCCGATATGGCCTGGATGGGCCGCGCCACGGCGGCAGACGAATCGTCACGCAAAATAAAAGCGCGCCATCGGCCTGCAATTTGGGGTCCGATATTTGGCGCGCTTTGGTTTTGATGGTTCCATGAGCGGGCAATTATATTCCCGCATCAGGCGACCGCAGCCAGGTTCCGGTTGCGCACGAGATCGCGGATCGCGATCCGCACGTCATCGGCGCTGTCGAACTTCTGTTCGTCCAGATCGTGAACGTGGAATTTCACCGCGATGAACTTCAGCCGGTCGTTGTCCGGTATGACGATGCCGACGGGTTCGCCAGCGAATTCAATAACTTGCTTTTGCATAGATATACTCCCGCTGTGGCTAATTTACACAGCATGTTGTCGAACTGATTTTCAGGAAATTGAGACCGTTAAGTCACATTCGACAGCAGCGGGAACACGTGGATTTAAATCCAGCATTCCAGGACTCAAGACCAAGGATTGCGTTGATGCTGATATGTTTTGACATGACACACTCCCTGTATTGGTGTTGGCCCGGAATCAGGAGACTCGTTCTCCAGTTCCACACTGATAATCCAGACCAGCGTTAAAATCAATGCTGATTGTTATAGGTAGAATATTTTTCTTTATGATGACAGGAGAGGGGCGGAAATGTGAAATTTTTGTTTTCGCAGGGCGCTGCCTCGAAAAGCCCGGCGCAGCGGGCTTTTTATGCTTCTTTTAATCGTGACCGGCGGCTTGCGGTGGGTAAATATGATCGTTTCCGTTGAAATCTGAGACGGAATAACAGCCAGCGCTTGTTTTTTCGGCCGCATTTCGGCCGATCATGGCCTTGCCGTGACCGCCGGGGATGTCGAGAACATAGGTTGGCTGGCAAAGACCGGAGACATGTCCCCGCAATGCGGAAACGATTCGCTGCCCCTCTTCAATCGTCAGCCGGAAATGGCTTGTACCCGGGGCGAGGTCGGGGTGGTGCAGGTAATAGGGCTTGATACGGTTCTCGACGAAACTGCGCATCAGCTCGGCGAGAACAGCAGGATCGTCGTTGATGCCCTTCAAAAGCACGGTCTGGCTGACCATGGCGATGCCGGCATCGATCAATCGTGCTGCGGCGCTTCTGGCCGCCTCGCCGAGTTCGCGGGCATGATTGGCATGCAGGGCGACATAGGTGGTCTTGCCGCTGGCCTTCAGCGCATCGATCAGCGCCGCGTCGATGCGCTCGGGGTCGACCACCGGAACACGGGTATGGAAGCGGACGATCTTCACATGCGGTATGTCTTTCAGACGCGCCATGAGGTCGGACAATCGCCGTGGCGAGAGCACCAGGGGATCGCCGCCGGTGAGAATGACCTCCCAGATGGCAGGTCTGGCTTTTATATAGGCGAATGCGGCATCCAGTTCGTCCGGGTTCATCATGCCGTTGCCCTGCGGGCCGACCATTTCGCGCCGGAAACAGAAACGGCAATAGACCGGACAGACATGCACCGCCTTCAAAAGCACCCGGTCCGGATACCGGTGGACAATACCGTGGACGGGACTATGGGCGTCATCGCCAATAGGATCGTCCCGTTCCTCGGGAAGGTGAACGAGTTCGGCCGGATCGGGCACAAATTGCCGGGCGATCGGGTCCTGCGGGTCGCGGCTGTCCATCAGGTTGACAACCGCCGGCGTGATGGCCAGCGCATAACGCTGCGTCACCGCGCGCAGACTCTCCAGCGATCCGGCATCGATCAGCCCCGCTTCGAGAAGCGCTTCGGGTGTCTTGATGGTTTCTGGCCCTGTCATCGTCCATATTCCGCAACGGGAGCCCACATGACGAGATCGATGCGCGGCGCGCCGGTTGCCAGCATTACCAGCCGGTCGAAACCGAGTGCTATGCCGCTTGCCGGCGGCATGATCGCAAGAGCGGCCAGAAAATCCTCATCCAGCGGATAGGTCTCGCCATAGACCCGCTGTTTCTCGGCCATTTCCATTTCGAAACGCCGTCTCTGCTCGGCGGCATCGGTCAACTCGCCGAAGGCGTTGGCAAGCTCGACGCCGCAGGCATAAAGCTCGAAACGTTCGGCAACCCGTGCGTCCCCCGGCGATTTGCGGGCAAGGGCCGCTTCGCTGGTGGGGTATTCGTCGAGAATCGTCGCGCGGCCGAAACCCAGTTCGGGCTCCACCCGCTCGACGATGACGCGGCTGAACATATCCGCCCAGGTATCATCCCCGGCGACGCGGATGCCGGCATTGGTGAGGCTGGCGGCAAGATGGCGGCTGTCGGTTTCGCCGTTTCGGCTGATTGTGGCCAGCAGATCCACGCCGGCATAACGTTCGAAGGCTTCGGCGACGCTCAGACGTTCCGGCTCCAGAAACGGATCGACGCTGCGGCCGCGATAGGTGAAATTTTTTGTCCCGGTGGTTTCGGCCGCCAGCGCCAGAAGGTTGGCGCTGTCCTTCATCAGGCTCTCATAGGTTTCGCCGACGCGATACCATTCCAGCATGGTGAATTCCGGATGGTGCAGGGGGCCCCTTTCCCGGTTCCGGTAAACATGAGCGAAACAGGAAATGCGTTTTTCACCGGCGGCAAGCAGTTTCTTGCAGGCGAATTCCGGCGAGGTGTGGAGATAGAGCGGCACGGCGTTGCCGCCCGGCGTCAGGCCCTGCGTTGCGAAGGCATGCAGATGCGCCTCATTGCCGGGGGAAACCTGCAGGGTGGCCGTGTCGACCTCAAGAAAATCGGCACGGGCGAAATAGCTGCGGAATACCGACTGGATTGCATTGCGGCCAAGGAGAAAAGCGCGGCGATCGGCATGAACGTCGGGCGTCCACCAGGGCGACATTGTCTCTTTGCTTGCGGGCATCTTCTCTTCTTTTCCGTCTTCTCTGCGGCGTCCCATTGCGGAGAAATAGCCCGCAAAACGCCTGAACGCGTCATTTAAAGCAATTCCGGGCGGAAAACCGCTAGGCACTCTTCCGCGAATTGCTGTAGAAGGCTGGCAATTCGCGCGGATTTAAGGTAGTTGCGCCCCAGAAAAAAGACAAAACGTCTGCCGGGGCCGGTGCTGCCGCGCAGTCCTTTACGACGCATTTCATCGAGTTACAAGGAAGTCATATGGTCAAGGTTATCGCCTCATCCGTCCGCAAGGGCAATGTTCTC
>QFOL01000427.1 GCA_003241215.1 Agrobacterium fabrum
CGGGCCGGCGATCTGGCCTTCCTTGGTGACATGGCCGACGAGCACCATGGTCGCGCCCGTCTGCTTGGCGAAGCGGATCATCGCCTGCACGCCGGTGCGCACCTGGGTCACCGTGCCGGGGGCGGAATCGGCCGTATCGCTCCACAGCGTCTGAATGGAATCGATGATGACGAGATCGGGCCGCTTGCCTTCGGAAATCGTCGCCAGAATATCCTCGACATTGGTTTCCGCCGCCAGCAGCACATCGGTTTCCGCCGCCCCGAGACGCTGGGCGCGCAGACGCACCTGCGCCACCGCCTCTTCACCCGAGACATAGATGACGCGATGCCCGCGCCGCGAAAGGGCCGCTGCCGCCTGCATCAGCAACGTCGATTTGCCGATACCCGGATCACCGCCGATCAGAACCGCCGAACCGCGCACGAAACCGCCGCCCGTCGCCCGGTCGAGTTCGCTGATGCCGGTCGGAATGCGCGGCGCTTCCTCGATCTCGCCGGAAAGCGAGGTGAGGGTGACAGGCCGGCCCTTTTTTGGCGTCTTGCCCGGTCCGGAGCCGATGCCGCCCATCGGGTCCTCTTCGACGATGGTGTTCCATTCGCCGCAGCCTTCGCATTTTCCCGCCCAGCGGGTGTGAACCGTGCCGCAGTTCTGGCACACAAATTGGGTCTTGGCTTTGGCCATGTTATGTCAGTTTTCTTCTTCTACGTCTTCGGCACCAATGTGTTGATGGCCGTGGACGATGCGCAATATGCGCAATTCGTTTTCTTTTACACGAAAATAGATGCAGCGATTTTTGTGATTTACGGCACGAAGACCGCTGCTGATCCAGTCACGGGAAACTCCGGTCAGACCCAGCCGGGCTGTATCCCGGATTTTCCGCTCAATGGCCGACACAAGCTGTTCGCCGGCGACCGGATTTTTGTCCTCCAGAAATTTATAGAGATGGATAAGATCACGAATGGCGCGCGATGACAGGGAATAGATGCGGGCCTTCGTCACTTTTCGTTTCTGGCGCGTTCGATGATGTAGGCGGTCAGATCATCATCCGTCGAAAAGGTCACGTAATCACCCCGTTCGAACTCTGCGTCAGCTTCGTGAATCATCTTCCGGAGCTCCGCAAGTCTTCCCTCGTCACTGCTCAGCAATTGCAGGCTCGCATGAATAACCGCGTCCGCATCGCTGTAGATGCCCGCCGCCACCTGCTCCTCGATGAACTTCTCGTCCTGCTCGCTCAAATGGATTTCGGGCATTTCGATCTCCTTTTGTTCTCTTCTAGCACAGGTCGGCGCCGCTTTCCAAGGGCTAAAGGCGCGGCTCAGTCGTCGGCCATGAGATATTGCCGCTCGTAACGCAGGCCAAGCCCCGTCAGCATTTCGTAACCGATGGTGCCGGCCGCCCGCGCGGTCTCGTCGACAGGCACATTGGGGCCGAAAAGCTCGATATAGTCGCCGGCACGGATGGCGTTGGCCGGAACATCCGTCACGTCGAAAATGGTGAGGTCCATGGTCACGCGGCCGGCCACCGGCACCCTGTAGCCGTTGACCATGCCATAAGCGCCGCCATGGCCCATTTCGCGCAGCGGAATGCCGGAACCGGAAAGCGAACGCTGATATCCATCCGCATAACCCACGGAAGCGATGGCAAGGCGGCTTGCGCGTTTCAGCAGAAAGGTACCGCCATAACTCACGGTCTGGCCTTCGCCCGCCTCGCGAATCTGAATGATCCGCGCTTCGGCTGTGGCGACGGGCCGCATCGGGTTCGCCATGCCGTTGACCGCTTCGCCGCCATAGAGGGCGATGCCGGGGCGGGTGAGATCGAAATGATAGTCCGAGCCGAGGAAAATACCGGCGGAAGCAGAGAGACTTGATTCGACGCCTTCGAAAGCGGCGCTAACCTTTCGGAATGATTCGAGCTGGACCCTGTTCATCGGCGAAGACGGCGTGTCGGCGCAGGCGAGATGCGACAGCACCAGAACCGGGTCGAAACTCGCCGGCCGTGTCACGTCGTCGGCCAGAAACAGCGCGTCGTCGAGGGGCAGACCGAGGCGGTTGAAGCCCGTGTCCACATGCAGCGCGCAGGGGTGGTCGCCGCGCTCGGCAACCGTCGCCATCCAGAAGGACAGCTGCTCCTCGGAGGCCAGAACCGGCACAAGATCGTTGTCGAAGACCTGCCGTTCCTGACCCTGCCATATGCCTGACAGCACGAAAATGCGCGCTTCCGGGGCATAGGAGCGCAGGGTCGCACCCTCGGCCACCGTGGCCACGAAGAAATCGCGCGCGCCGGCATGGTAAAGCGTCGCCCCGCAATCCTCGATACCGAGACCATAGGCATCGGCCTTGACCACAGCCGCCGTCCGCGCCCTGCCGGAACGCCTCTTCATGTCCCGCCAATTATGGGCGAGCGCGCCGAGATCGACGGTCAGCCTCAGCGGCGCGTGCTCGAAAGTGTCGGTTTCGTTTTCGGGAAAGCTGTCTTCGAAGTCGTCTGTCATGCCATGCGTCCGGTTGATTGGAACCTCGCGGACCCTACAGCATCGGCGCAAAAATCGTTATCGATTTTTGCAAAGCACGATGCATAGATTCAAAGTGTTAGAGCTTCATTCCGCGCATTTGTGGAAATGCGCCGGAATGAAGCTCGGGCACTTTTGTTCAAGACGGTAATGGCCGATTGGTTTAAACTCGTTCCATGCACAATGTTTCGCAGGAACAGGCCATAGACGTCATGCCGATTGCCGCGACGGAAACCACGCGTTTCTGGCGCGACCGGCGTTTTGGCGGCATGGAATGTCTGAGCGCGACGTTCCTGACACATGAATATTCCCCGCACGCGCATGATACTTTCTCCATCGGCGCGATCGA
>QFOL01000071.1 GCA_003241215.1 Agrobacterium fabrum
ACACGGTTTGTGGGGAAAAATGGCCGGGAAGACAGTGACACGCGCAGATCTTGCAGAATCTGTGTTTCGTAAAGTCGGGCTGTCCCGCACCGAATCCGCCGAACTGGTCGAAACGATCATCGACGAAATATGCAACGCGATCACCCGCGGTGAAGTCGTCAAGCTTTCGTCCTTCGCGACATTCCAGATCCGGGAAAAGAACGAGCGTATCGGCCGCAACCCGAAGACGGGGGAGGAAGTTCCGATTTCCCCACGTCGCGTCATGACCTTCAAGGCCTCTAACGTGCTGAAACAGCGCATTCTGAAGGCCCATACGGCCCGCAAGGCCAAGCAGAAGGGCCAGAAGGCCGGGGCATAATCCTGCTCTCAAGGTCCAGGCGATA
The DNA here is from genome assembly GCA_003241215.1 of Agrobacterium fabrum. Lineage (GTDB taxonomy): Bacteria > Pseudomonadota > Alphaproteobacteria > Rhizobiales > Rhizobiaceae > Agrobacterium > Agrobacterium fabrum_A. The sequence continues at coordinate 384 of QFOL01000071.1, forward strand.
CGCCTTTTTTGCCATATCGCAAGCCTTTTTCCCCATTCTTCTTGTGAACATACTTGAATTTCAACGTGCAAGCCGTTGAAATCCGGTCGACTCACATCATAATCAATTTTAGTGATTTGTATCTCGCCGTAACGGCATCGGCATCGGCGCGGGGTCGGAACCGACTTTGCGTGGTGTTTGACCGGCGGGTGAAAAGCGTTCTCGTTCAGTGTCCGGCCGGATGCATGGCGCTCCGGTTCGGATGGGAGTGGAAATTTGGACAAAAGCCCCGACGCGTTTCGGACGATCAGTGAAGTGGCGGATGAGCTGAACCTGCCGCAGCATGTGCTGCGTTTCTGGGAAACACGCTTTCCGCAGATCAAGCCGATGAAACGGGGCGGGGGCCGCCGTTATTACCGTCCTGACGATATCGATCTCCTGAAGGGCATTCGTCACCTTCTTTATGACCATGGATACACCATCAAGGGCGTGCAGAAGCTTTTGAAAGCCAATGGCAACCGCTTCGTGGCGGCAATCGCCTCCGGCGATCTCGCGACCATGGAAGCCATCATGGCGGCGAGCGGTGAAAAGGAAGTCGCCGAACCGCGCGTCGTCGATACCGATGGGGACGAGGTGGTCGGCCGTCCGAAAGCCAAGCCGAGCGGCCGTTTTTTTGGCTTCGGTGGCGGCGGCAGCGACGCCGAAATATCGGTCGGCAAGTCGAGTATCGGCAAGGACGATCAGGCATTGTTGCAGGAAGCCCTGTTCGATCTCCTCGAATGCAAGCGCCTTCTCGATCAGGTTCGCTGAGCGTTTATCCACAGCTCATTTGCCTGCTCTCCATTCGGGAAATCGAGAAAACAAGGGGTTAGGGCGTTTTCCCGCTTCTCTGAAAAACGAAAACGCCCGGCAATGCCAACCTTTCGGAAACTCCTTTGGCCGATAATGCGGCTCCGTAAAAAGGAGTTCGATCGTGAGCAATCGAAAATCGACAGCACGACGCCGCACGGCGAAGAAATCGGGTGGCGGCAGCGTTTGGCCCTGGGTGCTGATGCTGGGCGTCGTTGCCGGCGGCATTCAGGCCTACGAACATCGTGACAGCCTTATGCCACAGCGGCAAGTTGCGAAGGCGACCACGAATTCCCCGAAAGTTGCGACAGCCGCCAAACGCGATGCTGTAACGGCAGAGAAAGTCGCATCCATCCGCCCCGCATCGCCGGCTCTGCCCGGCAACGGGCCGGTGCCGCCGCGCCCGATCGCCATGCCATCCGCCTCGCAGCCGAGCCAGGTCGCAGCCATCCTGCCGGAAACGCGTCCTTCGGTCGAAAAAATCTCACTCGGCGAAAAAAGCGGCGCCTTCGCCTTCTGCGGCCGCTCCGGCCTCAATAATTGCGTGGCAGACGGCAATACCTTCTGGATGAAAGGCGTGAAGACCCAGCTCGCCGGTATCGAGGTGCCGCAGATCGACCGGGCACGCTGCATGGAAGAGCGCCAGCGTGGCTTCGTTGCAAAGGTCAGGCTTCGCGAGATGCTGAATGCCGGCGCCTTCGATGTGGCGTCTTCCGGCGACGCGGCTGGGCAAGCCACGGAACGCAAACGGCTTTCACGTTCAGGCGTCTCCTTCGCCGATCAACTCGTGCGGGAAGGGCTCGCCCATCCGGCATCGGCAAAAAATCAGTCCTGGTGTGGCTGAGGCCCCGTTGACCGAAACGGCCCGGCCTGTGTAGATGAGGCGCGGTCGTGTTTGGGATCGGCTTTTGTGCCGGCCACCTAAACGATGACGGTTTTTTACTGCGACTTGACTGCAACGGTGCAGGGCGCGGCAATGCGGACGTGGCGAAATCGGTAGACGCAGCAGACTTAAAATCTGCCGACCATTGGTCTTGCGGGTTCAAGTCCCGCCGTCCGCACCATACCTCCTGATTAAAATTTTCTTTTTCGCTTCCCTGCGGTTTCCCGGCATTTAAAGGGATTTTATGCCGGATTTTCTGGTTTTTCGGCACAAATCGCGCTGGCACCCGCATGGCCGCCTAAAAAATGAGCTTGATCGCGCAGGCGGCATTTTTCCGTGAAAATCACCCGTAAGACCCTATTGACCTTGCCACGATGGGAAGCCCTATCTTTTTTTAACACAAGAAAAGAGGGGTCATACGCATGTCACAGATGGAGATCCGGGCAAGCCATCAGATTGCGATCGATGGCATGACATGCGCCTCCTGTGTCGGCCGCGTGGAAAAGGCCATTGCCAGGGTACCGGGCGTTCTGAAAGCTTCGGTCAATCTGGCAACGGAACGTGCCGACATTTCTTTTTCCGGTCCGCCGGATGTGCCGGCCGTTATCGAGGCGGTGCGGCAGGCCGGTTACGGCGTCGAAGAGAAAACCATCGAACTCGATATTGAGGGCATGACCTGCGCTTCCTGTGTCGGCCGCGTCGAAAAGGCGTTGAAGGCCGTTTCCGGTGTTTCCGGTGCAAGCGTCAATCTGGCGACGGAGCGCGCCACTGTCCGCGTTGCCGGCAACGCCGCCTCTGCGGCCAACCTTTCGGATGCCATCCAGCGGGCGGGCTATAAGGCGAACGAGGTTGTCGCCGACAAAGCCAGAGATGGAGAGCAGGACAAGCGCGAGGCGGAACTGCGCAGCCTCAAAATCAGCCTCGCCGTCGCCGTTGTTCTGACGCTACCGGTTTTCGTGCTGGAAATGGGATCGCATCTGGTGCCCGCCATCCATGATTTCGTGATGGAAACGGTCGGCATGCAGGAAAGCTGGTATCTGCAATTTGCGCTGACGACGCTGGTTCTGTTCGGGCCCGGCCTGCGTTTCTTCAAAAAGGGCATACCCGCACTTCTGCGGTTGGCGCCGGACATGAATTCGCTTGTCGTGCTGGGCACTGCCGCTGCCTGGGGATTTTCGGTTGTCGCAACCTTCATGCCCAAAATCCTGCCGAGCGGCACGGCCAATGTCTATTACGAGGCGGCGGCGGTCATCGTCACGCTCATCCTTCTCGGACGGTTCCTCGAAGCCCGCGCCAAAGGCCGCACCAGCGAGGCGATAAAGCGGCTCGTCGGCCTGCAGGCCAAGTCCGCCCGCGTGATGCGCGATGGCGAAACCATCGATGTGCCGTTGCAGGATGTGCGCACCGGCGATGTGATCGTCGTTCGCCCCGGCGAAAAAGTGCCGGTCGATGGGCTGGTTCTCAGCGGCTCTTCTTATGTCGATGAGTCGATGATCACGGGCGAACCGGTGCCGGTCACCAAGGCGGCGGGTTCCGAAGTCGTCGGCGGCACGGTCAACCGCAACGGTTCTTTCACCTTCCGCGCCACCAAGGTCGGCGCCGATACGCTGATCGCCCAGATCATCCGCATGGTTGAGGAGGCGCAGGCCGACAAGCTGCCCATTCAGGCGCTGGTGGACAAGGTGACCAACTGGTTCGTGCCGGCGGTCATGCTGGCAGCGCTCGCCACCTTCATCGTCTGGTTCACGTTCGGGCCCGATCCGGCCTTGACCTTCGCGCTCGTCAATGCGGTTGCGGTGCTTATCATCGCCTGTCCCTGCGCCATGGGCCTTGCCACGCCGACCTCGATCATGGTCGGCACCGGCCGCGCCGCCGAAATGGGCGTGCTGTTCCGCCGCGGCGATGCGCTCCAGACGCTGCGCGATGCCGATGTGATCGCCGTCGACAAGACCGGCACCCTGACGCTCGGCAAGCCGAAACTGGTGCATTTTACCACGACAGAGGGCTTCGATGCGGATGAGGTGTTGCGCCTCGTCGCCTCGCTGGAGAACCATTCCGAACATCCGATTGCCGAAGCGATCGTTGAGGCTGCGAAACATGGCGGCCTGACGCTTGCCGATGCGGAAGGCTTCGAGGCGACCCCCGGTTTTGGTGTTGCAGCCATGGTCGACGGCCGCAGGGTGGAAGCGGGCGCGGACCGGTTCATGGCGAAGCTCGGTTACGATGTCGCGATGTTCGCAGACGATGCCGAGCGGCTGGGCAGGGAAGGGCAGTCCCCGCTTTACGCCGCCGTCGATGGCAGGCTGGCCGCGATCGTCGCGGTTGCCGATCCGGTCAAGCAGACGACCCCGGAGGCGATTGCAGCGCTGCATGCGCTCGGCCTCAAGGTCACGATGATCACCGGTGACAATCGCCGCACCGCTGAAGCCATCGCCCGCCGCCTCGGCATTGACGAGGTGGTGGCGGAAGTCCTGCCCGATGGCAAGGTGGAGGCCGTCAAGATGCTTGCCGCCGGCGGGCGACGTGTCGCCTTTGTCGGCGATGGCATCAACGATGCGCCGGCGCTTGCGGCAGCCGATGTCGGGCTCGCCATCGGCACGGGCACGGATGTCGCCATTGAAAGCGCCGATGTGGTGCTGATGTCCGGCGATCTGCGCGGTGTGGCCAACGCCATCGCGCTCTCCAAGGCCACGATCCGCAATATCGGCCAGAATCTGTTCTGGGCCTTCGCTTACAATGCCGCTCTCGTTCCCGTGGCGGCCGGAATATTGTATCCTGTCAACGGCGTTCTGCTGTCGCCTGTCCTTGCCGCCGGAGCCATGGCGTTTTCCAGCGTCTTTGTATTGACGAACGCGCTGCGCCTGAAAAGCTTCCGCGCGCCGCTGGTGGACAGATCGTCCGGCATGCAGCTCGCAGCGGCCGAATAGGAGGCGGACATGATGACGCCTGGCAACACAATCTATCTGCCGCAGATCGGACGCAGCATCAGGGCGGCTGAGGGCGAGACCGTGCTTCAGGCCGCACTGGCGGCGGGGGTTACTTATCCGCATGGCTGTCGCATGGGCCGCTGCGGCGCCTGCAAGTCGCATCTCATTTCCGGCGAAATCGATCTTCTCAAGCATACGCCCTTCTCCTTGACCGAAGAGGAAAAAGCCGAAGGCCTGACGCTCGCCTGCCGGGCCGTGCCGTTGAGCGACATGACGATCAGCTGGCTCGACGGGGCGGATGAGATCGCCGATATTCCGACCGGCCGCTTTGAAGGCGTGGTTGCGGAGGCGGTGGATGCGACGCACGATATCAAGCTCATCCGCATCCGGCTTGACGATCGCGGGCAGTTTACCTTCAAACCCGGACAATATGTGCGCCTGCTTTATCCCGACTGTTCGCCGCGCGATTATTCCATTGCCAGCAGGGTGGATGAGGAACTGATCGAATTCCACATCCGGCATGTTCCCGGCGGCATGACGAGCGGCCGCATCTTCTCGCTCGCCAGCGCGGGTGACCCCGTCACGATAGTCGGGCCTTTCGGCTCTTCGTTCCTGCGGGAAAGACATTGCGGGCCGATCCTCGGCATTGCCGGCGGTTCGGGGCTCGCTCCCGTCAAGGCGGTTGTCGAGGCGGCGCTCGCAACGGGTCGCGAACGACCGGTTCATGTCTATTTCGGCGCGCGCGCCGAGCGTGATCTCTATATGCTTGACCGTTTCGGTGATCTTGCCGCGCGGCATGGCAATCTGAGTTTCGTTCCGGTGCTCTCGCATGAGGAACATGCCGATATCCGGTGCGGTTATGTCGGTGCGGCGGTGGCGGATGATTTCGACGATCTCGATGGCTGGAAAGCCTATATTGCAGGCCCGCCGGCCATGATCGAGGCGACGGTGCCGCAGCTTCTGGCGCGCGGCATGCGCACCGCCGACATTCATGCAGACGTGTTTTTCACCCCGGAAAGATAGGAGCAGGATCGATGAATATTGGCACAGCCGCCACCGCATCCGGTGTTTCTGCGAAGATGATCAGGCATTACGAGACAATCGGCCTGATCAAGTCGGCAAACCGCACGGAGTCCGGATACAGGGTCTATACGGCCAATGATCTGGAAACGCTGCGCTTCATCCGGCGCGGACGCGATCTCGGTTTTTCCATCGAAAAGATCAGACAGCTGATGACGCTCTGGCGCGATCCGGGCGGCGCCTCCTGCGATGTCAAACGCATCGTCATGGAACATGTCATCGATCTGGAAGCGAAGATGCATACGCTTCGCGAAATGGCGGAGACGCTTCGAAACCTTGCTACCTATTGCCCCGACAATGGTGAGCCGGATTGCCCGATCATTCAGGATCTCGCCCATGCCGAGGATATCGATTTTGCGCCGGTGGCAGTTGTAGCCAAACGCACCGGCATGCTGAAGGGCACGTCCGGGCCGGTTATGGATTTACAGCGCGTGGCGAAATAAGCGGCTGTTCCTTTTTGGGAGCCGCGCGCCGGTTGCAATGCAGATGCCAATTGCGATGAAAGAGACCAAGCCATGTGGATACAGATAATACAGCGCCTCCTTATTCTGTGCCTGATGCTGGCGATCGTGTCCGTCATCGCGTTTCTTTTGCCTTATATGGCGGGCGGCGATCCGGCTCGCACCATTCTTATGTCGCGCATGCGCGATACGGCGCTCGATCCTCACGCGGTCGAGGCGCTCAGGCTCAGTCTCGGGCTCGACCGGCCGCTCTATGTGCAATATTTCGCATGGTTGTCGGGTGCGCTGCGGGGCGACCTTGGATTTTCCTTCACCAGCAGCCAGCCGGTCGCCGCCGAGCTCATGCGGTCGCTCTGGGTGTCGGTGACGCTGGCGCTGACGGCGCTGGCGGTTGCGGTCGCCGTCGCCCTGCCGCTCGGCACGCTGGCGGCGATGCGTCCGGGCGGACGGCTCGATAATTTCGCGACGCTGATGATCCAGACCTTTGTTGCGACGCCCGAATACTGGTTTGCGCCGATGTCGGCGCTGGTCTTCGCGCTCTATCTCGGCTGGTTGCCCTCGGCCGGATGGGATAGCTGGCGTTCGCTGGTGCTTCCCGCACTGACGCTCACGCTGCGGCCGCTCGCCTATTTCACCCAGGTGACGCGCGCCGCAATGGCCGAGGTTCTGCGCGCGCCCTATATCACGGCGGCCCGCAGCCGCGGTCTCGGCATGCATGGCACGGTCATGCGCCATGGCATCCGCAACGGCTCGCTGCCGGTGGTCACCTTCTTCGCCCTGTGGCTTGCCGGCCTGCTTGGCGGATCGGTGGTCGTGGAAGTGATCTTCGCCATTCCAGGCATGGGCCGGCTTCTCTACGACGCCGTGGTCAATCGCGACATACCGATGCTGCAGGGTGGTTTCATCTGCATCGTGGCCCTCTCCATCCTAGTCAATACCCTGGCCGACAGCCTCTATGTCCTGATCAATCCAGCAATGCGAGGTCACCATGACCATTAGCCACTTTCCGAGCGCGCCTGCCGCCGCCATGCCGATGATCATGCCCAAGCGCCCCTCGAACCTCGCCCGGTTCACGGATTTCATCCGCCGTCGGCACTGGACCTTCTATGCGGGATCGGCGATTTTTCTCGTCATCATCCTGCTGCTGGTGATCGCGCCGTGGATTTCGCCCTATGATCCGGCCAAGCAGAACCTCCGTCTGCGGTTGAGCGCGCCAAGTGCCCTCTACTGGCTGGGAACCGACCATCTGGGTCGCGATGTCTTGAGCCGGCTGCTGATCGGCGGCCGCTTCACGGTCACGATTGCCGCCATCACCGTCATTCTGTCGGTGGTGATCGGAACTTTCATCGGTATCATCAGCGGCCGCAGCCGCGGTATCTTGGATGATGTGTTGATGCGCATCGTGGACCTGCTCATCGCCATACCCGATGTCGTGATCGCGATTTTCCTCGTCGCCATCTTCGGTCCGGGATATGGAACGCTGATCGCCTCGCTCACCATCGTCGGCTGGACACCCTTTGCACGGCTGGCGCGGGCGCTGACGCTCTCGATCAATTCCCGCGAATATATCCGCGCGGCAGAGGTGCTCGGCTGCACGCGTCGCTTCATCATCTTCCGGCATATCATTCCCAACACGATCTGGCCCATTGCGGCCGTGGCTTTCCTGCGCTTTGGCCACAAGCTGATCACGGTGGGCGGATTGTCGTTTCTGGGCCTTGGCGTACAGCCGCCGGCCGCCGACTGGGCGCTGATGCTGGCCGATGCGCAGGCCTATGCGGAGCGAATGCCTGTTCTCGTCATCGCACCGGGTCTGGCGATCTTCCTGTCGGCGCTCAGCGTGACGTGGATCGGCCATGGCCTGAACCTGGAAACTAAGAAAACCAACGGTCATTGATGCCCGCGAACGGCAATGGTCGATCTGACGATTGTCAAACATAGATGACGCAACGGAACAGGAAGGAGAGTAATATCGTCTGAAGCCGCATGAAGAATACGCAATGCCTCCGATTCAATAAAAATAAGGGGAACTCTTATGAATATCGAAGGACAAACGCTTGCAAAGACGGCCATGTCTCCCGAATGCGCACCGCTTCTGGAAATAGAGGACCTGCACGTTTCGGTGCCGGGGCAAAATGGCCGCAAGTTTGTTATTTCGGGCCTGACGCTTTCCGTCAACGCCGGAGAAGTCGTCGCCCTCGTCGGCGAATCCGGGTCGGGCAAGAGCATGACGGCGCTGTCGCTGATGCGGCTTTTGCCGCAGGGCGCGGAAATCAATTCCGGCCGCATTTCTTTTGCCGGGCGCGACATTCTCGCTCTTTCATCTTCCGAACTCGATGCGCTGCGCGGCGCCGATATCAGCATGCTGTTTCAGCAGCCGCAGGCCATGCTCGACCCGACCAGCCGGGTGAGGACGCAGGTGGCGGAGCCGCTCTGGATTCACCGTAAAATGAGCCGGCACGCTGCACTTAACCGGGTCGTCGGCCTTCTGTCGGATGTCGGCATTCCCGATCCGTCGGCGCGGGCGCAATGCTTCGCGCATGAGCTTTCCGGCGGCATGGCGCAACGTGTGATGATTGCGGCCGCACTCTCCGGCAATCCGCAGCTTCTGATCGCCGACGAACCGACGACGGCGCTTGATGTCACCGTTCAGGCACAAATCCTGCGCCTGCTCGACGACGAACGCCGCAAGCGCCGGCTTGCCACGCTGCTCATCACCCACGATCTCTCGGTCGTTGCCGCTTTTGCGGACCGGATCGCGGTCATGTATGCCGGCCGCATCGTCGAGGAGGGGCCGACCCAGGCGATCCTCAAGGCGCCGCAACACCCCTATACCAAGGCGCTCATCAGCTGTTCGCTTTTGACCACCGACAGCGAAGGACAGTTGCTGACGATCCCCGGCTCCAGTGCGCAGGCCCACGACATGTCTTGCGGCTGCCGGTTTCATCCGCGCTGCGCACTTGCCAATTCGGCAGGCATGAGCGGCCGCTGCATGGCCTCGGAACCGGATCTGAATGCCTTGTCCGAAGGGCGCAAGGCGCGGTGCTGGGCGGTCGGTCACGATCATGCCAGCCACGATCATGCCGGTCACGATCATACCAGCCACACGGTCTGCTGAGGGAGGGCGACGATGCTAGCGACAGCGACGACACAGACCCCGCCATCGGCGGAAAACGGCAAGCGACCCTTTGTGGTCGCGAAGAACCTTTGCAAATATTATCCCATATCGGGCTTCGGTCACCGTGTGGTGAAATCTGTCGACGATGTTTCCCTGACGATCGGCGAGGGGGAAGTGCTTGGTCTCGTCGGTGAATCCGGATGCGGCAAAAGCACGGTTGCCGGGCTGATTACGCGGCTGACCCACGCAACGAAAGGCGAGGTCAGCATCGGGCAGAACGATATGCTGCACATGCAGGGCGAGGCGCTGCGGCGCATGCGCCGGGTGGTGCAGCTGGTGTTTCAGGACCCTTATTCCGCACTCGATCCGCGCATGCGTATCGGCCAGAGCATGGAAGCACCGCTTGCCCAGCATGGCATCGGCACGCGCGAGGAACGCACGGCGCGGGTTTTCCAGATGCTGGAAGAGGTTGGTCTCGACGGTTCTTTTTATGATCGGTATCCGAGCCAGTGTTCCGGCGGCCAGTTGCAGCGCGTCGTCATCGGTCGCGCACTGCTTCTCAATCCGAGCTTCCTCGTCTGCGACGAACCGACATCGGCGCTCGACGCCTCGATGCGCACGCAGATCCTGAACCTCCTGATGGATATGAAGCGCCGTCACGGTTTGACGGTTCTGATGATTTCCCACGATCTGCGTGTGGTGCGTTATCTCTGCGATCGCATCGCCGTGATGTATCTCGGACGTGTCGTTGAAATCGCCGACCGGGAGGAGCTTTTCCGGGCACCGAAACATCCCTACACCAAGGCGCTCATTGCCTCGTCGATGCTGGACGAGACAGGGTTATATGCACCGGAAATGCTTCTGGACGGCGATCTGCCGAGCCCCCTTAATCCACCCAACGGCTGTAAATTCCATACCCGCTGTAAGTATGCGACCGAGATATGCGGCGAGGTGGAACCCGTTCTGGAAGGCGTTTCCGGGGAGCATTTCGCCCGCTGCCACCGCTGGCGGGAATTGGGCTGACGGACAACGCAGTTACAGTTTTCTGTTGCCGTAAAACAGATGAATTGTGTGTTTGCGGATTAATATCGGAATAAAATTCCGAGTACAAAAAGTAAAATAGATAATATTCGAATGGATAATCGAGAGGTATCCATAGGGTATTCTTATTGCCTATGTAATGATTGAGTGAAATTTCGTGAAAATATACGAATTGTGAGCGTTGTCATCAAAAACAAAAGGGGAATCTTCTATGATGAAGCACGCACTTTTGGCGTCATGCGCCATTGTTGCCTCGTTTGGAACGCATGCGGCAAAAGCCGCCACGATTACCTATGACGATAATTTCGGTGTGAAGACCGGCTGGCAGATGGCGTCCGATGACGCTTATCTCGGCTCGCGTGCGGGCTGTTTCGAAAGCCTGGTCCGTGTCGGTTACGATATGAAGCTGGAGCCGAGCCTCGCCGAATCCTGGAAGCAGACCGAACCCAAGGTTTGGGAATTCAAGCTGCGCAAGGGTGTCAAGTTCCAGAACGGCGAGCCGCTCGACGCAAGGGCGGCGGTCAATGCGCTCGGCAATCTTCTGAAAGCGCCCGTTCCGGCCCGCGCCTTTTCACCGAAGCTGATCGCCGCCGTTGAAGCCGGCGGCGACGATGTGGTGAAGATCACGACGATCGAACCATCGGTGCTGCTGCCGGCGCAGATGGCAAGCCCCGCCACCTCCATCCTCGCTCCATCCGCCTATAAGGACGGTAAGGTCGATCCCATCGGAACCTGCACAGGACCTTTCAAGATCACCGAGGTCGATCCCAGCCAGCATTTGGTCCTGACGGCCAACCACGATTATTGGGGCGGTATGCCGAAACTTTCCGGCGGCCGTGTCAATTTCGTGCCCGATGCCGACACACGCGCCACCAAGGCCCGAACCGGTGAAGCGCAGGTTTCGCGCCTCGTGCCGCCATGGACGGTCAAGACCATCCAAGCGACCGATGGCGTCAAGGTCGCACCAGTCCCGTCGCCGCGTATCACCGAGCTGTTGCTGAACAACGCCAAGCCGCCCTTCAACAATATCAAGATACGCCAGGCGATCCAGGCCGCCATCGATACCGGCGGTATCGCCGACAGCATCTATGAGGGCGTGGTCAAGGGCGCGACCATGCCCTTTGCGGCCGGTGAACCATGGGCTGCAAAAGAAACCAAATCCGCCTATGACGTGGAAAAAGCCAAGGACCTGCTGAAAGAGGCGGGCGTTGCGCCCGGCAGCCTGAAGGTGACGCTTCTTGCCTATACGGCGAAGACCGAACTCAAGGACGTTGCGGCGATCATCCAGGCGCAGTTGCAGGAACTCGGCATCAAGGTCGATGTCCGCGTTGCCGATTACAGCGCCATCGAGCCCGATCTTCTGGCCGGCAATTTCGACATGGCGCTGCTGTCTCGCGGTTACGCCACCGATGTCGCCGAACCGGCCGGTTTCCTGAATGCCGACTATACCTGCGGCGGCAGCTACAACATCTCGCATTATTGCAATGCGGAGACGGACAAGCTGATCAAATCCGCCTATTCGGCCAATGAACCCGTCAAGCGTTACGCCATTTACGGCGAAGCGGCGAAGAAGATCTATGACGAAGCCGTCTCCGTCTTCCTCATCCACGAAACCGTGTTCGATGCCTATTCGGCAAAGCTCGAAAACTACAAGCCGCATCCGCTCAACTATTTTGTCATGACCAAGGATCTGGCGACAAAGTAAGTTGGTGTGATGGTGCTCTGATTGAGAGAGGGACCCGGCTCGGAAGAGCCGGGTCTTTTTTGTGAGAAGGCTGGAAAACCTCCCCCTGAGCGCGGCGTTCAGCGCGGCGCGACCATCCGCAGATGATGTGCTTGGTTAAAATCGGGAAAAACCGCCTGCGTCATCCCCGATTGAAAGGGAGAGGGCGTTCGCCATCGAGGAGGAAAGAGGGACGGATGCCGTCCAAAACCCGTCACATAATTCAGCGTGAAGCGGGGCAGCTGGGGCGATCCGGCGGTCGCAGGGATGCAGTGCCGCCGGTATCTCTTCGGATCAGCTGCGCGCTGCGGGCGTATAACCGGCGGCGGTGATGATTTCAGCGATACGGGCCGCATCGGAGACGCCGCCAACCAAGACCGTGCGGCTTGCCGGATCCGCATGCACGGCAGCGCCGGGAACGGTCTTTTCGATCGCGCCCTTGATCACCCCGGCGCAGTGACCGCAGGTCATGTCTTCAACGTGGAAAGAAAGGTCTGCATCATCGGGTGCGGTGGCGGTTTCGGCATGATGCTGGTGAGCGGTGCACATGAGCGGTTCTCCATGGTTTGGAATTCTAACAGCATGGAGCCTGGGCTATTCCAACGTGGGAAGGTCAAGCTCTTTATTTGCCGGGATGCGGCGATCTCAGCTCTTCCAGAAAATCGGCATCAGCAGCACGAGCACCGTCAGGATTTCCAGACGCCCGAGCAGCATCATCACCGACAGGACATAAAGCGCGGGGTCGCTGATGGTGGAGAAATTGCCCGCCGGACCGATGATCGGACCGATGCCGGGACCGACATTGGCGAGCGAGGTCGCCACGGCCGAGGTGGCGGTGAGTAAATCATAACCCATCATGCTCATGGCGAGGCTGCCGGCGATCCACAGGGCGATGAAACAGCTGACAAACAGGAAGACCGTGCGGATCGTATCGGGATCGACCACCTGCTGGCCATAACGCACCGAATAGACAGCATTCGGATAGATCAGCTTCTTCAGCCCGGCGCGCACCACATTGAACATGATGAGAAAGCGATAGGCCTTGATGCCGCCCGCCGTCGAGCCGGAACAGCCGCCCATGAAGGTCGCGAAGAAAGCGACAACAACGACGAAAGGCCCCCAGAGCGTGTAGTCGTCACTGGCGAAACCGCCGGTCGAGAGGATGGAGGTCATGTTGAAGAAGGAGTGGCTTAGCGCATCATCCAGCGGTACGCCGTTCCTCAGGTGATGATAGACACCGACGGCGATGGAAATTGCGCAGAGATAGCCCAGGAAGACGGCGATCTGCGGATCGCGCAGTGTCTCCAGTCGGCGACGTACCGCAAGCAGGATCATGACCGAAAAAGGCAGGCTGCCGAAGATCAGGAAGACGGTGGCGATCCACAGCAGGGCGGTATTGTTGAAATAGGCGAAAGAGGCGTCATGGGTGGAGAAACCACCGGTCGCGACCGTTGACATGGCATGGTTCAGCGCATCGAAATGCGACATGCCGGCAAAATCGTAAGCGACCGTACAGGCGAGCGTCATGATGATGTAAATGGCCACGAAAGCCCGGGTAAAGCTCGCCAGACGGGCGAAAGGCCTGTCGTTGCCGGTATCGGACGATTCCATGCGGAAAAAGGTCATGCCGCCGACGCGCAGGAGCGGCAGGATGAAGAGGCCGAGCGCCACGATACCGATACCGCCCAGCCAGCATAGCAGCGAACGCCAGAGAAGGATGCCCTGCGGCGCATTGTCGAGGCCGGCAATAACGGTCGATCCCGTCGTCGTGATGGCGGAAATGGATTCGAAAAGAGCCTGGGCAGGCGTCAGGTTGAGTTCGGACAGATAAAGCGGCACGGCGCCGACGATGGAAAAGACCAGCCAGAGAATATTGACGAGCAGAAAGCCGAAACGTTTGTTGAAGGCCGCAATCGGCCCGCGCGTCGCCAGCGCACAGGCGAGCGCAAAGCCGCCGCACATGAAACCGGACAGCGCAAACACCATCCAGTCGTCATTGCCGTAATAAAGATCGGTGAGCGCCGGTAGAAACATGGCCGTCGCCATGTAAAGCCCGAAGATGGACGCCACATAGATGACCGAGCGCAGAAGGTTGCTGTTCAAGAAATGAAACCCGTAGTTCGTGGCCGCGCTGAAATGAGTCTTTGTCTCCGACGCCTTCCTATGGCATAGCGGGTGCCATTATGAATTTCAATGGATTGACTATCGTGGACAAGCAGCTTGTGGAAGCGGCGCGGCGGGAAGTGCGGGAGATATTCCCGGAAACGCCGTTGCAGTTGAATG
>QFOL01000072.1 GCA_003241215.1 Agrobacterium fabrum
CGAGCCCTGATATCACCGCCTCGCGGATCACCTCGCTGGAATTGGTGATGAGCATCCCCTCCGGGCGAATGCTCATCGCGCCGCCCGGTCCCTCCAGTCGCCAGACATCGTTATTATGGGCCGGCAGGCAGCGGTGCTTTTTCAGATCCTCGATTGTCACGGGCATACCATGGGCCGCGACGTATTCCGCCGAAGCGCAGAGTACGCGGCGCACTGGCGCAAGCCTGCGGGCCACGAGGCTGGAGGAATTGAGATCGGCGATACGGATGGCCAGATCGTAACCACCCTCGATGATGTCGATGAATTCGTCGCTCAGCACCAGATTGACCGAAAGATCCGGATGCCGCTCCATGAAACCCTTCAGATGCGGCGCGATATGCATGCGCCCGAAGGAGGTCGACGCGGAAACCTTCAGCGTGCCGTTGACCGTATTGGCGCGGCCGGAGACGAAATCCTCGGCCTCCTCCAGCCCTTCCAGCACGGCAAGCACCCGCTCGTAAAAGCCCTGTCCCGCTTCGGTCAGCGAGATTTGCCGTGTGGTGCGCTGGAAAAGCCGCGCGCCGAGCTTTTCTTCCAGCCGCTTGATGCGCTTGGAAATGACGGCGGGCGAATAACCAAGCTCTTTTGCGGCCAGCGACATGCTGCCGGAGGCGGCAACGCTTGCGAAGACTTCCAGATCGCCCAGATTCGTCATAGTTGCCCTCGATTGTTTCCAGAATGGAAAAAATCCATAACATTTGATTGCGCCGTTTCAAAGTGGTAAAGAAAGAATACCAGTTGGTGAAATGGCATGGAGGAGGGGCGGTGACGCAGCCGATCAAGTTTCTGGAGCCGCGCGCGAAAGTCGTCGCAGGCCGCGACCGTATCATAGCTGATCTCAAGGATATTCTGCCGGCGGACTGTCTTGTGCACGAACCGCGCGAACTTGTGCCTTTCGAAACCGACGCCTTCGTTTCCTATCGCCGCCTGCCGCTGGCCGTGGCGTTGCCAAAGACGACGGAGGAAGTGGCGGCGGTGATGAAATATTGTCACCGTTACGGCATTCCCGTCGTGCCGCGCGGGGCCGGCACCTCGCTCTCCGGCGGCGCGATTCCGCAGGAAGATGCAGTCGTGATCGGCCTTTCGAAGATGGCCTCGATCCTCGAACTGGATTTTTACAATCGTACGGCGCGGGTACAGGCGGGCGTCACCAATCTTTCCATTTCCGATGCGGCCGGCGCGGAAGGTTTCTTTTATGCGCCGGACCCCAGCTCGCAGCTTGCCTGCACCATCGGCGGCAATATCGGCATGAATTCCGGCGGCGCGCATTGCCTGAAATACGGCGTCACCACCAATAATCTGCTCGGTGTGAAAATGGTGCTGGTGGATGGCACAGTGCTGGAGCTGGGCGGCAAGTACCTCGATGCCGCCGGCTACGATCTGCTCGCCCTCGTCTGCGGTTCGGAAGGCCAGCTCGGTATCGTGACGGAAGCGACGGTGCGGTTGATCGCCAGGCCGGAAGGCGCGCGACCGGTGCTGTTCGGCTTCGAGACGTCCGAGGAAGCCGGCTCCTGCGTGGCCGATATTATCGGGGCGGGAATCATCCCTGTTGCCATCGAATTCATGGACAAGCCGGCCATCGAAATTTGCGAGGCTTTCGCCAAAGCGGGCTATCCGCTGGATGTCGGCGCGCTGCTGATCGTCGAGGTCGAAGGCTCCGAGGCGGAAATGGACGCCATGCTCGCTGACATCGTGGCGATTGCCCGAAAACATGGCGTGAAAACGGTGAAGGAATGCCAGTCGGCCATGGAGGCGGCGGCGATCTGGAAAGGCCGCAAATCCGCCTTCGGCGCAACCGGCCGCATCGCGGATTATATCTGCATGGACGGCACCGTGCCGCTCTCCCAGCTTTCCTACGTGTTGAGAAAGACGAGCGAAATCACCGACCGCCTCGGCCTGCGCGTCGCCAATGTCTTTCATGCCGGCGATGGCAACATGCACCCACTTATCCTGTTCAACGCCAACGATCCGGAGGATGCGGCCCGCGCGGAAGAGGCAGGCAATGAAATATTGAAGCTCTGCGTCGATGCCGGCGGCTGTCTGACCGGCGAACATGGTGTCGGCATCGAAAAACGGGATTTGATGCGCCACCAGTATGGTGAGGCCGATCTTGCCCAGCAGATGGCGGTGCGGGCGGCTTTCGATGAGGGCTGGCTGATGAACCCTTCCAAGGTGTTTCCGCTGGAGGGGAGGGGATGATGGGTGTGAGTTTTGTGACGATGGTGGGTGTGGCTTACCCCCCTCTGCCCTGCCGGGCATCTCCCCCACAGGTGGGGAGATTGGCAAGACGCACCTGCGTCGCTCCATCTCGACCGAAGAAAAATGCGGGGCCTTGCCGCGAGTCGATCTCCCCCCTTGTGGGGGAGATGCCCGGCAGGGCAGAGGGGGGTATCCCTCGCGCAAACGTCGCTATCCCATGCCCGGAGCTTGCCGCCCCATGCTGACCCCCTACGCAGAAACTCAGGTCGCCGACATCATCCGCGACCACGCCGCCCGAAAAGCCGCGCTGAAAATCATCGGCGGCAACACCCGCTCCGGTTTCGGCAATGCTGTCGCAGCAGATGAAGCACTCTCTTCCCGCGCCATGAACGGCATCATCTCCTACCTGCCCGCCGAAATGGTCATGACCGTCAAGGCCGGAACCCCGCTCGCCACCGTCGAAGCCGCCCTTGCTGAAAACCGCCAGATGATGGCCTTCGAGCCTATGGATCACCGCCCGATCATGGGCACCGAAGGTGAGCCGACCATTGGCGGTGTCTTCGCCGCCAATGTTTCCGGCCCACGCCGTTATGTGGCGGGTGCGGCCCGTGACAGCCTGCTCGGCATCCGTTTCGTCAATGGCAGCGGTGAGGTCATCAAGGCCGGCGGCCGGGTGATGAAGAATGTCACCGGGCTCGATCTGTCGAAGTTCCTGGCCGGGTCTTTCGGCACGCTCGGTTTCCTCACCGAAGTCACCTTCCGCGTGCTGCCGAAACCGCCTGCGGAAAAAACCGTGGTCGTTTCCGGTCTCGACGATGAAGCGGCGACGCGCATCATGGCGGCGGCGATGGCGATGAGCGTCGAGGTTTCCGGCGCGGCGCATCTGCCGGAAAGCGTTCGTTCCCGTTTCATCGAGGGTGGATTGCCGGACGGCCCGGCGACCATCCTGCGGCTGGAAGGGCTTTCCGCCTCGGTGGAGGCGCGCACGGCCAAACTCCTTTCCGTCATGGACCGGGTCGGGCCGTGGGCGCTGCTGGAGGGTGAGGAGAGCAGGCTTTTATGGCGTCAGCTGCGCGATGTCGCGCCCTATGCCGGACAGGCAGCGAAGCCCTTGTGGAAAGTATCGGTCGCGCCTTCGGTGGGTCATCAGCTTGTCGCGGTGCTGCGCATGGAAGCGGGCATTGACGCGTTTTACGACTGGCAGGGCGGCCTTGTCTGGATGCAGATGGAGGCGGACCCCGAGGCGGATTTGCTGCGTGGCGCGATCCGGGCGCTCGGCGGCGGCCACGCAACTTTGGTGAGGGCGAGCGATGCGGTGCGCGCCACGGTCGCTGCCTTCGAACCGCGCCCGGCGGCGGAAGCGCTGCTTGCCTCGCGCATCAGGGAGAAGCTCGATCCGGCGGGCGTCTTCAATCCCGGCAAGATGGCCGTAACGATGGAAAGGGCCGTCTGAACCATGCAAACATCCTTCACGCCCGAACAGCTGGCCGATCCGCATGTGGCGGAATCCGAAAAAATCCTGCGCAAATGTGTGCATTGCGGCTTCTGTACCGCCACCTGTCCCACCTATGTCACGCTCGGCAACGAGCTGGACAGCCCACGCGGCCGCATCTATCTCATGAAGGACATGCTGGAAAACAGCCGCCCGGCAGACCGCGAGGTCGTCACCCATATCGACCGTTGCCTCTCCTGCCTTGCCTGCACCACCACCTGTCCCTCCGGCGTGGATTACATGCATCTGGTCGATCATGCCCGCGCCCATATCGAACAGACCTACAAGCGCCCCTTCATGGATCGGCTGATCCGCAATCTTCTGGTTGCCGTCCTGCCCCATCCCGCCCGTTTCCGGCTGGCCCTGCATCTGGCCCGGCTGGCGCGGCCTTTCTCCGGTCTGCTTGCCAGGGTTCCGGCGCTGAAGCCGCTGCAATCCATGCTCGCTCTCGCCCCCGCCGCCGTGCCTGCGGCCTCCGCGTCAACCCGTCCGGGAGAGCGGCCGGCCGAGGGCGAAAAGCGTGGGCGCGTTGCCATCCTCACCGGCTGCGCCCAGCCGGTGCTCGATCCCGGCATCAACGAGGCGACGTTGCGCCTGCTGGCGCGGCTCGGCGTCGAGGTCGTGGTGCCGAAGGGGGAGGGCTGCTGCGGTTCGCTGGTGCATCATATGGGGCGCGAGGAAGAGGCGCTCGCCTCGGCAAGGCGCAATGTCGATGTCTGGACGCGTGAGATGGAAAGTGGCGGTCTCGACGCCATCATCATCACCGCTTCCGGCTGCGGCACCACCATCAAGGATTACGGCCACATGCTGCGGCTCGATCCGGCCTATGCCGAAAAAGCCACGCGGGTCTCGGCGTTCGCAAAGGACATCACCGAATATCTCGCCACCCTCGATCTGCCGCAAGGGCAAAGCCAGGGTCTCACGGTCGCCTATCATTCCGCCTGCTCCATGCAGCATGGCCAGAAGATCACGCTTGCGCCGAAACAGCTGCTGAAGGCGGCGGGTTTTACTGTGCGCGATCCGGCGGAAGGGCATCTCTGCTGCGGCTCGGCCGGAACCTACAACATCCTGCAGCCTGAAATTTCCGCAAAGCTCAAGGCGCGCAAGGTGAAGAACATCGAGGCCACCCGGGCGGATGTCATCGCCACCGGCAATATCGGCTGCATCACGCAGATCGGAACCGGCACGGATATGCCGATCCTGCACACGGTGGAGCTGCTGGACTGGGCCTATGGCGGGCCGAAGCCGGCGAGGCTTTCGGTTTAGAGCGTGGCGCGCTCATAGGGCAGTGATCCAGCGCGCCATAACGTGTGCCGCAAAGATTGGGTCGTGAGGGTTTTCATTGTTCTCTCCTCATCCCTGTGCTTGTCACAGGGATCCAGCCAGCCCAAGTCCTTGGGCCGAAAGGACTCTCCTCGCCGCGCAGACGCACGTCGGCTGGATTCCTGTGACAAGCACAGAAATGAGGGAAGAGGCCTAGAACTTATAGGCCACGCCGAAATTCACCGCATTGGTGATGATATCGGTCTTCAACGAGCCGCCATTGTCGATATCGACGTCGACGAAGGAATAGGTGCCCTTATATTCCACGAAGGTCGACCAGTTGTCGGTGATGCGGTAGCTGAGGCCGGCCTGCGCCTGCAGGGTTGCGCCGCCGAACTGGTATTCGAAGGTTCTGCCCGAGGGGCGGTAAACTTCCACATGCGGCACGTTGATACCGACGCCGGCGCCCACGTAAGGGGTGATCGGCAGGGATTCCAGCGGAAAGCGGTAGAGTGCGTTCAGCGTCAGCAGGTTCAGGCCGTCGGTGAATTCGAAATGCGACCAGCCGGAGCGGGCGAGCGTCTCGTCGTCGGCATAGACCTTGTCATGGGTGAAATCGAGCGAGATGCCGAAATTCCTGAGCTGGCCCTCGTCGAACCAGTAGGTGCCGCGCACGCCCCAATAGGGCGGATTGGAAAACGACTTGCCTTCCCATCCGGCCCGGAAATCCGGCCCGTCGGAAACCGTCACGTCGCTGTGCGGCGCGCTTTGCCAGCCGCCATAACCGGAAATTTCAAATTCGCCCGCGATTGCGGCAGAGAAGGAAACGCCGCTGAGGAGCAGGGCGCAAACAAATAAAGTATGGCGCGGCATGAAGTGAATCCAGATTGATATCAGTAATTCACCAAACCGTTTTTTGATAACATTTGAATGACAGAAACGAAAAACGGGCGGTCAGTTGACCACCCGTCTTAAGGCCGTTCCGTCATCCCCCTGAGAGAGGTCCGGCGCCTGGCGTCCCCCGCCAAGTTTCATTCAATGCAAGTGAGGCGGATTGTACCGCCGAAAGGCGGCAATTCAAGCGGATACGCCGCCATGCCGGCCCGGAAGCGGCCGGAATGGCGCAACCGTTGCCATCATATCACTATGACCTTGGTTCCGACGTTTACGCGCTCGTAGAGATCGGTGACATCCTCGTTGCGCATGCGGATGCAGCCTGAGGAATTGTTGCTGCCGATGGTCCATGGCTGGTTGGTGCCGTGGATGCGATAGAGCGTCGAGCCGAGATACATGGCACGGGCGCCCATCGGGTTGGCCGGGCCGCCTTCCATGAAGGCCGGCAGGTAGTGTCCCTTGGCCGCCTCGCGGGTAATCATTTCCTTCGGCGGGGTCCAGCTCGGCCATTCCGCCTTGCGGGTCACCTTGTGGGTTCCAGCCCATTCGAAGCCGGGCTTGCCGACGCCGACGCCATAACGCCGGGCCTTGCCATCGGCGAGCACGAGATAGAGGAAACGGTTCGGCGTATCGATGACGATGGTGCCTGGCTTTTCATTGGTCGGGTAGGTGACGATCTGCGGCAGGAATTGCGGCGCGATCTGGGTGCGCACCGGCGCATTGGGGCGGACGGCGGCATTCTGCACCCGTGCCGGGCGCTGCGATGTGACGCCGGAGCTGGGGCGCTGCGGCATGGCGGCCTGGCGTTGCTGGAAGAACGGCTGGCGTGCGGCCGGCGCGCGCGGATAGACCACGGGGCGCACATTGCCGCGGCCGCCGAGCTGGGTAACCCAGGGAGCGGAAAGATCCGGGCTGACGACGACGGGCGGGCGCTCGCGATAACGCTCGCTGGCCATGGCGGCCGGGGCGGCGAGGGTGGAAACGAGGCTCAGCGCCATAAAAACGGACTTCATCGTCATCGGGTGGACTCTCTCTGCGGGATGTCGCAACAATGGAAATGGCGGGATTGTTCACCCGCTTTGCCGGACACGTTCGCACCTCGACGCCAGCGAATCGTAAATAGCTGTTCATTAAAAAGCGCTTGATTAGGGAAAGCTGGATTTAAGGTTAGCGCCCGGTTTTGAAACGTGGTGAATGAGTGGTAAGCGCCGCTTGGACCGGTTGTGGGCGAGAGCGGAAAAGGGTTTTTACGGAATGAATGAAGCGGGACTTGAAACGGGCGCGGATGGCCTTGTGCGGTGTTTCTGGCAGCAGGGGCTTGCGGATTACAGCCGTTACCACGACGAGGAATGGGGTTATCCCGTCACCGACGATCGCCGGCTTTTCGAGAAGATCTGTCTTGAAGGCTTCCAGTCCGGGCTTTCCTGGCTGACGGTTTTGCGCAAGCGCGAGGCTTTCCGTCTCGCTTTCGCCAATTTCGAGTTCGAAAAAGTGGCGGAATTCGGCGAAGCCGATATCGAGCGCTGCCTCGGTGACAAGGGTATCATCCGCCATCGCGGCAAGATCGTCTCGACCATCAACAATGCCGGCCGCGCCGTGGCGTTGCGGGATGAATTCGGTTCGCTCGCCCGTTATTTCTGGGGTTTCGAACCCGCCGCCGCAGAAAGGCCGCAAAGGCTGGACTATGCGACATTAAGGGCCAACCCCACCAGCGCCGCCTCCATCCGGCTTTCCAGGGATTTGAAGAAGCGGGGCTGGACTTTCGTCGGCCCGACGACCGTCTATGCATTCATGCAGGCCATGGGTATGGTCAACGACCATATCGAAGGCTGTCATTGCCGCCAGCCGATAGAGGCCCTGCGGCGGGAGTTTATACGTCCATGAAGGCAACCTCCCTTCTTCTGGCTCTCACCATGGCCGTGGCCGCCGTGCCGCATCCCTCCTTTGCGGAAGGCCGCAATGTCGACGGCATCTGGCTTGATGACGGTGAACGGCTGAGGGAAGTGACCCTGCCACCGGCCGGACCGCTGAAACTGGATGGATGGACCCGGCGCGGGCGCGGCGATGTCTATCGCCTGAAGGTGAAGGCGGGGCAGACGGTGAAAGTCGAACTCGCCGCCTCCAGCGAGTTTGTCCTGATGGCGATCTTCGATTTTTCAACGCCGGATGAGGACGCGATCTTCTTCAGCGATTCCCAGGGCAAGGTTGCGACACTGACGCCGAAGGCGGATACGGAATGGCTGATCCGCCCGACGCTGATCCTGGGATCACCGCGCCGCGGTCTCGGCGCACATTACACGCTGACGGTCAGCACCGGGGCATAACGGTTTCTCCAGGGGCTCAGGCCGTCTGAGTCAGCACGATCAGGCCGAAACTCAGAACGCCCAGCAGCACCAGCGACAGGCTGGCGGCGACGATGACCTTGCCGCCGGCATGGCGAAGGCTGCGAATATCGACAGAGAGACCCAGCGCCGCCATCGACATGATGGTGAGGATGTTGGAGAGCGAGGCGACGGGGCCAAGCACGACTTCGGGAATGAGGCCGAAGGACCGGGCCATGATCATCAGCACGAAGCCGACGATGAACCACGGAACCATCTGCTGCAATCTCAGGCGGCCCTTGTCGGAGCGGCCATGGATGACGGAGAGGGTGGCGATGACAGGCCCCAGCATCAGCACGCGGATGAGCTTGACGATGGTGCCGGTCTGCACGGCAATCGCGCCGAGCGGGGCGGTGGCGGCCAGAACCTGCGGCACGGCATAGACCGTCAGGCCGGCGAAGATGCCATATTGGGTTGCATCGAGGCCGAGGAGCTGCGGCAGGAACGGCATCAACAATACGGCGGCGACGCCGAGAACTGCGGTGAAGGCAATCGAGGCGGCGACATCTTCCGGCTTGGCGCCAATGGCGGGTGCTGCGGCGGCAATGGCGGAATTACCGCAGATGGAGTTGCCGCAGGCGATCAGCGTCGCGAGCTTGGGCGGCAGGCCCAGCATTCGCCCGGCGGCATAGCTGGCGATCAGCGACAGCGCGACGATCAGCGCAATGCCGCCAATCAGCAAGCCGCCTGCGCCCTTGAGAATGGAGAGGCTGAGCGATGCGCCGAGAAGCGCCACGGCGATTTCGAGCAACGTCTTGGCGCTGAACTTGATGCCGGCCGAAGCGACAGCCGGCAGTGACACAAGCGAACGCAAAAGCGTTCCGATCAGAATGGCAAGCACAAGATCGCCAAGCCAGGCGTGGCCGGCGAGCCGCACCTGAAAGCGCTCCGCCAGAATGGCGGCGCAGCTGACCGCCGCACAGAGGAGAATGCCCGGCAGAAGCGGGGTGAGCCAGCGAAGCGAAAACTGAAAGGGATGGGTAAGGGTGCGATGTTGTGCCATGGCCAGACAATGCCGCAGCCGCCTGTTTTATTCTATCAAATAATATGGCAGATATTATTCGATAAAATCGAATGAAAAGCCATGACTTTTGAACAGCTCCGCATCTTCATCGCCGTTGCCGAACGTGAGCACCTGACGAGGGCCGCCGAAGCCATCGGTCTGACTGCGTCGGCCGTCAGCTCAGCGATCAAGAATCTCGAGGCCTTTTATAATGTCGAGCTGTTCCATCGCGTCGGCCGCAACATTGAACTGACAGAAAGCGGCCGGGCGTTTCTGGGCGAAGCCAAGGCGACGCTGGCGCGTGTGCGCAATGCGGAATTGATTCTCTCTGAAATGGGCGGGTTGACGCGCGGCGAAATCACCGTCTGCGCCAGCCAGACCATTGCGAGCTACTGGCTGCCGCCGATCCTGATGCAGTTCAAGAAGCTCTATCCCGGCGTCAGCGTGCGGCTCGATATCGGCAATACCAAGACGGTGACGCAGGCGGTGCTCGACGGTCTGGCGGAGGTCGGTTTCATCGAAGGCAGGATCGACGAGCCGGCCTTGATGGTGCAACCCGTCGTCTCCGACAAGCTGCTGGTCGTCACCGGTTCGGCCCACCCCTTCGCCGATGGCCGTTATCTCACCGCACTCGACATGCTCTATGGCACCTCATGGGTGCTGCGCGAACAGGGTTCCGGCACCCGCTCCGCCTTCGAGGCGGCGGTGCGGCAGATGGGCGTGGACCCCGGCGAGCTTTCCGTCATGCTCGAACTGCCGTCCAACGAGGCGGTGGTGATGGCGGCACGCTCCGGCGGCGCGGCCACGGCCGTCTCCGCTTCGGTGGCATCCCTGTTCCTGCGGCAGGGATTGCTCGTGCGCGCCGGTATCGATCTGCCCGCCCGCAACTTCGCTTTGTTGCGTCACAAGGAACGCCATACCAGCCGGGCGGCCATGGAACTGGAGCGCCTCAGCCGGGCGGCGTCAGAGGATTACAAGGCCGGTCTTGCGGGGCTTTAGGGCGAGCGGAGCATGGCGCGACTGGCGCTGCCGCTTGTTTCTTCTCCCCGAGGGGGAGAAGGTCGCGGCGGCGGGATGAGGGGGCGACCTCAGCGATAGACCGAGAGCTTGCCCCCTCATCCGACCCTTCGGGCCACCTTCTCCCTGGCGGGGAGAAGAAAAGGGGAGCGCCGCAACCGGCGCTCCGCCTTCGTCAGCGTCAATCACTTGCCCTTGGATTTCAGCCAGGCCTTCATCATGGCGATCTCGGCTTCCTGCGCCTTGATGACCTCTTCGGCCAGCTTGCGGATTTCCGGATCCTTGCCGTATTCCAGCTGGACCTTCGCCATATCGATCGCGCCCTGATGGTGCGGGATCATGCCGCGCACGAAATCGACATCGGCATCGCCGCTATAATCGATGGCCATATCGCCATGCATCTTCTTGCTGGCTTCCATGAAGGCCTTGGTGGAATCGGTTTCGCTTGCGGCAGCGTTTGACATGTTGTGTCCGGCATGGCCGCCCGCATCCTGTGCGAAAACGGGCATGGCGAGGGCGGCTGCGAAAGCGGCGGCGAGCGTGATGGTCTTGATAGGCATGGATTATCCTTCCTGTGTCTGACAGATTTTTCGATGGATTGTCTGAAAAAATCGGGTGTCAGGCGCGGGGAGGCGGTAGTGGCGGCGCGAAAGCCTTGCCGTTGAAGATAATGCCACGCTGCGGCTTCGGATAGGCAAAGATCATCCGGCCGGCATCGGCAAAGATGGTTCGCGGCACCACGATCAGGCAGGCGGCGCAGGAACCGGGATGAGCGGCGTTGTCACCGTGCGGGCAGCAATCGCCAATGCCTGATCCATGGGTCTTGGCTACCGCCTGCCCATGGGTTTCGGCATCGATGTCTCGATCTCCGGCGTGATTTGTGTGGCTGCTCTGATGGTTCATCGCGGGTTGCGAGGCAACATCCATGCCGGCGGTCGCCTGCATGCCCATCGCCATCTGCACGGGCATTGCACCGTAAAGCAGGCAGGCGAGAAACATCAAAGTACGGACCATCAAATGCATGACGCGACTTTACCGAGAAAATTGTGGAATAAGCATGACGCTCAGGTCAACTCATGCGCGATGACGTGATGCACGATGCGATAATCCCGGCTTTCTTCCCCCAAAGGCGCGAGCGGCCATTGCCACGCGGCGGCAGCTGCGGGAAGATCGACACCATGCAGCAGGTCTTCCTGCTGGAGCCGGCTGCCGTCCTTCCCGATAACCTCGAAAGAGGTGTCCGTCACCAGGCAGGCCTTGCAGGGCAGCCCGGCCAGTGCATCGAGATGCGTCTGAATGAGCCTCGGCAAAAAATCCTCCGGCGCATTCGTGATCTTTTCCCGCTCCAGCCGATGGCGTGCGCCTGTGCCGATCTGCGACAGGAGATTGGCTGAGACGACGAGATCGAGATAGGGCACCCGCCGCAGGAAATCGAGCGGTTCCGGTTCTTTGCCGGCGAGAATATCGTCGAAACCGGAGAGATCGCGGTTGGCGATACGGACATTCTTTTTGGCGTTGAGGCGCAGCTTCGCCTGCACGCTGGCGAGATGCACCAGATCGATGAGAACGACGGTATCGAACATCGCCACCAGCGCGTCATGGGGCACATCGCGCAGCAGGCCCGAGCCCAGCACCACCGCCGTTCGCCGCTGCTTCAGCTTTCTGGCCGATTGCAGCACGAATTGCCGGCTGTTGTTTTCATGCTCCGCCCAGGCTTTGGCGCAGCGGTTGGCGCGCGCCCAGAGGTTGACGGAATAGCGGATATGCGGCCGGAATTCTTTCGGCGTGACCGTGTGTGTGGCGGCATATTGCAGGGCTTCGAGGATCATGAATGCCTATCGGTAGATTTCACGGCGATGGCCGATTTCGACCACCAGCACGACGAGCTTGTGATCCTGTATATCGCAGATGATGCGGTAATCGCCCACCCGGTAGCGCCAGAAATTTCCGAGTTCGGAACCTTGCAGGGCGGCGCCTGTTCTGCGGGGATTGTCATCTTCGGCAATCCGGTCTGCCAGAAAGGAAACGACGCGATTGGCGTCGCTCTTCGTCAACTTGCCCAGCTGTTTGACGGCAGCCCGCTGGAATTCAATTCTCCAGGTCAAGATCGCGCATCACTTCTTCCAGAGTATAGGTGCGCTCCTTGTTGGCGATGCGCTGTCGCGTCGCCTCTTCCGCAAGATAGAGATCCTCCATATCCTCGATATGTTTCTCGATCGCCTCGCGGATGTAATAGGCGGATGTGCGGCCGGTGCGCTCGGACAGCGCTTTCAGCCGCTCATAGGTCTCATCAGGCAGGCGAATGGCCGTCTGTTTGCTCATGGGTCGCGTCCTTCCCGATCCGAATTGGGATACATGTATCCCATATAGCACCGCTTGCCTGCGCCGGCCAGTAAAACCGGAGCCTTTGCGGCTTGCCGCACCGGGCTTCATCCTCTAATACACCGGCTTGATTTCAGGAAAATATCGGACCAGCCCCATGAGCGAAAAAGCAAAAAAGCCTCAGAAACTGAAAGCCCGCCTGCCGCGCGGCTTCGTGGATCGCTCGGTTGCCGATATTCATGCCACCAATGAGATGATCGAGAAGATCCGCAGGGTCTACGAGCTTTACGGCTTCGATCCGGTGGAAACCCCGCTGTTCGAATATACCGATGCGCTCGGCAAGTTCCTGCCCGATAGCGACCGCCCGAACGAAGGCGTGTTTTCGCTGCAGGACGATGACGACCAATGGATGAGCCTGCGCTACGATCTGACCGCGCCGCTCGCCCGCCATGTCGCGGAAAACTTTAACGAAATCCAGCTGCCATACCGCACCTACCGCGCCGGTTACGTGTTCCGCAATGAAAAGCCCGGCCCCGGCCGCTTCCGGCAGTTCATGCAGTTCGACGCCGATACGGTGGGCGCCGCCGGTGTGCAGGCCGATGCGGAAATGTGCATGATGATGGCCGATACGCTGGAAGCGCTCGGCATCAAGCGCGGCGACTATGTCATCCGCGTCAACAACCGCAAGGTGCTCGACGGCGTCATGGAAGCCATCGGCCTCGGCGGCGAGGACAATGCCGGTCGCCGCCTCAACGTTCTGCGCGCCATCGACAAGCTCGACAAGTTCGGTCCCGACGGTGTGAAGCTGCTGCTCGGCCCCGGCCGCAAGGATGAATCCGGCGATTTCACCAAGGGCGCTGGTCTTGGCGAGGAGCAGATCGAAAAGGTGCTGTTTTTCGTCGGTATCAAGGATTATGCGGCAAGCGCCGATGATCTGGCGAAACTGGTCGCGGGCACCTCGAAAGGCGAGGAAGGTGTTGAGGAGCTGAACATTATCGGCGCTCTGGTCACCAGCGCCGGTTACGATGCGACGCGCATCAAGATCGACCCCTCGGTCGTTCGCGGCCTCGAATATTATACCGGCCCGGTCTATGAAGCCGAACTGACGTTCGACGTCACCAACGAAAAGGGCGAAAAGGTCGTATTCGGCTCCGTCGGCGGTGGCGGCCGTTATGACGGCCTCGTTTCGCGCTTCATGGGCCAGCCGGTTCCGGCGACGGGTTTCTCCATCGGCGTTTCGCGCCTGATGACGGCGCTGAAGAACCTCGGCAAGCTCGGTCAGGTCAAGCCGCTCGCACCTGTCCTGATCACGGTCATGGACGGTGATGTGCAAAGCATGGGCCGTTACCAGACATTCACGCAGGCGCTGCGCGCCGAGGGCATCCGCGCGGAAATGTATCAGGGTAACTGGAAGAAATTCGGCAACCAGCTGAAATATGCCGACCGCCTCGGCTCGCCCATTGCCATCATCCAGGGTGGTGACGAGCGTGCCGAAGGTGTGGTGCAGATCAAGGATCTGATCGAAGGCAAGCGTCTCTCCGGCGAGATCGAGGACAATGCCAGCTGGCGCGAGGCGCGCGTGGCGCAGGTCACCGTACTGGAGGCGGATCTGGTGGCGAAGGTCCGCGAGATTCTGGAGCATCAGGCAGAGGACGTTCGCCGCGCTGCCGAAGGGCGTTAAGGCCATGGCGATCCTTGCGCTCGACCATGTTCAGCTGGCGATGCCGGCGGGCCGCGAAGATGAGGCGCGCTCTTTCTATGGCGGCCTGCTCGGTTTTGCGGAGCAGGCCAAGCCCGCCAATCTGGCCGCGCGCGGCGGGTGCTGGTTCAGCCGGGGTTCGATAAAACTGCATCTCGGCGTCGAGCAGGATTTCCGCCCGGCGAAAAAAGCCCATCCGGCCTTTCTGGTCGATGATATGGCAGCCTTGCGAAAAACACTTGAAACAGCAGGCTGCCATGTGGTTGAGGATGAGCCGCTTGAAGGGTATCACCGGTTTTATGTCCATGATCCCTTCGGAAACCGCATCGAAATGATGCAGCCGCTCGAACCGTGACGAAAAGTACCGTTCCATGCCCCTGATCGA
>QFOL01000428.1 GCA_003241215.1 Agrobacterium fabrum
AAAGTTCATGAAGGTGGGAATTATCGGACTCGGATTCCGTCTCGGTTATCTGGGCTACGTTTTTCATGAGATCGACAAGGATTTCGAGATCGTCGGTTACGTCGATCCTGCGCCTGCCGGCCTGCCGGGCCTGCGGGAAAAGGGCATTTCAGCCGGCAAGGCTTACGATAGTCCCGAGGCGCTGATCACAAACGAAAAATTCGATCTCTTGATGATCGGCTCGCCGAACCACATGCATCTGGAGCATATCCGCATCGGGCTTGAGGCCGGCTGCACCATCTTCTCGGAAAAACCCATCGTCGTCAGTATCGAGGAAAGCCTCGAGCTCGCCCGGCTGCTCAACAAGCACGGTCACGAGCGTCTGCTTGTGGGTCTGGTTTTGCGCTATTCCCCGCTCTACCGCGATCTGCGCGCTGCGCAGGCCGAGGGCAAACTGGGCGATGTCGTTTCCATCGAGGCCTCGGAGCACATCCCGCCCTATCACGGCGCATTCTTCATGCGCGACTGGCGGCGTTACGAGAATTATTCCGGCTCCTTCATGCTGGAAAAATGCTGCCACGACCTCGACCTCTATAATGGCGTGGTCGGTGCGCGACCGCGTTTCGTCTCGAGCTTCGGCGGGCGCAAGAGCTTCACGCCGGCAAACGCGCCGCAGAATGACGGCATCAACGACATGGAGGTTTACCATCGCAAGCCAAGCGGCTGGATGGGCTCCGACAAGGTGTTCGACAGCGACGGCGACATCATCGACTACCAGACGGCCATCGTCGAATATGAGAACGGCGCCTCGCTTGCGTTCCATACCAATCTCAACGTTCCCGATGATTTCCGCCGCTTCTGCGTCATTGGCGCCAAGGGCATGGCCGAGGGCGATTTCGTGCGCGGCTTCCTCAACGTGCACAATGCCCGCACCAATGAGAAGACCGTGGCCAAGACCTATTCGGCGGCGACCACGCTTTCCCAGCATTATGGCGCCGATGAGCAGATGGCAGAGGATGTGATCGCCCATATCGTCAAGGGTGCGCCCTTGCCGGTTTCCGCGCTCGACGCAATCGAGGCCGGTATTCTGGCGCTTGCCATGGATGAAGCGCGCCATGGCCGCAAGGTGATCGATCTCAAGCCGGTGTGGGAGGAGTATGATCTAGCGTTGCACGGGCAGCCCAAATCCCCCGCCGTGAAATCGGCTTGAGGGGGCGGCGCAATGGATGCGAAACGCAGCGCGGTCGTCTTTGCCTGGCTTCTTCTTCTGCCGGCGCTTTTATACATCACGGTTATCGTTGCTTATCCGCTCGTCGATACCTTCATCCTGTCCTTCACCGATGCGTCGCTTAGAAAAACGACGAACTGGGTGGGATTCATCAATTACGAGAAGATTTTCAACGCGACTTTTGCCGATGTCATCACGCGGACCTTTATCTGGACGTTCTTTTCCGTCTCGATAAAGATGATCATCGGCACATTTGGTGCGGTGCTTCTGAACTCGGCCGTTCCCGGCCGGGCGCTGTTTCGCCTTTTGACCATGCCGCCATGGATCGTGCCGATGGCTATCGGCATCTTCATGTGGGGCTGGATGTATAACGGCCAGTTCGGTATGATTTCCGGCGTGCTGCAAAATCTCGGGCTTGTGAATGGGCCTGTTGCTTTCCTTGCTTATGGCAACACGGCCTTCTGGGCGACGATCATCACTGACGTGTGGATCGGCGTGCCGATGGTGACGCTCTATCTGCTAGCGGCGATCCAGGCTATTCCGCAGGATCTCTACGAGGCCGCGTGGACGGACGGGGCAAGCCGCTTCTATCGCTTCCGCCGTATCACGCTGCCGCTGATGCTGCCCGCCATGATTACCATGTCGATGATTTCGCTGATTTCGACTTTCAATTCGTTCGATATCATCTGGATCCTGACGCAGGGCGGCCCGACCGGCCAGACCACGACCATGATCATCGACACGTACAAGACGGCGATCGGCTCCTACAAATACGGTGAGGGTGCGGCGCGCGCCGTGCTGATCT
The DNA here is from genome assembly GCA_003241215.1 of Agrobacterium fabrum. GTDB lineage: Bacteria > Pseudomonadota > Alphaproteobacteria > Rhizobiales > Rhizobiaceae > Agrobacterium > Agrobacterium fabrum_A. The sequence continues at coordinate 2,013 of QFOL01000428.1, forward strand.
GCATCTTCCTGTCGATCTTCACCTATTTCTATTTCCGCATCACCAGCCGCATCTCGCAGGAGGCCAGCCGATGACCGACAAGAATGCGATGATCAACCGCTACAGGTGGTATGAAATCGTCGGGATCTATTGCGGTATCGCCGTGTTCCTGACCTTCGTGCTGGCGCCCTTCGTCGAAGGATTTCTGGTTTCGCTGAAACCGCTCAGCCTGCTGTTTTCCTCGCCTTACAAGTTCTGGCCGACAAACGGTTCCTTCGAAGCCTATCGCACGATGTGGGTCAGCGTTCCGGGCTTTGCCCGCTACGTCTTCAACTCCTTCTTCATTTCGACGATCTCGACGATCATCGTTCTGCTTCTGGTGGTTCCGGCGTCCTATGCCTTTGCCCGGTTCCAGTTTCGCGGTCGCGGGCAATTGCTCGGCGCATTTCTGGCGATCAACATGTTCTCCGGCGCGGTGCTTCTGATTCCGCTTTACCGGCTGATGCGCAACATGGGTGTGCTGAATACCTATCTGGCGATGATCATTCCCGGTGCGGCCTTCCTGATCCCGACCGCCATCTGGCTGCTGCGCACCTACATGCTGCGTATTCCGCGGGAACTGGAAGAGGCGGCTTATGTGGATGGCGCGAGCTATTTCTACACCTTCCGCCGGGTGATCCTGCCGCTGGCGATGCCTGGTATCGCCGTTGTCTCCATCACCACTTTCATCGGCGCTTATGCCCAGCAGTTCATCTTCGCGCTCACCTTCAATTCCAAGACCGAATATATGCCGCTGCCCATCGGCCTCTTCGCCTATTTCGGTCGTCAGGAAGTCATCTGGAATGAGTTG
>QFOL01000429.1 GCA_003241215.1 Agrobacterium fabrum
CCGCAAGATGATCCGTTTGCAGATCGTGTCGGGCTCCGTGATGTTTATCAGCCTTATGGCTGTCTTCGGTGCGGTTGTCTACAAGGCGATGGGGCCGTCAAAGGCCGTCCAGACGCAGAGCGAAGCGCCGAACCTCGCGGTTCCCACCGGCAACGGGCCGCTGGCCGTTACCGCCAGCCTGCCGCAGGGCTTTGTGATTGACAATGTCAGCTATTCCGGCGGCGACATGCTGTTTTACGGGCGGCTCGCCAACGGCACCCGCAAGGCGCTGGTCTTCAACGTCGCGGCCGGCCGGTTCCTCGCCGATGTGACTGTTGATGGCCAGTGAGGCCAATAAGCTGCTGGACGGGCGGGCGCTGATCCCGGTCGAGGACCCGGCCGATCCGCGCATCGCCGCCTTTCGCGATATTCGCGAGCGCGACCTGACCGGGCGTCAGGGCCGCTTCATTGCCGAAGGCACGGTAGTGCTGCGCATGCTGGCCGCCGCCCATAAAGCGGGCGGCGCCTTTGCGGCCGAGAGCATCCTCATCCTCAAAAACCGGCTTTCGGGCGTCGCGGATATCCTTGCCGATTTCCCTGACGATGTGCCTGTTTATGTGGCGGAAGCGCCGGTGCTGGATGGCATTGTCGGGTTCCACCTGCATCGCGGCATTCTGGCGCTCGGGCGGCGGGTTCAGGATCGCGGACTGGAAGAGATGACGGCGGCACTTCCCGCCTCTTCGCTGGTGCTTGTCGGCTGCGGCATTTCCAATCACGATAATCTGGGGGCGATGTTCCGCAATGCGGCGGCGTTTTATGCCGATGCGGTGCTGCTGGACGAGACCTCATGCGATCCGCTTTATCGCAAGGCGCTGCGCGTTTCCGTCGGCTCGGTGCTTTCGGTTCCCTGGCATCGCGGCGGCGGGGCGGTGGCGATGCTGGAGCGGCTTTCCGAGGCCGGTTTTGCGATCTGGAGCCTTTCGCCGGGTGGCGAAACCGAGATCCGCGATATTCCCCGTTCCGAGCGCATGGCGCTGGTGATCGGCACGGAAGGCGAGGGGCTGCCGCAATCGGTGCTCTCGCGGTTTCATACCGCACGGATTGCGCAGTCGCCGCAGCTGGATAGCCTGAATGCGGGGACGGCTTCGGGGCTGGCGCTTTATCAGATGGCGGGGGTTATGGGGCGGGTGTGATGCCGAGGCGTATGCGGCTTACCCCCCTCTGCCCTGCCGGGCATCTCCCCCACAAGGGGGGAGATCGACAAGCGGCCAGGTTTCGGCCATTTCGACGTTTGCGAATGAAGTGATGTTAGTGCTTCTTGCCGATCTCCCCCCTTGTGGGGGAGATGCCCGGCAGGGCAGAGGGGGGTGATGCGCCCTCCAGACCTAATGTTCCCGCTTCTCCATCACCACCTTCGCCCGTTTCGCAAGGCTCTCCCGTCCCGATGAGCCGGAGGCCTTGGCGAGCAGCCCCGGAATCGGCGATTTTTCGCCCTCCTGTGCGGCGGTGAGTGCGATCATCTCGGCGGCGATCCTTGCGATTTCGCGGCGGATGGGTTCGTCATTGCCGGTGCCGCGCACATTCAGCAGGCGTTCGGTGAGCGCAGTGCCCTGATTGCGGATATCCTCGATTTCCTGCTCCAGACCTTGCGACGCCGCTGGCTCCGTCACGACCGGGGGGGCTGGCTCCTCTGCGGCCATCGCCGGTGCCGCCTCTTCTTCGGTGGCGGGTGCGGTTTCAAGCGCGGCGGCCGGGGCAGGGGCCGCCGGTTGCGGCGGGCTAACCGTTTTCTCGACCGGCGCGGCAGGGTTCGGCAGGCGGATGATCATGTCGTTGGCGCGGCCGCCGGTTGCAGCAAGCTGTTCCTTGAGGCGGGCGACTTCCTGATTGCGCAGCGTCAGCATCGTGTCGAGATCGGCATTTTTCGCCATGACGGTCGCGACCTGTTCCTCTAGCCGGGTGACCTTGCGGCTTTCGCGGGCAACCGCGGTCATCGCCTCCTTGTTGCGGGCCGCCACGTCCTGCAATTCGCGGCTGGCGGTCTCGCCTTCCTTGCGGAAACGTGTGGCGCTCTGCTTGGCCTGCTCGGCTTCGAGATCGCGGGTGGCGGCGAGGATTTTCGAATCATCCAGCTCGCGCGTCAGATTGGTGAGGCGGGCGGTGAGATCGGACATCTGGCCGGCGCGCTCGTTGGCGGCCTGCTCCTGTTGTGTAAGGTTCGCCTGTACGGCGCCGGCGTGTTCTTCGGCGGCATCGAGGGCCGCGCGCAATTCGCCGATTTCCAGCGTCAGCTCCTCGATTTTCAGGGAGAAGCTGCGGTTCTGTTCGCCGAGACGATAGGCATCGCTGGAGGCGGCCTCGTTGGCGAGGCGCAGCGAGGTGTTCTTTTCCCGTTCCGTATCCAGTTCCTGGCGGACCTTGGCGTTTTCGGCGGCGTAGAGCGCACGCGCCATGTCCTTCTGGGCGCGCACTTCCTGCGGGCTGATGGGCATCGTCGCGCGTATGCGGTTTTCCGTATAGGCGACGATGCGGCGGTGGATCGCGGGTGCGATCAGCAGGGCCAGCAGGGTTGCGGTGAGAAAACCCAATCCGAAGAGAATGGCATATTCGATCACGCGGGACAGTCTCCGAAACTCAGATACGCGCGCATTCGGAAAGAGGGGCGCGAAAGCACGTTACGCTATTATTGCAACCGTGGGGAGGGGGCTCCCGGCAATTGCACAGGCGGTGTCGGCGCCACTTGTTTCTTCTCCCCGAGGGGGAGAAGTCCGCGGCAGCGGGATGAGGGGGCAAGGGTGGTGAGATACGGCAACGTTGCCCCCTCATCCGACCCTTCGGGCCACCTTCTCCCCGGC
>QFOL01000430.1 GCA_003241215.1 Agrobacterium fabrum
GCTGGAATGCGGCGCGCACTGGTCTTCCGACCAGAAAACCATCATCCATCAGGCCCGCACGCTGGAAAAGCCGACGGCGCTTCACAATAATTGCTCCGGCAAGCATTCGGGCTTCATCTGCGCCTGCTGCCACACCGGCACCGACCCCAAGGGCTATGTCGGTTACGATCATCCGTTGCAGCAGGAAATCCGCGCCACGATGGCAAGCCTGACGGGTGCTGCTCTCGGCCAGGACAATTGCGGCGTGGATGGCTGCTCCATCCCCACCTATGCCGTTCCGCTCAAAGGGCTGGCGCATGGTTTCGCGAAAATGGCGACGGGCAGAGGGCTGGAACCGGGCCGTGCGAAAGCCTCGCGCCGTCTCGTCGAGGCCTGCATGGTGGAGCCCTTTTACGTGGCGGGCACCGGCCGCGCCTGCACGAAACTGATGCAGATCGCACCGGGAAAAATCTTCGCAAAGACTGGCGCTGAAGGCGTCTTCGTCGCCGCCCTGCCGGAAAAGGGCATTGCCATGGCGGTGAAATGCGAAGACGGCACGACGCGGGCGGCGGAAGCCGTGGTCTCGGCGCTGCTTGCGCGCTATTTCGATGAAGGCAGCGCCGAGCAGCAGGCCTTGAGCGGCATGGCGAACCGGCAGATGCGCAACTGGAACGGCATCCATGTCGGCGATATCCGCGTCGTCGGTCTTTAAATAACCTTTGACGCGGCCGGTTGCGGGCACGATGATGACGTGCCCTGCGTGTGGCGGCCATCCCATGGCCGCCGAAGGGCGGCGTCCGCATGAGGAAGAAACGGGCGCTTCATTGCTTTGGAGGTCGCATATCCATGTTCACACTGTTTTTCTCCCCCGGTTCCTGCTCCCGCGCCAGCCATATCGTGCTCGAGGAATCCGGCCTGCCTTACAAGGCCCACCGCGTCAATTTCGCGGAGGGCGAGCAACGCTCCGAGGCATTTTTAAAGATCAATCCGAAGGGCCGCGTGCCCGCACTGGCCACGGCAAGCGGTGTCCTGACGGAGACGCCCGCCATCCTCACCTTCATCGCGCAGATGGCGCCTGAGAAGAAGCTCGCACCGCTCGATGATCCATTCGAATTCGCGCTGATGCAGTCCTTCAACGCCTTCATTTCCTCCACCGTGCATGTCGCCCACGCGCATGGCCGGCGCGGCAGCCGCTGGGCGAATGAGGATAGTTCTCTTGCGGATATGAAAGCCAAGGTGCCGCAGACCATGGGCGAGTGCTTCGAACTGATCGAGCACGGCATGCTGCACGGCCCATGGGTTCTGGGCACCGCCTATTCGGTTGCCGATCCCTATCTTTTCGTCATGTCCGGCTGGCTGGAAAGCGATGGCGTGGATATTGCCCGCTTCCCGAAGGTGCACGACCATTTCCGCCGCATGAACGACCGCCCGGCGGTGCAGCGGGCGCTGGAGGGAGAGAGGGGCTGAGTGGCCCAGTATTTCCGTCATTCCGGCCCTGAGCCGGAATCCAGCCGACGCGCGTCTGCGCGGCGAGAGAGTCCTTTCAGCCCAAGGACTTGGGCTGGCTGGATGCCGGATCAGGTCCGGCATGACGGAGGGAAAAGCGGCTTAACCGCTCAGGCCGCCTCGGCCGCGCGGGTATCCCACATGGTCTTGAACGCCGTGCGGGCCTGGCAACGATCCAGCCAGGCTTTCAGCGCCGGATGGGCGTCGAACAGCGGCTTGTGGCCCTGCGCGTAACGAACGATTTCCGCCGTGTTGAGATCGGCGACGGTGAAACGGTCGCCCACCAGATAGTCGTGGCTGGAGAGATGCTGCTCCAGCACCCGGAAGGGGCGCTTAAGCAGCCGGGCGGCGACATCGATCACGGCCTTGCCGGCATCGCCTTCCGAGAGCCCCTCGGCAATGGCGGAAGAAATCTTCAGCGAATTGCTTTCGACTTCGGTGGCGGCAAAGAAGGACCATTGCAGCATCGCCGCATCTTCTTTCAGGTCGACGGGTGCAAGCGGTCCGCCATATTTGCGGGCGAGGTAGAGATTGATCGCCATGGATTCGTAAAGCACCATGCCGTCATCCTCGATGCAGGGAATGGTGCCCATCGGGTTGATGGCCAGAAAGGCCGGGGAGAGCGTGTTGAGCGGCGCATCCGCCGCCAGCGGATCGGCAAGGCGGCGGGCCTGTATCACGGGCACATGTTTGAATTCTATGCCCAGTTCACCCGCAAGCCACAGCGTGCGCGTGGCACGGGAACGGTAGACACCGTAGATCGTCAACATCGAAATTACCCCTTGACCAGTTCGATGCGCGGCACGTTACGGTCTCACCCTCTTAAAGTGAAGTTGCGGATCGCAGCGCCAACTATGATTTTTTCTGATCCGTGAAGACGTCCGTATCCGGCGACAGACGATATTCGAAACGGTCGATGAAGCGTTCGAACAGGCGGGCGAATGTCTCCACATCCTCCGCCGGCCAGCCATCCATCACGTCCTCGATGACACTCATCTTGGTCCGGCGCATTTCCTGCAAAAGACTGGTGCCGAGCGGTGTGATTTCGACAATGCTGCGGCGGCCGTCTTCCTGGGAAACGCCGCGTTTCAGCAGGCCGCGCCCCACCATATCCGCCACCACCCGGCTGCCGCGCGAGGGGTCGATGCGCATGCCTTCGGCAATCGCACCCACGGTAACATCGCCTTCCGCCCGGCGCAGAATATCGAGAACGTCGATATGGGAGAGTTCGAGGCCCGGAGCGAGCTTGGCAAGCGCCATGCGGCCGATGATGCGGCGGCCGATCATGATGCGCATGCGCGTCATCGTATTGCCGATCCGCTTGATGTCCTCGGGCAGATCCTCGT
>QFOL01000073.1 GCA_003241215.1 Agrobacterium fabrum
GGAATGATTACCCATGTCTGAATTCGCCAATGAGGCCGGCATCTGGGCCGCCCGCATCACCGGCGCCGTGGCGGGCGCGGGTGTATCGCTCGTTTATCTGCTGCCGAAAAGCAAACGCGAGGCCGCGAGCCGTTTCATCACCGGCGTTTCCTGCGGCATGATCTTCGGCGGGCCTATCGGCCTGTGGATCGTGCAGCAGCTCGATATCGCCGGCGCGCTTTCGGGCCGGGAAATCATGGTGGCGGGTTCCGCCGCCGCCAGCATGGGCGCGTGGTGGGGGCTGGGCGTGCTGGTGCGCATCGCCGACCGTTACGGTGCGCGCCCGCGCGCCTGACACTTCCTTCCCATCGCAGGAGTTTTCCATGCACGTTTATCGCGGGCCGCGTCCCGCCACGCGCAAATTCGCCAATCTGGAACTGCGCGGCATTGCCAGCGACGGTACCTTTTCCGGTTATGCCAGCGTCTTCGGCGAGGTCGATCTCGGTCAGGATGTCATCGAGCGCGGCGCTTTCCGCCGCTCCATCGAGGAGCGGGGCGCAGCCGGTATCCGCATGCTCTACCAGCACGATCCGGCCGAGCCCATCGGCGCCTGGCGCACCATCCGCGAGGACGAGCGCGGCCTTTATGTCGAGGGCGTTCTCGCCCCCGGCGTCGCCCGCTCCCGCGAGGTGCATTCTTTGATGAAGACCGGGGCGCTGGACGGGCTGTCCATCGGCTTTCGCACGGTGCGTTCCGGCAAGGCGGCCAGCCAGGGTGTCCGGCGCATCCTGGAGGCCGATCTGTGGGAAATCTCGGTCGTGACCTTCCCGATGCTGCCCTCGGCGCGCGTTTCCGACGTCAAGCATGCCCGCTTCTTCCGCGACCGCGAGACCGAGCTGGTCCGCACCGTGCGCCGCGCCGCCCGCGCGTTGTTCGACACGACACCCAAACGCTGACTTCCGGACAATCACCAACAAGGAAACGACATGACAGACCAGATGACGAAACCGGCCCCGATGACCGTCGCGCCGCAGGTGAAGGCCGTGCCCGATACGGTGACGGCCGCCTTCGACGAGTTCATGGAGGCCTTCGAGGCCTTTCGCGAGACCAACGACCAGCGGCTTGCCGATATCGAGCGCAAGATGGGCGCGGATGTCGTGACGCGTGACAAGCTCGACCGCATCGACAGGGCGCTCGACGACAACCGCCGGATCATGGACGATCTGGCGCTCAAGAAAGCGCGCCCCGCGCTTGGCCGCAAGGATGCGCTTTCCCACGATGCCGAAGAGCACAAGGCCGCTTTCGAGGCCTATATCCGTCGCGGCGAGGAGGGCGCGCTGCGCGATCTGGAGGCCAAGGCCTTTGCCGGCTCGACCGGGGCCGATGGCGGTTTTCTGCTGCCGAACGAGACGGATGGCGAGATCGGCCGGCGCATGACGGCGATTTCGCCGATCCGTGCGCTGGCCACCGTGCGGCAGGTTTCCGCCGCCGTGCTGAAGAAGCCCTTCTCGCCCGGCGGCATGACGACGGGCTGGGTTTCCGAAACGGCGGCGCGTCCGCAAACGGCAACGCCGCAGCTCGCCGAGCTTTCCTTCCCGACCATGGAGCTTTACGCCATGCCGGCCGCGACTCAAGGGTTGCTGGATGATGCGGCAGTCGATATCGAAGCCTGGATCGCCTCCGAAGTGGACATTGCTTTCGCCGAACAGGAGGCCGCCGCCTTCATCGCCGGCGATGGTGTCAACAAGCCCAGGGGTTTCCTCTCCTATGCCGCCGTCGCCAATGATGGCTGGAGCTGGGGCAATATCGGTTATGTCGCGACCGGCGTTTCGGCCGGTTTCGCCTCGGCCGGGCCGATGGATGTGCTGCTCGATGCCGTTTATGCGCTGAAGGCCGGCCACCGCCAGAACGGCACCTTCCTGATGAACCGCAAGACGCAAGGGGCGCTACGGCGCTTCAAGGATACCAGCGGCGCCTATCTGTGGCACCCGCCCGCCGCCGCCGGCCAGCCGGCCTCGCTGATGGGCTTTCCGGTGACCGAGGCGGAGGACATGCCGAATGTGGCGGCCAACAGCTTCGCCATCGCCTTTGGCGATTTCCGCGCCGGCTATCTCGTCGTCGACCGTACCGGGGTGCGCATCCTGCGCGATCCCTATTCGGCCAAACCCTATGTGCTGTTCTACACCACCAAACGCGTCGGCGGCGGCGTGCAGAATTTCGAGGCGATCAAGCTGGTGAAATTCGGGGTGAATTGACCGCCCTTTCTTCTCTCCGCCGGGGAGAAGATGCCCCGAAGGGGCAGATGAGGGGGCAACGTTGCCGAATATCTCCACCCTTGCCCCCTCATCCCGCTGCCGTGACCTTCTCCCCGGACGGGAGAAGAAACAAGCGGTACCCGCTCGCCAATGCGATTACCCTTCTTTCGGAGACCCCATGACCTATGCCCTCATTCATCCGCCGCAGGCGGAGCCGCTGACGCTTGCCGAGGTGAAGGCGCATCTGCGTCTCGACAGCGGCGATGAGGATGCGCTTCTTGCCGCGCTCATCCGCGCCGCCCGCGAGCATCTGGAACGCACGACCGGGCTTTGCCTCATCCGCCAGACCTGGCGGCTTTATCTCGACCGGTGGCCTGAGAACGGCGTGATTCCGATTGGCAGGACACCGGTGCAAACCATCGAAACGATTCTGGTTTTTGACGGTGACGGGCGCTCGACGGACATCACCGCCGGGGAAAAATTGCTCGATGGCGCGGCGCGTCCGGCAAGGCTGTGGCTGCGCGATCCGCCGGCCCCCGGACGGGCGATGAACGGCATCGAGATCGATTTCATTGCCGGCTACGGCGAAGCGGGAACGGATGTGCCCGACACGCTGAAGCGCGCCATGCTGATGCATGTGGCGCAGATGTTCGCCTTTCGTGGTGCGGTCGCCCCGGAAAACCAGCCCGCCGCCATTCCCGCCGGTTACGAGCGGCTGGTGGCGCCTTTCTGCCGTCTGGGGCTTTGAGACATGAACCTTGTTTTTCTCGATCCCGGCAAGTTGACGGCGCGGCTGGAGCTGGAGGTGCGGACCGAAACGCCGGACGGGCAGGGCGGCGCTGCCGAAAGCTGGAATTTCCTGCGGTCGCTCTGGGCTGCGATCGAACCCGTTTCGGAGGCGTCGCATGAACGGGCCTCGGCCGAGGGCGTGACGATCACCCACCGCGTCTGGCTGGCTTACCGCGGCGACATCGCCGCCGGCATGCGCTTTCGCAAGGACCACCGCATTCTGGCGATCCGGGCGGTGATGGACCCGGATGAGACGCGACGTTTCATCGTCTGCCGCTGCGAGGAGGAAAGCCGATGAGCGCCGCAAACCTGCTTCTTCAGGCGATTTTTGCACGGCTGACGGGCGATGCGGTACTGATTACGCTCATTCCCGGCGGCATTGTCGATCGGCTTTTGCCGCGTGCGCTTCTGCCGTGCGTCGTTATCGATGATCTCGAAAGCCGGGACTATTCGACCGCGACGGAAAAGGCCGAGGAGCATTTTTTATCGCTGCAGATATGGAGCGATGCCAACGGCCGCAAGGGTGCGGGGGAGATCGCCGCTCGTGTGACGAGCCTTCTCGATGATGCGGCGCTGCCGCTTGCCGGGGTGTCTCTCGTCAATCTCAGTCTTCTCTCCAGCCGCTCGCGGCGAGAGGCGAAGACCCGGAATTTCGTCGTCGAGATGCGTTTCAGGGCGGTGACGGAATAGTGCCGTTTCAGGCACCCTGTCGGCGCACGGTTTTCCACAGGACAACAAGCAGCACAAACGAAATCGCGATCAGCACGGCGGCGATGCCAAGCATGGTCGCCACCCCGCCGCGGTCGAGCGCCAGGGTGAAGATCACGGGTGCAACGGCAATGGCGAGGTTCTGCGGCAGGGAGATGCGTGCGGCCTGGAGACCATAGTCTTCCGGGGAAAATACGGCGAGAGGCAACACGGCCCGGCTGACGGTGAGCACGCCCGCACCGAAACCGAAGAAAATGATGAAACCGACGAGAGCCGGCATGGCCGGGGCAAAGCCAAGCAACAGCAGCAGTGACAGGAGCAGAAGAGAGAAACCGATCATGGCGGTGACAAAGGGGTTGCCATGTTTCCCAAGCAGGAAATCCAGCCCGCGCGCCGTAATTGCAAGCAGACTGCGCGCCGCCGCCAGCTGCACGGCAAGCGATTGTGTTGCACCCGCCTGAACGAGCAGCAGCGGCAGCAACGGCGACAGGCCGAAGGTGGTAAACGCGCTGATCGTCGTCATGGCCGCCAGAAGCAGAAAAGCCCGGCGTGTATCGACCGGCGAGGACGAAAGCGCGTCGGTTTCCTGCCGTTTTGCGTCCTCGCGGGCCGGACGGCCGGGAAGGACGAAGAGATAGAGCGGCAGAAGCACGAAGAGCTGCAGACAGGCATAGAGCAGAAGTGTGCCACGCCAGCCGAGATGCTGTTCCACAAGCGCGGTAACGGGCAGGAAAACCGCCCCCGAAAGCCCGGTGAACAGCATCAGAAGCGTCAGCAACCGGCCGCTTTGCGCACCCACGCGTTCCACCACGGCGGTATGGGCAGCGGTCGTTAACCCGCAGGTGGCGGCCAAACCCATGACGCCCCAGCCGAAAAGATAGCTTGCGACACCGCCCGAAAAGGCGAGCAAGGCAAAACCGGCGGCAAAGAGTACCGAGCCTGTCACCAGCACGGGGGCCGCGCCGCGACGGACGAGCATTCTTCCGAGCAGCGGGCCGCAAAGCGCGCTGATCAGCATCATGATGGTGAGGCCGGCAAAAACGATCTCGTTGCCGATCGCCAGTTCGCCGCCGATCCGTGGCGCGAGAATGGCCAGCATGTCGAAACCGCTGCCCCAGCTGACGATCTGCCCAAGCGCCAGCACGCCGATAAGGCGCGCACGAGACGTCAGGGAGGCGGCGTCGGACATGGTGAGATCGCAGGGGTGCGAGGTGCAGGAAGCCATTTGGTAGCAGGCCCGCCGCACCCCCGCAACAGCAATTGAAACGAAAGGAAACAACATGGTGGCGCAGAAGGGCAAGGACCTGCTGCTGAAGATCGACAATGCCGGTTCCTACGTAACCGTCGCGGGGCTGAGGACAAAGCGGCTGGCCTTCAATGCCCAGGCGGTCGATGTGACGGATGCCGAAAGCGCGGGGCGCTGGCGGGAGCTTCTCGCCGGCGCCGGCGTGCAGCGGGCATCGCTCACGGCCTCCGGCATCTTCAAGGATCAGGTAAGCGATGCGCTGGTGCGCGGCGCCTTCTTCGCCGGGACCATTCCCGGCTGGCAGATCGTCATTCCCGGTTTCGGCATCGTTACCGGGCCGTTCCAGATCGTCGCGCTCGAATATTCCGGCCGTCACGACGGCGAGGTGCAATTCGAGATCGCGCTGGAATCGGCCGGTCTTCTCAATTTCGGAGCTTTGTGATGGCTGAGCGTTTGCGTTACGGGCGGGCGAACCGCCATCGCGGCGAGATCGAGGCGCTGATCGACGGCGAAAGGCGCGTTCTCTGCCTGACGCTCGGGGCTCTCGCCGAACTCGAAACCGCCTTTGCAGCCGACGACCTCACCGCGCTCGCCGAACGTTTCACGAGCGGCCGCATGAAGGCGGTCGACATGATAAGGGTGATCGGCGCGGGCCTGCGCGGCGCGGGCAATGTCTTTTCCGACGAGGATGTGGCCGCTGCAACGATGGAAGGCGGCATTGCCGGCCACGCCGCCATCGTCGCCGATCTTCTGACCGCCACCTTCGGCGGCCTGAAAGGCGAGACGCCGCCGGACCCTTGAGCGCCGCAGCAGGCGAAGCGACGCCGGGCCCGTTCCCCTGGGATGCGGTGATCCATGCCGGCTTCTGCCTGCTGCGGCTCTCCTCCGAAACCTTCTGGCTGATGACCCCGCGGGAATTCTTCGCGATGACGGGCGGCAACGCCGTCTCGCGCGGTCCTGATCGTCGGTTGATGGAAGCGATGATGCGGCGGTTTCCGGATGGGTGAGGCGTCAGGGCATTTTTCGTGGACGGCCGCCCTTGGCGCCGTTCGCCCGACTGGCTGCCGCCTTGGCCGGAGAGCGGGATTGCCCGCCCTTGCGCTGTGTTTCCATGAATGTGCGGCTGCCGAAAATACCGTTCATCAGGCCGCTGATCGTATAGTCGACATCGAGGGTTTCCCAATGCAGACCCGTCTCGCCGAGCAGCTCGACATCGGAAAGCTGTTCGGCGGTCGCGTCCTGCAAGCCTTCGAGCGCTCGCGCGGGAAACATGAAGCAGGCGCCGTTGGCGAAATCGACGACGACACGCGCAGAGGCCGCTTCGAAACGCACGGAAACCGGAATGGGGCGCTCGGCGCGCTCTTTTTGCCAGCGTTCCTTGGCGGCGGCGAGTTCGGCATCGCTGACCTCAACCATGATATCGTCTCCAGGTTTCCATAAACAGCTTCCGGTTTTCCTCGATGACGGCGACGGCGCGCCGCACATCCCGGTCCGACATGCCGCCCTGCGTGAGAACGACGAGGCTGACGATGTCGATACGGGCTTCACCCTCTCCATAAACATGGGCATGCGGCGGCTCGTGATCGGCCGTGTAGATGACAAAACGCATGCCATGCTGGCGGAGAACCGTGACCATGAGAACCATAACCCAAGAAGTTGGGTTTTAAAAGAGTGTGGGTTGAAGCAGCGGTTTTTGAGAGCCGTTTCAGCACCATGCATTCCCCAGTTGAATCAGAAAGGCAAGCGCGATGGCGGGCGAAGGATCGATGGCGGAGAACCGGGAAGAGGCGGAGGCGCTGTCCGAGGTGATGGGCGATCTCGAACGCCGGTCCGAGCGGTTCGGTGCGGCCCTGACCTCGGCCCTGCAGGCGGCGACGGCGGGCGGCAAAGGGCTGGACGATGTATTGCGCGGGTTGGGGCAGCGGCTGTCCGGCATCGCGCTCTCGGCCGGTCTGAAACCGCTGGAGGGCATGATCGGCAATGCCGTCAGCGGGCTGTTGAACGGCGGCGGTTCGCTCTTCGCTTTTGCCGATGGCGGTGTGCCGGGACGCGGCATCACGCCCTTTGCCGATGGCGGTGTGCCGGGACGCGGCATCACGCCCTTTGCCGATGGCGGTGTCGTTTCCAGCCCCGCCTTTTTTCCGATGGGCGGCGGACTTGGCCTGATGGGCGAGGCGGGGGCGGAAGCGATCCTGCCGCTGAAGCGCGGTTCGGATGGTGCGCTCGGCGTTGCCGCGCCGTCCGGCGGAGGCGGGGCGCAGATCGTTTTTAACGTGACGGCGACGGATGCTGCGAGCTTTCGGAAAAGCGAAGGGCAGATCGCCGCCATGCTGGCGCGCAGCGTCGGGCGCGGCCAGCGCGGATTGTGACGCACGCGCGTCCTCCCGCTTTTCAAGACCATCGAAAAGAATCCAGGAACAACGACATGGCGGCATTTCATGAAGTGCGGTTTCCGCTGCGGCTCGCGCTCGGGGTGAGCGGCGGGCCGGTGAGGCGGACGGATATCGTCAACCTGTCCAATGGCCGCGAAAGCCGCAACCAGCGCTGGAGGAACGCCAGACGTAGCTATGACGCCGGATCCGGTATCCGCTCAGTCGCCGATCTTTATGAGGTGCTCGCTTTTTTCGAGGCGCGGCGCGGCGAACTTTACGGCTTTCGTTTTCGCGATCCGGTGGATTTCAAATCCTGCCCGCCGGGGGAGACGCCCGCCGCGACCGATCAGAGGATCGGGACCGGCGACGGGATGACGGCCCGTTTTCAGTTGCTGAAGACCTATGCCGATGCGGGCGGCTCCTTCGTGCGGCGGATCGAGAAACCGGCCGAAGGCTCGGTCATGGTTTCGGTCGAGGGGGTGAAGGTCGAAGCGGCTGATGTGGCGGTCGATCATGTAACCGGAATGGTCGTGTTCCGTGCGGGGCGGGTGCCGCCCGCCGGTGTCGCGATCCGCGCCGGTTTCGAATTCGACGTGCCGGTCCGCTTCGGGATCGACCGTATCGACGTGAGCCTGACCGCTTTCGAGGCGGGCCGCATTCCCTCCATTCCACTGATGGAAATCCTGCCATGAAAACCATTCCCGCCGCCCTTGCCGGGCATCTCGGGCAAGATGCGACGACCACATGCCATTGCTGGAAGGTGACACTGAAGGAGGGTGCGGTGATCGGTTTTACCGATCATGACGAGACGATATCACTCGGTGGTCTGTCCTACCTTGCCGCCAGTGGCTTTTCGGCCAGCGATAGCGACGGCGAAACGGGGCTGGGCGCAGGCGCCGGGGAGGTGGCGGGCGGTTTTTCGAGCGAGGCGATTGCGGAGGACGATCTGGCCGCCGGGCGTTTCGATGGGGCGAGGGTGGAGCTTTTCCTTGTCAACTGGCAGGCGCCTGACCAGCATGTGCTGCTGAACCGGCGCGAGATTGGCGAGGTGACGCGGGCCGGAGGGGCGTTTCGCGCCGAGCTGCGCAGCTTCGCCCATCGCCTCGGCCAGCCGCAGGGCAGGGTCTATGGGCGGCGCTGCGACGCCGTTCTTGGCGACAGGCGTTGCAGTGTCGATCTGGCTCGCTTTACCGGGCATGGCAGCGTCGCGGCGGTGGATGCCTCGGGCGGACTGCTCGTCTCCGGGCTCGATGCCTTTGCCGATGGTTTCTTCAGCCGGGGAAAGCTGCGTTTTCTGATCGGCCCGCTCGCCGGCAAGGGGTTTGATCTCGACGGGCAGGAGCGGCGTGACCACGGGGTGCTTCTGTCCTTCTGGCTGCTGCCGGAACAGCCGCCTTTGCCGGGAGATACGTTTTCCGTCACCGCCGGCTGCGACAAGAGTTTTTCCACCTGCCGTGCGAAATTCGCCAACCATCTGAATTTCCGGGGCTTTCCGCATCTGCCGGGGGCGGATTTCGCCTATTCCTATGCGGCGGGCGGCGAGAGCCATGACGGCGGGGCGCTGTTTTCATGAGCGATACCGGCGAAAGAGTGCTGGCGCTCGCTCAAGGCTGGATCGGCACCCCCTATCGGCATCAGGCCTCGTTGAAGGGTGTCGGCTGCGATTGCCTCGGCCTCATTAGCGGCATCTGGCGCGACCTTTACGGCCACGAACCGGAATTGCCGCCGCCCTATGCGCCCGATTGGGCCGAACGCGGCGGTGAGGACCGGCTGATGGCGGCGGCAAAACGCCATTTTCCGGCGGTGGCGGGCCTGGAAGAGGCAAGGCCGGGAGACCTGCTGCTGTTCCGCTGGCGGGCCGATGCGGCGGCCAAGCATCTCGGCATTCTGGCCGGTCCGCAGCATTTCATCCACGCCTATGAACAGGCGGCGGTGGTGCGTTCGGCGCTGGTGCCCGGCTGGCGGCGGCGCATCGCCGGCGTCTTCCGTTTTCCCGATCCCTGATTTTTCGAGGCAAGCATGGCGACAATCGTTTTTCAGGCGGCGGGCGCGGCACTCGGCGGCATTTTCGGTCCTTTGGGCGCGGTGATCGGTCGGGCGGCCGGGGCGCTGGTGGGCAATGCCATCGACCGCACGCTGCTTTCGAACGGGCGGACGGTAACGGGCGCGCGGCTCTCGACGGCGCGCATTCCGGGGGCGGATGAGGGAGCGGCGATCAACCGGCTTTACGGCGCAGCACGGATCGGCGGCACGCTGATCTGGGCGACGCGTTTCGAAGAAAGCGTGGAGGTGGAGCGGCGCGGCGGCAAGGGCAATCGCGGCCCGAAAGTGGAGACCTTTCGGTATTACGCCAGCTTTGCCATCGGCCTGTGCGAAGGCGAGGCGGCAAGGGTGCGGCGCGTCTGGGCCGATGGGCGGGAACTGGACCTGAGTGCCGTGGAGATGCGCTTTTATCCCGGCAGCGAGACGCAATTGCCCGACCCGCTGATCGAGGCGAAGCAGGGGGAGGGCAATGCGCCGGCCTTTCGCGGACTGGCCTATGTGGTGTTCGAACGCCTGCCGCTCGACGGCTTCGGCAACCGCATTCCGCTCATGCAGTTCGAAGTGGTGCGGCCGGTCGGCCGGCTGGAAAAATCCATCCGCGCCATCACCGTCATTCCGGGGGCAACGGAACATGGTTACGCCACCGCGCAGGTTTCCGAAAGGACGGGGATCGGCCAAAGCCGCATCATGAACCGCAACGGCCTGACCGCTTCGACCGACTGGGCTGCTGCGATCGATGAGTTGCTGGATATTTGCCCCAATCTTGAGAGCGTGGCGCTGGTGGTGAGCTGGTTCGGCACGGATATGCGGGCGGGGGAATGCCGCATTCTGCCGGGCGTGGAAGTGGCCGGCCGGGATGGGGAAACCACGCCATGGTCCGTCGCCGGCCTGTCGCGCGATGAGGCGCATCCTGTCAGCCATCATGGCGGCGGCCCGGCCTATGGCGGCACGCCGAACGACGAAAGCGTGTTGCAGGCGATAGCCGATCTCAGGGCGCGCGGCCTTCGGGTGTGCCTTTACCCCTTCGTGATGATGGATGTTCCCATCGGTAATGGGCTGCCGGACCCCTATGGCAAAAGCGAGCAGGACGCCTATGCCTGGCGCGGGCGCATCACCTGCTTTCCCGCACCCGGCAGGGCCGGCTCTGCGGATCGCAGCGCGGGCGCAAGGGCGCAGGTTTCCGCCTTCTGCAACCGTGACGAAGGCTATCGCCGCATGGTCCTGCACTATGCGGCGCTGGCGGCCCGGGCGGCCCAGGCGGGGGGAGTGGATGTCTTTCTGATCGGCTCGGAGCTGCGCGGGCTGACCTCGCTCAGGGACCAGAACGACGCCTTTCCCTTTGTCGGGGAATTGCTGCGGCTGGCGGGCGATGTGCGGGCGATATTGGGGCCGGCGGTGAAGCTGACCTATGCGGCCGACTGGAGCGAATATTTTGGCCACCAGCCGGCGGACGGCTCGGGCGACGTGTTCTTCCATCTCGATCCGCTCTGGGCGAGCCCTGATATCGACGCCATCGGCATCGACAATTACATGCCGCTTTCCGACTGGCGTGACGGGGATGCCGCAAACGGCAATCCTGACGGCATGACCGGGCCTGACGATGTGAGCGCCTTCCGCCGCGCCATGACGGCGGGGGAGGGTTTCGACTGGTATTACGCCAGCGATGCGGACCGCGCCGCGCGGCGGCGCACGCCGATTACCGACGGGCTGAAGGGCAAGCCATGGGTGTTCCGTTACAAGGACTTGCAAAACTGGTGGGGAAACCTCCATTACGACCGGGTGCGGGGAACCGAGAAAACCACGCCGACGGCATGGGCGCCACGCTCGAAGCCCATCTGGTTCACCGAACTCGGTTGCCCGGCGGTGGACAAGAGCGCGACGCGCCCCAATGTCTTTCCCGATCCGAAATCGGCGGAAAACGCCTTTCCCTATTTTTCCCGCCGCAACCGCGCCGACAGCCAGCAGCGACGGTTTCTGGAGGCGCATCTCGACCATTGGGGAAAGGGCGATGCGGCGATGGTCGATGCAAACAGGGTCTATCTGTGGACCTGGGATGCACGGCCCTTTCCGGCCTTTCCGCAGAATGGCGCGGCCTGGAGCGATGGGGCGAACTGGCGCACCGGCCACTGGCTGAACGGGAGGCTGGGCACGGCAACGCTCGCCGATGCCATCGCCGCCATTCTCACCGATCACGGCTTTTCAGACTTCGACGTTTCCGCCGTCAGCGGCGATCTGGGAGGTTATGTGCAGGGCGACGTGACCTCGGCCCGCAACCTCCTGGAGCCGCTGATGGCGGCGTTTCAGGTGGATGTGACGGAAGATGGCGGAACCCTGCGTTTCCGCTCCCGCAATATGGCGGTCCTGCCGGTCCGGGATATTACCGTGCTGGCCGATCTGGAAGACGAGCCGCTCTGGTCGGAAAATCGCGGCCATGACAGTGATTTCGCCGCTGAAGCCGTGCTGACGTCTTTCAACCCGGCGCTGGATTACGAGCAGGCAAGTGTACGGTCCCGCCGCATCGACAATGCCGGCAGCCGGGTGATGCGGCTCGATCTCAACGCCGCCCTGCCTGCGGAAACGGCGGAAGCCGCCGTCGAGGCGTTGTTGCGCGACAACCGGCAGGCGCGGCGCAGCCTGCGCTTTGCGCTGCCGCCTCGCGATATCGCGCTTGAACCGGGTGATTGTATCCGCCTGCCGGAAGGGGCCTTTCCGCCGGCGCCGGCAGGGCGGTTTCTGGTCAGCCGGATCGAGGACGGCGCGGTGCGGCAGGTGGAGGCGCGGGCCTTTTCCGCCGCCTTTCCGGTCTTTGCCGGCGGCGCGGAGGAACGGCGCAGCAGCGGCGCAAGCGGAGCGGAAGGTTTCGCGCCCGAGCTGCTGTTTCTCGATCTGCCCTACCTTGACGGCGCCGCGCCGGAGGATTCGGCGCGGATTGCGGCGCTTGCAAAGCCCTGGCGGCCAATCGTCATTTCCGCGTCGCCGGGCAGGGAAGGTTACCGGCAGCGCGTGCTGCTGGACCGGCCGGCGAGGATCGGCGCGCTGGCAATGCCGCTGACATCGGGCCCTTCCGGCCGTTTCGACCGGAAAAACACCGTTGTCGTCGATCTGCCCTTCGGCGAGGTGTCATCGGCCGGGGAGCTTTCGGTGCTGAACGGCGAGAACCGTCTCGCCGTCAGGGCGGTAAACGGCGTGTGGGAAATCGTCGCTTTCGCAAAGGCCGAGGAAATCGCACCCGCACGCTGGCGGCTCTCCGCTCTCCTGCGGGGGCTCGCCGGCACGGAAGACGCGCTCGCCGCAGGCGCGCCGAAAGGTGCGCCGGTGGTGGTTCTGGATGCGGCGGTGCAGCCGCTCGGTCTTGCCGCAAGCGAGCGCGGGCGACGCCTGAACTGGATTGCGGAGGCCGCCGGAATGGCGGGCGCGCCGAGCGGCCCTTTTGCCTTCGAGGGCGGCCTGCGGGCGCTGACACCGCTCGCGCCGGTGCATCTTGCCGCCGAGCGGCGCGGAGACGGCGTTTTCATCACGTGGAAACGCCGCGGCCGGGTTGAGGCCGATGGCTGGGACGCCGCCGAGATCCCGCTGGATGAGCCCTTCGAGCTCTATCGCGTCGAGGTGCTGGACGGAGAGACCGTGCGGCGCATGGTGGAGGTGCCGGAAACCTCGTGGTTTTACCCCCTTGCAGACGAACTCACAGATTTCCCGACCATGCGGGATCACATTTCCGTGCGTGTCCGCCAGCTCGGCCGCGCGGTGCCCTCGGGCGTGGCGGCCAAGGCCGACCTCCCGATCTGACATGTGCCTGAAAAACAACGCAAAGGATGAGATTATGGACAGCAGCAAAGCATGGTATCAATCGCGCACCATCTGGGGCGCATTGATCGCGGTTTTCGCGCCGCTTTTCAGCATTGCCGGCCTTGACCTGCCCGCCGGCATGGAGGGCGAACTGGCCGAGGGCCTTGTCACGGTTGCGGGCGGAATTGGCGGCCTGATCGCGCTTTACGGCCGCCTTTCGGCGACCCGCGCCATCCGCTGAGCGCCCCTGCCAGGATGCCGTTCCCGCCATGCGCGCCTGCGGCGGGGGCGGCATTCATTTGCCATTCAGACGCTTTGCGCTACATATTCAGTCACAATAGGGTTCGAGACGCACCCGGTTTTTTGTGGAAGTTTGTAGAATGGCATCACCTCTCATCATCGCGACGCTTGCAGCCGGGCTTTCCGGTTTCACGGCGCCCGAGGCTGATCTGCAGGGCCACTACATACTGGCTGCCAGCGATTGCGGCGCAGCCGTCGCCCGCGTCGTGCGCGAAACCGGCGGTCAGCTGCTTTCGGTCTATCCTTCCGGCGACGGTCAGTCCTGTGTCGTCACCGTTCTCGTCCAGGGCAATGGCGAGCGTCCGCGCAAGGTGACGATGCGCGTGCCGATGTAGCTTGCCCGCATCGCCGAAATATCGGAAAACAATCCGACACATCTAGCATGACCGGCCACACGCGCGGGCCGGGACGGAAGGAAAGGGCGGACAATGCGTATTCTCGTTGTTGAGGATGATGCCAATCTCAATCGTCAGCTGACCGATGCGCTGAAAGAAGCCGGTTATGTTGTCGATCAGGCATTCGACGGCGAGGAAGGCCATTATCTCGGCGATACCGAGCCCTATGACGCCATCGTTCTCGATATCGGCCTGCCGCAGATGGACGGCATCACCGTCGTCGAAAAATGGCGCGCTGCCGGCAAGGCCATGCCTGTCCTCATCCTCACCGCCCGCGACCGCTGGAGCGACAAGGTGGCGGGCATCGACGCCGGCGCCGATGACTATGTGACCAAGCCTTTCCATGTCGAAGAGGTTCTCGCCCGTGTGCGCGCGCTCATCCGCCGCGCCGCCGGCCATGCTTCTTCCGAACTGGTGTGCGGCCCGGTCCGGCTCGACACCAAGTCTTCCAAGGCGACCGTCAACGGCACGACGCTGAAGCTCACCTCGCACGAGTTCCGGCTGCTGTCCTATCTCATGCACCACATGGGCGAGGTCGTCTCGCGCACGGAGCTGGTCGAACACATGTACGATCAGGATTTCGACCGCGATTCCAACACCATCGAGGTGTTTGTCGGTCGTCTGCGCAAGAAGCTCGGTGTTGATCTGATCGAGACGATCCGTGGTCTCGGTTACCGGATGCAAGCGCCGGCAGATGCGAAGTAATTCTCTCACCGCCCGCGTCCTGCTGCTCGCCTCNNNNGGAGCGCAGCTTCACCGATCTTCTCAGGGCACAGCTCTATAACGTCATCAATTCCGTGACGATTTCCAACGAAAATACGTTGGCCGGCAGCCCGCAGCTCGGGGATCTGCGCTTTTCGCAGCCCGATACCGGCTGGTACTGGGTTGTTGAGCCGCTCGGCAACTTCCAGACCGCGCCGCTGGTTTCTTCCTCGCTTGGCGTCTCCACCCTTCCGGTGCCGAGCATTCTCGACGCCCCCTTCGACAACCGCTACGAGCGCTTTTATGCCGTCACCGACGAGGCCGGCAATCAGGTGCGGGTG
>QFOL01000431.1 GCA_003241215.1 Agrobacterium fabrum
ATCCCGACGCTCGCCATGTTCAAGGGCGGCGAAGTGGCCGACATCAAGGTTGGCGCTGCTCCCAAGACAGCGCTGTCCGCCTGGATTTCCGGCGCCGCTTAAGCGCTGTCCGATAAAATAAAAAAGAGCCCGGCATCATCGCCGGGCTTTTTTATTGGGGAACCGTGCCGTTGAAGGCAAGGGCGTTTCCGGCAAGATAAAGCGATCCGCCGATCAGGATGCGCGGCGCTGGTCCCTCGGGATCGATACGGCGGGACAGCTCTTCCAACGCATGCGTTAGAGACGAGGTGGGCGCCGCCACGAGGCCGGCATCAAAAGCGGCATGGGCGAGCACCACGGGATCGATCGCGGCATCCGTACCGCCGATCGGCACGGTGAAGACATATTCGGCGATATCGGCGAAGGCCTTGAAATAACCCACCGGATCCTTGGTATTGATCATGCCGGCGATGATGAAGAGCGGGCGCGGCGTCTTTTCCTCAAAGCCAGCCATAGCCTCGGCAATGACTTCGCCGGCGCCGGGATTGTGACCGCCATCGATCCAGATTTCCGCATTCTTCGGGGCCATTTCCGCTATTTTTCCGGTCAGGATACGCTGGAGACGACCGGGCCATTCCACCGTGGTCATGGCCTTTTCGATCATCCGTTCCGTCACTTCGAAACCGGCAGCCTTGACGGCGCGGATCGCGGCGGCGGCATTGGCAAGCTGGTGACGGCCGGGAAGCCGCGGCAACGGCGCATCGGCGAGGCCGAACTCGTCCTGATAGACCATGCGGCCGAATTCTTCATGGGCGGAAAAATCCTGTCCGTAGACGGAGACGGGGCAACCGAGCCGCTCCGCCGTGGCGACAAGCGTTTCCAGCGCCGCATCATATTCCTGATGGCCGATAACGACGGGCGAACCCTTTTTCATGATACCCGCCTTTTCGGCGGCGATCAGTTCCACGCGGTCACCGAGATAGGCCTGGTGATCCAGCGAGATCGGCATGATGACGGAGACGGCCGGATTGTTGATTACATTGGTCGCATCAAAGCGGCCGCCCAGACCGACCTCAACGACGGCGGCATCCGCGGGCTGTTCCGCGAAGAGCACGAACATTGCGGCAGTCAGGATTTCGAAAACCGTGATCGTCTGACCCGCATTGGCGGCTTCAATGCGGCGCAGCGCATCCGCGAAGACATCGTCCTTGACGTAGCGACCTTTTTCGCCGGCGATGCCGATACGGTATCGTTCATGCCAGTTCACAAGATGCGGCGAGGTATGGACATGGACCGAAAGACCTGCCGCTTCAAGCAATGCGCGGCAGAAAGCCGTGACTGAACCCTTGCCGTTGGTGCCGGCGACATGAATGACGGGCGGCATCCTGTTCTGCGGATTGCCGAGTTTTTCCAGAAGACGGGAAATTCTATCGAGTGAAAGATCAAACCCCTTGGGGTGAAGCTGCATCAGCTCTTCAATAATCTTTTCGGCCTCACCGATCGCGGGCTTCGTCATGTCTTCCGTTCGCCTTTCAGGCGTTTTGTTTGCCATTTGTCCGCCGCACCAAAAGTGAAATCATGCAACGTATAGCATCATCCCGAAGGCAGTTTATGCCTTCGGGCGACATATTTTTTTCCTCAGGCCGAAGCGGCCAGCGGGACGACCGCATTTGCATTCTCAGCGGGCGCTTTGGTCATGATCTTGAGCATATTGGCCAGCGTATCGGGAATTTCGCGGCGGTCGATCACCATGTCCACCATGCCGTGTTCCAGCAGGTATTCAGAGGTCTGGAAGCCTTCGGGAAGCTTCTCGCGAATGGTCTGCTCGATCACGCGCTTGCCTGCAAAGCAAATCTCGGCGCCCGGCTCGGCGATATGCACATCGCCCAGCATAGCGTAGGAGGCCGTGACGCCGCCCGTCGTCGGGTTCGTCAGAACCACGATATAGGGCATGCCGGCTTCTTTCAGCATGTTCACGGCAACCGTGGTACGTGGCAGCTGCATGAGCGAAAGAATGCCTTCCTGCATGCGGGCACCGCCCGAGGCCGGAAACATCACGAGCGGGCAACGCTCGGAAATGGCGCGCTCGAAGGCCTTGACGATGGCTTCGCCGGCGGCAATGCCGAGCGAACCGCCCATGAACTGGAATTCATGCACGACGGCGACGATCTTCAAGCCTTTCAGGAGGCCAACACCGGCAAGGATGGTATCTTCCTGCTCGGTCTTCGTGCGGCTGTCGCGCAGGCGATCAGTGTATTTCTTGGAATCGCGGAACTTCAAGGGGTCCTGCGCTACCTTCGGCTGCGGCAGGGCCTCATAGATGCCGCCATCGAAAAGATCGGCAAGGCGTGCCTTGGCCGGCATCTTCATGTGGTAACCGGAAGCGGGGATAACCCACTTGTTATCCTCGAGATCCTTATGGAAGACCATCTCGCCCGTTTCCGGGCACTTGATCCACAGGTTCTCCGGAACTTCCGGGCGGCGGCCAAGCATGGAATTGATCCGCGGCCGAACGTAATTGGTGATCCAGTTCAACTGTCTACTCCTGACTGGGCCGCGCGCTTATTCCGCAGCGGCAAGGCGCGACGCACGCACGCCCGTTGAAAGTCCCTTTACCAGCGTCGTAACCGCCGGCACGGTATCGGCGGTCGCCTGCCCGTCCTTGGTCAGGCTGCCCGCAATCTGATTGACGATAGCGGAACCCACCACCACGCCATCCGCCACGGCGCCGATCGCCTTGGCATGATCAGCCGTCTTGACACCGAAACCGACACAGACCGGCAGTTCCGTATGCGCCTTGATACGACCGACAGCGCCCGAGATCAACGACGGA
>QFOL01000432.1 GCA_003241215.1 Agrobacterium fabrum
GCAGACAACTTCATCGGGGTGGCGGATACTGAAACTCTGAAGATAACGCTTGCGCCAATAGCCGATGAGGATATTGCGGCGACGCCGATTTCCTTTCCGATCGTGAACCGCTTTCAGGCTCCGAGCAGTTCTGCTGGCCAATATATACTCGCGGTCGGCTACAACTGGGATTTCATCATGCCCACGACACATCTCCTTGTGCCCAAGTCTGGGGGCATCCGTCAGCTGCAGAACGTTTCGCTGGCCGTCACGGCTGTACGGGTGACGGAATGATCGGCCTTGGTTCGTATCGCGTCTCCCGGCTCTTTTCTTGCCGATCCGGCGCTGCGGCTGTCGAGATGGCGCTTCTGGCGCCGCTCCTCATCCTCTTTCTGGCGGTAGTTGTCGAAGTCGGGCGAGGTTGGATCAGTTATGATCGTTTTGTAACCGTGATCGACAATGCCGCCAGATGGTCGGCAAGATTTCCGGAGTTCGAGACACGGGTTAGAACGGGTGTTTCCCAATTCGCGATCATTTCCGGAAACAGCATCCTTGAAATGGACAAGCTCAATCTGACCTTGAGAAGCGTTGAGTTGGTCGGTACCACGCCGAAGGAGCAATTCAAGCCGCACAATTTCTTTGGTTCGGCCGAGGACGTGCCGTGGAAAAAGGCCGTGACCGACGGCAGATTTGGCCCCAAGGAAGCGATCATCGTTATTTCAGGCCGTTACAGCTATCGGCCGCTGTTTTCAATTTTGTTCGGAACGACAATCAGCTTCGAATATGTCGCCGCGGTCAACCCGTTCTTTTCAAGGCATTATCCCTATCAGACTGGCAAATCAGATTTTGGGAAATGGAATGTGATGTAACGGCGGTCGCTGCGGACTATACCGCCGCCAGCGCAATTAGATTCCAGCCGCGAACTTGGAAACTTCGAGCCACGCCGCACAATCCCGCAATGCCCGCGCCGCGATCAGCTGGCGTTTCATGATCGTCTTGTCCTTGCCGCGAAAACGCTTCACGCCATCAGGCTTGACGATGGAGCCCGGCGCCAGTTCCGGGAAAAGGCCGAAATTGATGTTCATCGGCTGGAAGGAACGCTTGCCCGGCTCATCATCGGAAGAAAGGTGGCCGCCGGTGATGTGGTTGAGGAGCGAGCCGAGCGCGGTGGTGGCCGGCGGCAGGCTCGGGGCCTCGCCCTTCTGTTCGGCGGCGGCGAAGCGGCCGGCGAGGAGGCCGACGGAGGCGCTTTCCACATAACCTTCGCAGCCGGTGATCTGGCCGGCAAAGCGCAGGTCCGGCCGCGATTTCAGCTTCAGCGAGCGGTCGAGCAGGATGGGCGAATCGATATAGGTGTTGCGGTGCAGGCCGCCGAGGCGGGCGAATTCCGCATTTTCCAGACCCGGTATCATGCGGAATACATCCGCCTGCACACCGTATTTCAGCTTGGTCTGGAAACCGACCATGTTGTAGAGCGTGCCGAGCGCATTGTCCTGTCGCAGCTGCACGACGGCATAGGCCTTGACCGTGGGGTTATGGGCGTTGGTCAGTCCCATCGGCTTCATCGGCCCGTGGCGCAGCGTCTCGCGGCCGCGCTCGGCCATGATCTCGATCGGCAGGCAGCCGTCGAAATAGGGCGTGCCTTCCCATTCCTTGAAACCGACCGTGTCGCCGGCGATCAGCGCGTCGATGAAGGCGTTATACTGCTCCTCGTTCAGCGGGCAGTTGATGTAATCCTTGCCCGTGCCGCCGGGGCCGACCTTGTCGTAACGCGACTGATACCAGCAGATATCCATATTGATGCTGTCGCGGTGCACGATGGGGGCGATGGCGTCGAAGAAGGCAAGCGCATCATCACCCGTCTCGGCCTGGATGGCGGCGGCGAGATCCGGCGAGGTGAGCGGGCCGGTTGCGATGATCGAGTTGCCCCATTCCTTCGGCGGCAGGCCATTCACCTCTTCGCGCACGACAGTCACCAGAGGGTGACTTTCCAGCTCCTTCGTCACAGCCTCGGAGAACCCGTCGCGATCGACGGCAAGCGCGCCGCCGGCCGGCACCTGGTGCCTGTCGGCGCAGGCCATGATCAGCGAGCCGGCAAGCCGCATTTCCGCATGGATGACGCCGACCGCATTGGCCGTCGCATCGTCGGAGCGGAAGGAGTTGGAGCAGACCAGCTCCGCCAGCGTATCGCCCTTATGCGCATCCGTGCCGCGCACGCCGCGCATTTCATGCAGGATGACGGGCACACCGCTTTCAGCGATCTGCCATGCGGCTTCCGAACCGGCCAGTCCGCCGCCCACGACGTGAATGGGAGAAGTGGTCTTGTCTTGCATGCTGGCGTCCATGGGCGGCCGCGGGGCAAAGGCTCCCGTCCGGCGGCTGTCTTTCGAGTGATTGTTGCGCACGGGTCCCGAAGGACGCGGCATTGTTTGCGGATGCACTAGCATGCATGGCCGGGGCAGCCAAATGTTTTTGCGGGTGGGGGATGTGAGGGGATGTGGAACGGGCGGGTGCCGCTTGCTTCTTCTCCCCGCCGGGGAGAAGGTCGCGGCAGCGGGATGAGGGGGCGAGGGTGCTGTCTATCGCTGGCGTTGCCCCCTCATCCGACCCTTCGGGCCACCTTCTCCCCGGCGGGGAGAAGAAATATGCCGCGATGCCGGGTGCCTTTCCAAAGGCTGGTTCCTCCAGCCAACCCCCGGAATCAAAAACGGCGCCAGAGGCGCCGCTTTTTTTACCTGTCGCTCAATCGTCGCGCCCTGGAGGTCGGGCAGCGGGACGATCGTTTACGCCTTAGCGGAACGAACGGGCTGCTACGTTACGGATGTCGTAACG
>QFOL01000433.1 GCA_003241215.1 Agrobacterium fabrum
GGCACCACCGAGCAGACGGGACCGGGACATCTTTATCTCATCAACCCGGACGAGGTTCACGATGGCGCACCGGGCGGCGGCGGTTATCGTTATCGGATGATCTATCCCGATATCGTCCTGCTGCGTGATATTATCGAGGATGTGACGGGCAGGGCCTTTCACGGCACGCCGTCCTTTCCAAGGTTTCTGCCGCATGATCCGCAGATGGCGGCCGCCTTCCAGATGGCGCATCGACGGCTCGAGGCCAAGACCGGGGCGCTGGAGGCGGATGAGGGCATGTTCTCGGTTCTCGCCGCCCTGTTCGGCAGGCACGGCAGCGCCATTATCCTGCCCGTCGAAACACGAGAGAAAACGGCGGTTTATACCGCCCGCGACTATCTTTCCGACAATTACGAGACCGATATCGGCCTTGAGGAGTTGGCTTCCATCGCCGGTCTCAGCCGCGCGCACCTCATTCGCGCTTTCAGGAAAGAGTTTCACATCACCCCGCATGCCTATCTGACGGATGTGCGCATCCGCAGGGCGCGCCGGCTTTTGCGCGCCGGCGAGATGCCGGCCGAGGTGGCGGCGATGTGCGGTTTTGCCGACCAGGCGCATTTCACCCGGCATTTCAAGGCCCGCACCGGTGTCACACCGGGGCAGTTCCGGTTGGCCTGAGTTCAAAGCCCGCATTTCCGTTCGGAAATGCGATAAAAGAAAAAGCGACGTTTCAGCAGAAAACCGCCTGACGTCACTTTCGTTCAAGACCGAAGAATGTCGCAAGCGTAATCCCTCTCTTTCGAAAGGGAGAATGCGATGTCGATATCGGGAAAAGGCGCGGAATTCAGCGCCGGATTGCGGGCCGCCGCGCCATTGCTGGTCGCCATGGTGCCCATCGGCGTGGTGTTCGGCGCGGCCGCCATCGGTAAGGGCCTGTCGCCGCTTGAGGCGTCGTTGATGTCGCTGCTGGTCTTTGCCGGCGGTTCGCAATTCGTGGCGATGGATCTATGGACGCATCCGGCAAGCTGGAGCGCGCTCGGCTTTGCGGCGCTGCTGGTCAATCTGCGCCATGTGCTGATGAGCGCCTCCATAGCCGGCAAGCTGGATGATTTCAGGGGCTGGCGGAAATATGCCGCCATGCTGGTGCTGACGGATGAATCCTGGGCATTGTCGGAATTCCGTGTCATCGCCGGCAGGCTGACGGCGAGTTTCTTCACCGGTGCTGCGCTCTCGATCTATCTCGTCTGGAACGTCGCAACCCTTGCCGGCGCGCTGCTCGGCTCGGTGGTGGGGGACATGTCGGTCATCGGTCTGGATTTCGCTTTTCCAGCCGTCTTCATCGTGCTGCTCATGGGGTTCTGGAAGGGCAGGGAAACCGGTTTCGTGCTTCTGGCAAGCGCTGCCGCTGCCTGTCTTACCCACGCGCTGGTTCCCGGCGCCTGGTATATCGCCGCCGGCGCGCTGGCGGGTCTGGCGGTCGCCGCCTTTGGCCACGAGGAACAGGCGGAGCAGCCGGCATGACGCTTGATCCGAATACGCTGCTGACGATTCTTGCCATGATGGCGGCAACCGTCGCCACGCGCCTTGGCGGCCTGTTGCTGGTCACTCATTTTACGCTGACGCCGCGCCTGAAAAAGGCGCTCGGCGTGGTGCCGCCCGCCGTCCTGATAGCCGTGGTGACGCCGACGGCGCTCGCCAGTGGTCTGGCGGAAACCATCGCCTGCGCAATCACCGCGGTTGCGGCGCTGCGCCTCAGCCTTCTGCCGGCCGCAACGCTCGGTGTTGCGGCCGTGGCGCTGCTGCGCGGAATCGGATTGTGAGACAATCCGGTCAAACCGTTGAAAAGATTCCGCCCTTGAGAGCAGAACGGGCGGGACAGGGCGCAAACCCGTTCCATGCGGAATATTGAATGTGAACGCAGGGCGATAGTCCGGACTTGAGCGAGCGCTTGCAAGCCGTTATCCAATGCCTGCCGTATCTTTCAAGCAGCGCCGGGCGGGAGAG
The DNA here is from genome assembly GCA_003241215.1 of Agrobacterium fabrum. Taxonomy (GTDB): domain Bacteria; phylum Pseudomonadota; class Alphaproteobacteria; order Rhizobiales; family Rhizobiaceae; genus Agrobacterium; species Agrobacterium fabrum_A. Next base: position 1,984 of record QFOL01000433.1, read on the forward strand.
AGTGATGACAGGCAATCGCGAAGTTGCATTCGGACCGCTTTCCCGAATCTATGCCGAAGACCTGAAGACGTCATGGCCGTCCATCACCTTTTTGCTGCTGACGATCCTGCTCGGGTCTGTTCTCGCCACCGCCGGGCCTTATGTGTTTTCCCGCCTGATCGACGATCTGCCGGATGCGCCGCTGCAATGGATGCTCGGTTTTTCGCTCTATGCGGGCCTGACGGCACTGGCGACGGGTATTCAGCGCTCCACGCAATATATGTCGGTCATCCATTCGGAGCGGCTTGAATATGTCGCGACGACACGCTTCTTCGAGCGCATCGTCCATAAAAAACCGACCTTCTTCAACGATCACAACCCGGCGGAAATTCAGGCTGCACAGACAAGGGGCGCTTCGGCCGCCTCGGCGATCATGCAGATCGGCCTCATCTATTTCGTGCCGGGCATCGCCACGTTCCTGTTCAGCACCCTGTTGCTGGGAACGGTCCTCAGTGCGGATCTGGTCGCCATCGTCGTCGTTTACGGCGCGGCCTTCATTGCGCTCACGCTTGCCTCGAACCGCCTGACCACGCCTTTTCTGGAAAAGGCCATCGAAGCCGGGCAGGAGAATGCCGGTTTTGTCGGAAACGCCATCGGCATGATCGAGCCTTTGCGGCACACGGGCAGCACGGCGTGGATGAAGCGTCGCTTCGCGGATAATGCAGGCTCGATCTATCGCAACTGGCGGCTTTATTCCCTGCGCCGAATCGGCTTCGTCTTGACCATCTCGCTTGCACTCGCCGCGCAGATGGTCATCGGCTTTTATCTGCTGCTGCCGCG
>QFOL01000434.1 GCA_003241215.1 Agrobacterium fabrum
AGGAATGAGGGTGGGAAGCGTCTCGGGACAACTCCGGCAGTCCGTTTCGAACTGCCGGAAAAGCGAGGGAAATCAGCCCTTCAGGATGCGCCCGACAATATCGCTTACATCCGTCGACAGGCCCTTGGCGTCGGCGATCGTCGAAAGCGCCGCCTTGGCGTGTTCGGCACGGCTTGCCTCCAGCGATCGCCAGGAGCGCATCGAGGTCAGGATGCGGGCGGCAAGCTGCGGATTGCGCTTGTCGATGGCGATGATCTGTTCCGCCAGGAACCGGTAGGCGGCGCCATCGGCACGGTGGAAGCCGGTCGGGTTGGCGAAGGCGAGCGTGCCGACAAGCGAGCGCACCCGGTTCGGGTTGGTGGCGATGAAATGTTTCGATTTCATCAGGGCCTTGATACGGTCGAGCGCGCCGTCGCCGGGAATGGCGGCCTGAAGCGAGAACCACTTGTCGAGCACCAGCGCATTGTCGGCAAAGCGCGTTTCGAAGGCGGCAAGCGCTTCCTTTGTTTCGGTGCTTTCCGGGAAACGCTGGGTCAGGACGCTGAGCGCATGGGCGAGATCGGTCATATTGGTGGCGTCGGCAAAGGCCTTCGCCGCCCGCGCCGGCGTTTCCTCCGCAAAGGCGAGGAAGGTCAGCGCACCGTTGCGCAGCGAGCGGCGTCCGGCACTTTCCGCATCCGGGCTGTAAGCCTCGCCGTCAGCCACACTGTCGGCAAGCCGCCTGAGCGTGTCGAGCCCGGCCGTTGCAATGGCCTTGATCGTGGCATTGCGCGCCTTGTGGATGGCATCGGGATCGGTATTGCCGCCAAGTTCGCGGGCGATGTCGGTCTCGCTCGGCAGGGCCAGCGCCTGCGCCCGGAATGCCGGCTCAAGCGAATCGTCACCGATGATTTCGATGAGCGTTGCGGAGAGCGCCGCATCCGTGCGGATCTCTTCGCCGTTCTGTACGGCCTTGGTGGCGGCGATCAGCGCCGGCAGGGCAAGATCGGTCAGTGCCTGGAAACGCGCGAACATGTCTGTTTCATGCCGGGCGATCTGCACCAGGTCGGCCGCATTCTGCTCGAAATGCAGATTGATCGGCGCCGAGAAACTGCGGTTGATCGAAAGTACCGGCCGAGACGAAATGCCGGTGAAGGAGAAGGTCTGGTTGCGTTCCGTCAGGTGCAGCACGCCGTCGCGATAGTCGCCGCCTTCGACGGCCTGCGGTTCGGCGATCTGGCCGTTATCGAGGATCAGCGCCAGCGACAGCGGAATGTGACGCGGCTGTTTCACCGGCTGGCCGGGTGTCGGCGCGGTCGTCTGTTCCAGCGTGAGCTTGAATGTGGACTTGCCCGCATCATAAGCCGATGAGACGGAGACGAGCGGCGTGCCCGCTTCGGTGTACCACAGCGAAAACTGCGAAAGGTCACGGCCGCTGGCGTCCGCGAAGCTCCTGACGAAATCCTCGACGGTGGCGGCTTCGCCGTCATGGCGCTCGAAATAGAGGTCCATGCCCTTCTTGAAGTCGTCCGCGCCGAGGATCGTGGCGATCATGCGGGTGACTTCGGCGCCCTTTTCATAAACGGTCGTCGTGTAGAAATTGTTGATTTCGCGATAGGTATCGGGGCGCGGCGGATGCGCCAGCGGGCCGGAATCCTCGGGAAACTGCTCCGATTTCAGGTGGCGCACATCGGCGATGCGCTTGACCGGCCGCGAGCGCATGTCGGCGGAAAATTCCTGATCGCGATAGACCGTCAGGCCTTCCTTCAGGCAGAGCTGGAACCAGTCGCGGCAGGTGATGCGGTTGCCCGTCCAGTTGTGGAAATATTCATGCGCGATGATGCGCTCGATATTGGCATAGTCAGCGTCGGAGGCGGTTTCCGGGTCGGCCAGCACGAATTTATCGTTGAAGACGTTGAGACCCTTGTTCTCCATCGCGCCCATGTTGAAATCGGACACGGCGACGATCATGAAGATATCGAGGTCGTATTCGCGGCCGAAGCGCTCCTCGTCCCACGTCATCGAACGCTTCAGCGCGTCCATGGCGTAAGCCGCGCGTGGCTCCTTGCCGTGCTCGACGTAGATTTTCAGCGCCACGTCGCGGCCGGACATGGTGGTGAAGGTATCTTCCACCACGCCGAGATCGCCGGCGACAAGCGCGAAGAGATAGCTGGGCTTCGGATGTGGATCGAACCATGCCGCAAAGTGGCGGCCCTCGTCGTAATTGCCGCCGCCGAGGAAATTGCCGTTCGAGAGCAGCAGGGGATTGCCCTCTTTCGCCGCGATGATCGTCACCGTATAGGGCGCCAGAACATCGGGACGGTCGGGGAAATAGGTGATGCGGCGGAAGCCTTCCGCCTCGCATTGGGTGCAATAAACGCCATTGGTGCGGTAAAGCCCCATCAGCTGCGTATTGACCTGCGGGTTGATGTAATTGGTGATGCAGATTTCGAAGGGAGATTCGGCCGGCAGGTCGCGGATGGTCAGGCTGTCAGGCGTCGCCTCATATTGACCGGCGGAAAGTTCCACCTGATCGAGCAGCAGGCTGGAAAGCTTCAGCTCGTCGCCATCGAGAACCAGCGGCGCCTGCCGCTCAGCACCTTCGCGCCGGTGAAAGATCAGACGGGCTTCGACCTTGGTATTCTTGGGGTCGAGTTCGAAGGTGAGATCCACCCGCTCCAGAACGAAATCGGTGGGGCGGTAATCTGCCAGGTGAACGATCTGGCCCGTGTCTGTTCGCATGACTGTCCCTGAATAACTTTGCGTGGTCTTCCCGGCATCATGTCGTCATAAGGCCCGGATGTAA
>QFOL01000435.1 GCA_003241215.1 Agrobacterium fabrum
CCGGACGGACGTCCGGCTTCACGATATCTGTCATTTGACTACCCTTCCAGATAGGCGCTCCACGTTAGGGTGGAGTGTCCTGACGCCGTTGCTATTCCTCTCATCGGCCTCCGTCAAGCGGAATATGTCGCTACGCAGAAGAATCTTGGTCCATATGCGTCATGCGCCCACGCCAGATGCCGGTAAAACAAAACCGTCCGCACCCGGAGGATGCGGACGGTCTGAAACTACCAGCAGGGCGTGACGTTTATTTATAAACGGCAGGCTGCAGCGGAATATCGGCAGGCGGCATGTATTGTGCGGTATCGCAGCCGTTGAAGACATAACGGCCGCCGACGCGCACTTCGTGCGAATAAAGACCCTTGTCACGGCCCGGGCCGCCGCCATTCTCATAAGCGAACATGTCGCCCTTGTTGATATGGCGGAAACGATAGCCGATATCGGCCTTCAGATTACAGGTGACATCGATGGATGCGCCGGCCATCAGGGCGTAGGCGAAGCGCCACTTGCCCTTGCCGCCATGCTCCGTGGTCGGGTCGCAGCCAAGGCCGTTGACACTGCAGGATGTGTTGCGCAGCTTGTCCCATTTCACGTAGGAGCCACCGATACCACCGCCCACATAGGGTGTGACACGGCCGTAGGTGCCAAGATCGACATAAGCGTTCGCCATCAGCGTATAGGCTCGCAGCGAGCTGAGATCAGCCGAGACACAGCGACCGGGAACGGAGCCGCAGAAGCCGCTCGTGGAGCCCCTGAAATCCGATTTGCCCATATAGTCAAAGGTCACGTCACTGCGGAAATAATTGTTGAACTGATAACCGACACCGGCGCCGATGACATAGCTGTCCTTGATCTTGGCCGTATCAAAGTCCTGCAGATAACCACCCGGGCCACCCTGATAATAATGGGCGCCACGCAGCTTGTTGAAGGAATAACCGACATCGCCGCGCAGGTACCAGCCGCTCGCCTGGGTGATGGCGACTTCGGGGGCCTCGACGTAAGCCGGTGCAGGCTCGGCTTGATAGAGATCGGCAGCGATAGCGCTGGTGCCGGGCAGCAGGACGGCCAGAAATCCGGCCAGGACGTTTTTCATGACTTCCACTCCAGAAGAGGCACATGCGGTTGCGGCAGCAGATGCCAGTGAACTGTTCAGTCACGGAGATTGACGTAAAATGGTTAAGTCCCGATTAACCACGATCATTCACTATATTTATTAGGAAATACTCAAAGAAAAAGCCGGTCTGGAGGCCGGCTTTTTGCTGCACTACTGTCGGGACGGCTCAAGCCGCCGAGCGAGCATTGGTTATGACGCCAACAAGATCGTTGACGATCTGCTCCACCTTGGCGCTATCGTCGCCCTCCGCCATGACGCGGATCAGCGGCTCGGTGCCGGAGGGGCGGATGACGAGGCGGCCATTATTGGCCAATGCGCTTTCCGCATCCGCAATCGCCTGCTGCACGACCGGATTTTCCAGCGGCTTACCGCCGGAAATACGCACATTCTTCAAAAGCTGCGGCACCGGCTCGAACTTGCGGCAGACTTCGCTGACGGTGAGACCGGAACGCTTGACCTTGGCGAGAACCTGCAAGGCCGCGACGAGACCGTCGCCGGTCGTGCCGTAATCCGACAGCACGATATGACCGGACTGCTCGCCGCCGACGTTGAAATTATGGTTGCGCATGTGTTCAACGACATAACGGTCGCCCACCTTGGTGCGGGCAAGGGTGAGGCCCTTGTCGCCCAGGAAGCGTTCCAGCCCGAGATTCGACATGACGGTCGCCACGATACCGCCGCCGCGCAGCGTGTTGTCGGCCGCCCAGCTGTCGGCGATGACGGCCATCAGCTGATCGCCGTCGACGATCTCGCCGCGCTCGTCAACGATGATGACACGATCCGCATCGCCATCGAGCGCAATGCCGATATCCGCCCGTACTTCATGCACCTTCTTCTGCAGCGCTTCCGGGTGGGTGGAGCCGCATTCGAGGTTGATGTTGATGCCGTTCGGCTCATTGCCGATGGTGACGACTTCCGCGCCGAGTTCCCAGAGCGCAGCGGGCGCCACCTTGTAAGCGGCACCATTGGCGCAGTCGATGGCGATCCTGAGCCCGCTCAGCGTCACATCACGCGGCAGGGTGCGCTTGACGAATTCGATATAGCGATAGATGTCGCCATCCACGCGCTTGGCGCGGCCGATCTCGCTCGGCTTGGCCAGCTGCGCATAGATATCCTTATCGAGCAGATCCTCGATCTCCAGCTCAAGCTCGTCGGAGAGCTTGTAACCGTCCGGTCCGAAAAGCTTGATGCCGTTATCGGAGAAGGGGTTGTGCGAGGCCGAGATCATCACGCCGATATCCGCACGCAGCGAGCGGGTCAGCATGGCGACGGCCGGCGTCGGAATGGGGCCGAGCAGGAAGACATCAAGACCGGCGGCGGTGAAGCCGGCGACCAGGGCGTTCTCCAGCATGTAACCGGAAAGCCGCGTATCCTTGCCGATCACGACGCGATGGCGATGGTGGCCGCGACGGAAGATCGTTCCAACAGCAATACCCACACGCATCGCCAGATCAGGCGTCATGGGGAAAACGTTCGATTGTCCGCGGATACCATCGGTTCCGAAATAACGGCGTGCCATTTGAACTCCAAATCTTTTCCAGCATTCCGGCAAAAGCTGAAAGCAGCCGGAAGCGTTTTTGGCTAGATGCCACAAACCACGATAAACAGCACGTAAATTACCGCAAAAATGGCTTATATCTTGTTACCAAAATGAAAAGGCC
>QFOL01000074.1 GCA_003241215.1 Agrobacterium fabrum
TTTCAAGTCTGCATGTCATGAAGAATGCAAATCACTGGAACGGCGCGATATATACCGATGAATTCGCAGGGATCAACACGAATCTGACAGTTTTTTGAAATGTCGGCAATTTCCTGTGTTCCGATGCGATTGCAAACCGGTTTTCCCACCTTTATCGATGCATTATAGGTTTCAAAAAGTGGCTGTCTGATCGGCAGGTCGTGAGCGAGGTATCCCCGATGAAAGCTTTTTTGCGGTTTTTAAGCTTTCTTTTCCTCGTCGTGGCGGTTTTTCTGGGGGTGCTCGATTCGATCCGTTCGGTTTCAACCTCCTCGGTTGACATCACCGGCATCCTGTCCGTCTGGAACTATCTTCTTCCTGCCTCGCGCACCATGGCGGAAGCGGCCATGGCGCACTATATTCACCCTGAAGCGTGGCGCTTCATTGAAAATGCCCTTTTGGCGGTGCCCGCATCTGCCTTTTTCCTGATGGTTTCCCTGCTCTGCTGGATGGCCGGTTACAGGAAACACAAAACGATGAGGCGTTTGTCGGCCTGACTTTTGTCCGTCGAATGGGGCGCCCGCAGATGTGAACCATGAGAAGCGGCGGAACTGGCCGCATGGAGGACCGAATGTTCCTGTTCGATACGCTTTCAAAAAAGACGACGATGCCCACCGAAGCAACAGCCTTGCCCGGCCGTGAAGAGGCGCTTGCGGTGCCGGAGAAGCATTTCGTCAATGGCCGGCCTCTGAAGGGCCCCTATCCCGATGGTCTTGAAATCATCTATCTCGGCATGGGCTGCTTCTGGGGCGCGGAACGGCTGTTCTGGCAAACGCCGGGGGTGTGGGTGACGGCGGTGGGTTATGCCGGCGGCTTTACCCGCAACCCGACCTATCAGGAAACGACGACCGGCCAGACCGGCCACGCCGAAGTGGTGAAGGTGGTCTACGATCCCGCCGTGATCTCGCTCTCAGGCCTGCTCAAGATATTTTTCGAGGAGCATGATCCGACCCAGGGGATGCGGCAGGGCAACGATGTTGGCACCACCTACCGTTCCGCCATCTATACGACGACGGAAGGCCAGCTGCAGCAGGCGCAGAAGGCGAGCGACGCTTTTCAGGAGGCTTTGGACGGGGCCGGTCATGGCCGCGCCATCACCACGGAAATCGGGCCGCTTGAAACATTTTATTATGCTGAGGACTATCATCAGCAATATCTTGCCAAAAACCCGGGCGGCTACTGCGGCCTCAGGGGAACGGGCGTAAGCTGCAATATCGGCTAGATTTTTTGCAGGTCGCCCCGGTGGAAAGACCAAAAAAGCGCCAGAATAAAGTTTTTCCACCGGGTCAAAAAAACCGGATGAATTTTTCATTGAGCCATGCAAGGATATGAGGCAAGCACAGCCGGGAAAACGGCTGGCGGTTCCGCAGACATTCCCGGCCAACGGGATTGCGGGAGGACCCTTAAGAAATATCAATTGCAACAACAGGGCTGCACAATGAAAAAATCCCTTCTGACGCTTTTTGCGCTCGCCGCAATGTCGGCTTCCGCGCTTGCCGCCGATATCAAGCCGGCGCTGGTCTATGGTACGGGCGGCAAGTTCGACAAGTCGTTCAACGAGGCGGCTGCGGCCGGCGCTGAAAAGTTCAAGGCGGAAACGGGTATCGATTACCGTGATTTCGAGCCGACCAGCGACACGCAGGGCGAGCAGGCCATCCGCAACTTCGCCAGCAAGGGCTTCAACCCGGTCGTCGCCGTCTCCTTCGCCTGGACCTCGGCCATGGAAAAGGTCGCAGCCGAATTCCCCGACACCAAATTCGTCATCGTCGATTCCGTCGTAGAGCTGCCGAATGTCCGCTCCGTCGTCTACAAGGAGCATGAAGGTTCCTACCTCGTCGGTCTGCTGGCCGGCATGGCCTCCAAGACCGGTAAGGTCGGCTTCATCGGCGGCATGGATATTCCGCTGATCCGTAAGTTCGCCTGTGGTTATGCGCAGGGCGCCAAGGCTGCCAACGACAAGATCGAAGTCTTCCAGAACATGACCGGCACGACCGGTGCTGCCTGGAACGATCCCGTGCGCGGTGGTGAACTCACCAAGAACCAGATCGACCAGGGCGCTGACGTGATCTACGCGGCAGCCGGTGCGACCGGTATCGGCGTGCTGCAGACCGCAGCCGACAACAAGAAGTTCTCGATCGGCGTCGATTCCAACCAGAACCACCTGCATCCGGGTTCCGTTCTGACCTCCATGGTCAAGCGCGTCGATCTAGCAGTCTATAATGCCTATACGGACGCCAAGGACGACAAGTTCACCCCTGGCATCGTTGCGCTCGGCGTCAAGGAAGACGGCGTTGCCTATGCGCTTGACGACAACAACAAGGCTCTGATCACGCCCGAGATGATTGCCGCCGTGGACAAGGCAAAAGCCGACATCATTGCCGGCACCGTCAAGGTCCATGACTATATGGCGGACAATTCCTGCCCGAAATGATATGATATCTGACTGGGGCGCATGGTGATTTTTCATCTTGCGCCCTTTTCATATCCAGCCTTCGGAGAGGTTTCGGTTTGAATATGGATCCAGCAATCGAGCTCGTGGGCATCGACAAGAAATTCGGTGCCGTTCACGCCAACAAGAATATCAATCTGACCGTTGCCAAGGGCACGATCCACGGCATCATCGGGGAAAACGGTGCCGGAAAATCGACCTTGATGTCGATCCTCTACGGTTTTTACCAGGCGGATGCCGGCGAAATCCGCGTGAATGGCGCACCGGTCGCGATCCGTGACAGCCAGACGGCCATCACCGCCGGCATTGGCATGGTGCATCAGCACTTCATGCTGGTGGAAAATTTCACCGTGCTGGAAAACGTCATGCTGGGTGCGGAAGGCGGCGCCTTGCTTGCCAGGGGCCGGGCGGGAGCGCGCAAGGAACTGAAACGTCTTGAGGATGACTATGGGCTGGAAGTCGATCCCGATGCGGTGATCGAGGAACTGCCTGTTGGCTTACAGCAGCGCGTCGAAATCCTGAAAGCCATGTATCGTGGCGCTGAAATCCTGATCCTCGACGAGCCGACCGGTGTTCTGACGCCAGCTGAGGCCGATCACCTGTTCAGGATCCTTGGTGTCCTGCGCGAGCAGGGCAAGACGATCATCCTCATTACCCACAAGCTGCGCGAAATCATGGCGATCACGGATTCCGTCTCCGTCATGCGCCGCGGCGAAATGGTGGCGACTCGCAAGACCTCCGAAACCAGCGTCGAGGAACTGGCCGAACTCATGGTCGGCCGTCGCGTGCTGCTCCGGGTGGAAAAGGGCGAGACGACGCCGGGCGATGTTCTGCTCTCCATCCGCAATCTCACCGTCAAGGATAGCCGCGGCGTCACCATGGTCGATGACGTGTCGCTCGATGTCCGCGCCGGTGAAATCGTCGGCATCGCCGGCGTCGCCGGCAATGGCCAGTCCGAACTGCTGGAAGCCATCGCCGGCATCCGCAAGCCCCATTCCGGTGAAATATGGGTGGATGGCCAGAAGGTGGAACGTCCCGATCCGGCAATCCTGCGCAAGCTCGGCCTGGCTCATATCCCGGAAGACCGTCATCATATGGGACTGGTGCTGAAATTCGAGGAATATGAAAACTCCATCCTCGGTTATCACCATGATGAGCAATACGGCAAAGGACCTTTCCTCAACCCCGAGGCCATTCGCAGGGATGCGGTCGAAAAAATCGAGAAATACGACATCCGCCCGCCGAACCCGTATTTGAAGACGGCCAATTTTTCTGGCGGCAATCAGCAGAAGATCGTCGTCGCCCGTGAAATCGAACGCGACCCGAAGATGCTGATCATCGGCCAGCCGACCCGTGGCGTCGATATCGGCGCGATCGAATTCATCCACCGCCGCATCATCGAGATGCGCGATGCCGGCAAGGCCATTCTTTTGGTTTCGGTCGAACTCGATGAAATCCGTTCCCTTTCGGACCGGATCATGGTCATGTTCGCTGGCCGTGTCGTTGGAGAAAAAACGGCGGAAGCCGAAGAACAGACGCTGGGCCTGATGATGGCCGGCATCGCCGCATGAGGCATGAATGAGCACCGCTTCCACCCCCCTGCCAAACTGGATCAGCTACGGCCTGCTGCCGCTGCTGAATGTCGTTACCGCCTTTCTGATTTCCGGCCTCGTCGTCTGGTCGATCGGTGAAAACCCGCTGGCGGCGCTCCGCCTGCTGATCGAGGGTGCGCTCGGCCGTGGCGACGCCATCGGCTTCACGCTGTTTTACACGACGAGTTTCATCTTCACCGGCCTTTCCGTCGCCGTGGCCTTCCATGCCGGCCTGTTCAACATCGGCTCCGAAGGTCAGGCCTATATTGGCGGTCTGGGTGCCGCGCTGGTGGCGTTGGCGCTCGACCGTTATGTGCCCTGGTATGTGACGATGCCCTTCGCGGTCATCGGTGCGGCACTTTTCGGTGCGGCCTGGGCCTTCATTCCGGCCTGGCTGCAGGCCAAGCGCGGCAGCCACGTCGTCATCACCACCATCATGTTCAATTTCATCGCCGCGGCCCTGATGGTCTATCTGCTGGTGAATGTGTTGATCGTGCCCGGCAAGATGGCGCCGGAAACGCGCACCTTTCTGCCCGGTGGGCAATTGCCGAAGCTGGACTGGCTGATGGCGCTGTTCGGTCTCAAGCTCGGGCCAGCGCCGTTCAACGTCTCCTTCCTCATCGCGCTGGTCATGTGTTTCCTGGTCTGGGTGCTGATCTGGCGCACCAAGCTCGGTTACGAGATGCGCACACTCGGCATCAGCCCGTCAGCCGCTATTTATGCCGGTATCCCCTATGCGCGCACCGTCATCATCGCCATGCTCATTTCCGGCGGCCTGGCGGGCATGATGGCGCTGAACCCGGTCATGGGCGCGTCTGCCCGCCTGCAGGTGGAGTTTGTCGGTGGCGCAGGCTTCGTCGGCATCGCCGTTTCGCTGATGGGGCGAAGCCATCCACTCGGCATCATCTTCTCGGCATTGCTGTTCGGCATTCTCTATCAGGGTGGTGCCGACCTTTCCTTCGAGATGCCGAACATTACCCGCGAGATGATCGTGGTCATCCAGGGTCTGGTGATCCTCTTCGCTGGTGCGCTGGAATATATGTACCGGCCGGCGATCGTCCACATCTACCAGCGTCTGGCAAAGGGGTGAGCTGATATGGATTTCTTCGATATGCTGGTCAGCATCTTGGGCTCGACCGTCCGCCTCACCATCCCGCTGCTCTTCACCGCGCTTGCCGGGCTTTTTTCCGAACGCGCCGGCGTGTTCGATATCGGGCTTGAAGGCAAGATGCTGGCGGCCGCCTTTGCATCGGCTTGTGTTGCCTATATCACGGCGAACCCGTGGGCCGGCCTGCTGGCGGGCATTGCAGTCTCCATCCTGTTCTCGCTGATCCATGGTTTTGCCGTCATCACCAATCGCGGCAACCAGATCGTGTCGGGCGTGGCGTTGAATTTCATAGCCGCCGGCCTGACGGTGGTTCTGGGGCAGGCCTGGTTCGGTCAGGGCGGCCGCACACCGCAGCTTCCGGGAGAGGGGCGTTTTGCCCCAATCATCCTGCCCGGCGCGGATGCGATGCGCGAGGTGCCATTCATCGGCCCGCTTTATGCCAATGTCATTTCCGGCAACAATATCCTCACCTATCTCGCCTTCCTGGCGGTGCCGCTTTCCTGGTGGGTGCTTTATCGTACCCGCTTCGGCCTGCGTTTGCGCGCCGTGGGTGAAAACCCGGGCGCGGTCGATACGGCGGGCATCTCGGTGACATGGATGCGTTTCCGCGCCGTCATCGTCGCTGGTTTCCTCTGCGGTTTCTCGGGCGCCTATCTCGCCGTTGCGCAATCGGCGGCCTTCATCGCCAACATGTCGGCCGGCAAGGGTTATATCGCGCTGGCGGCGCTGATCTTCGCGAAATGGAAGCCGGTGCCGGTCATGTTCGCCTGCCTGCTGTTCGGTTTTCTCGATGCCTTCGCCAATTTCATGCAGGGCAAATCCGTGCCTGGCATCGGCGAGGTGCCGGTGCAAATATTCCAGGCCATGCCCTATATCCTGACCTGCATCCTGCTTGCCGGTTTCATCGGCGTCGCCAAGCCCCCCAAGGCCGGTGGCGTTGCCTATGCGAAGGAGCGTTAAATCCATGTCCTCCGATCCGAAATCCCATGCCCTGTTCGAGGCGGCGGTGGAGGCCATGGCCTTTGCCTACGCGCCCTATTCGAAATTTCCGGTCGGCGCGGCGATCCGCGCCGACGATGGTAAAATCTACAGGGGCGCCAATATCGAGAACATCTCCTTCCCGCAGGGCTGGTGCGCGGAACCATCAGCCATCAGCGCCATGATCATGGGCGGGGCGAAGAAGATCAGTGAAGTCGCTGTCATCGCCGAGAAGCTGCCGCTCTGCACGCCCTGTGGCGGTTGCCGGCAGAAGATCGCCGAATTCGCCACGCCGGAAACGAAAATCTATCTTTGCGACGAAACCGGCGTCCAGAAGGTCATGACCATGGAAGAGCTTTTGCCCTCCGTCTTCAAGACCGAGCTGCCCTGATGACGGATGGTTTGATCGATATTCTGGTGGAGCGCCTGAACGGCCTGATGCCGCGTGTCGCCATTGTCCTTGGCTCCGGCCTGGGGTCGCTGGTGGAGGAAGTCAGTGATTCGATCCGTGTGCCCTATGCCGATCTTCCCGGTTTTCCCGCCGGTGGCGTTTCCGGCCATGCGGGTGAACTGGTTGCGGGTTATCTCGGCGGCGAGCCTGTCATGATGCTTTCCGGCCGGGTGCACTTCTACGAAAAGGGCGATCCGGCTGCCATGCGTCCGGTCATCGAGGCGCTGGCCGGTCTCGGCGTGCAGTCGCTCATCCTCACCAACTCGGCGGGTTCGGTGAGAGATGATATGCCGCCCGGCTCCGTCATGCAGATCACCGATCACATCAACTATTCCGGCATGAACCCGCTGATCGGCGAGGAAAGCGACCGCCGCTTCGTCGGCATGACCACGGCTTATGATCCGGATCTCCTGCTGGCCATGCGCAATGCCGCGATCCGTGCGACGGTGCCTCTGTTTGGTGGCGTTTACATGTGGTTTTCGGGACCGAGCTTCGAAACGCCGGCGGAAATCCGCATGGCGCGGCTGTTGGGTGCCGATGCCGTCGGCATGTCCACCGTGCCGGAAGTCATCCTTGCGCGCTTTTTCGGGATGCGCGTCGCCGCCGCATCGGTTATTACCAATTACGGTGCCGGCATGACTGGCGCGGAACTGAGCCATGAAGAAACCAAGGACATGGCGCCCGTGGGCGGCAAAAGACTTGCCGCCATTCTGAAGGAAATGATCGCAGGAGGAGCGTGACCATGGAACTCCAGCGTCCGCGCGAAGCGGCTGCCCTCACCCTGTCCTTGCTGGACCTGACCAACCTCAAGGAAGACTGCACGCCGGAGCAGATCGCCGCCCTGTGCCAGCGGGCGCATACGGATTACGGCAATACGGCCGCCATCTGCATCTGGCCGCGCTTCGTGGCGCAGGCCCGCGCCGCATTTGGAAAAGACCATGCGATCCGCATTGCCACGGTTGTCAATTTCCCCTCGGGCGATCTTGATGTCGCGGCTGTTGTGGCCGAAACCGAAGCGGCGATCCGCGATGGCGCCGACGAAATCGATCTGGTCATCCCCTATCGCAAATTCATGGCAGGCGATGAAGCGGCGGTTTCCGAGATGGTAGCCGCCGTGCGCAAGGCCTGTGCCGCGCCCGTGCTGCTCAAGGTCATTCTCGAAACCGGTGAGCTGAAGGACAAGGCCCTGATCCGCCGCGCCTCAGAGATCGCCATTGCCGAAGGTGCGGATTTCATCAAGACCTCGACCGGCAAGGTCGCCGTCAACGCCACGCTGGAGGCGGCAGACATCATGCTGCAGGCGATCCGGGACAGCCGGCAGAAAGTGGGCTTCAAACCCGCCGGCGGCATTGGCACAGTGGAGGACGCGACGCTTTATCTCAGGCTGGCGGAAACCATCATGGCGCCCAACTGGGCCATGCCATCCACCTTCCGTTTCGGCGCTTCGGGCATTCTCGACGATGTGCTGAACGTGCTGGCCGGCGGTGAGCCCGCCAAGGCCGCCAGCGGGTATTGAGCTTGATCCCGCAGGAGATCATCCGCCGCAAACGCGATGGCCTGCCGCTCGCGCCGCAGGAGATTGCCGCTTTCATCGAAACGCTGTCGAAAGACGGCATATCGGAAGGGCAGGCGGCGGCCTTTGCCATGGCGGTGTTTTTCCGGGGCATGAACCGGAACGAGATGGTGGCGCTGACGCTTGCCATGCGCGACAGCGGCGATGTCCTCTCCTGGAGCGATATTGGCAGGCCGGTGGCGGACAAACATTCCACTGGTGGCGTCGGCGATAACGTCTCTCTGATGCTCGCCCCCATTGTCGCCGCCTGCGGTCTGGCCGTACCGATGATTTCCGGCAGGGGCCTTGGGCATACCGGCGGCACGCTCGACAAGCTGGAAGCCATTCCCGGTTACAATGTCATGCCGGATGAAGCCCTGTTTCGCCGCACGGTGCAGTCGGCCGGCTGCGCCATCATCGGCCAGACGGGTGATCTGGCGCCTGCCGACAAACGCCTTTATGCCATTCGCGATGTAACCGCGACGGTCGATTCCATCCCGCTGATCACCGCCTCCATCCTGTCGAAGAAACTTGCCGCCGGGCTCGAGACGCTGGTTCTCGATGTGAAGGTTGGTAACGGCGCTTTCATGCAGAGCGTTGACGATGCCCGCAATCTGGCCCGCGCGCTGGTCGATGTGGCGAATGGCGCAGGCCTGCCGACAACGGCGCTGATAACCGACATGAACCAGCCGCTTGGCGATGCCGCTGGCAATGCGGTCGAAATCGTCAATTGTCTGGATTTTCTGGCCGGTCGCAAGGCCGGCACCCGTCTGGAAAAGGTGGTCCTGTCCTTTGCGGCGGAGATGCTGGTGCAGGCTCGAAAGGCCGCCACGCTGGAGGAAGGCGAGGCTCTGGCGTCGGCTGCTCTCTCCTCCGGCAGCGCCATGGAAATCTTTGCGCGGATGATCTCAGCGCTGGGCGGCCCTTCGGATTTCGTCGGGAACCCGATCCGTTACCTGCCGTCTGCGCCGGTCACTCTTCCCGTTCCGGCCGGGCGACGCGGCTGGCTTGCATCCTGCGAAACGCGTGATCTCGGCATGGTGGTCGTGGAACTCGGCGGCGGCAGGAAAAAACCGTCGGATATCATCGATCCGGCGGTCGGCATTTCGGCAATCCTGCCGCTTGGCACGGAGGTGGAGAAAGGCGAACCGATCGCCATTGTCCACGCGGCCTCCAGAGAAGAGGCGGAGCGCGCCGTGAAAAGGATACAGGGTTGTTACGGCATCGCTGATGCGGCGCCGGAAGTCATGGCGCCCATTCTCGAGCGGGTCACCTGACCAGCCGCATCTCGCCGCCCGAGACCTTGAAGGACGACAATTGTTTCAGGAAGCTCATGCCGATCAGCATGTTGCTCAGCGCATTGTCCTTCAGCACCATGGCGTCGACATTCTGAACGCGGATCGTGCCGATCTCCACCCGGTCGAGCGTCACATGGGCCGCCATTGTCTGGCCATTGGCGGTTGAGATTGCATATTTGAAATCGAGGCTGTTGACGCCGTAACCCAACCGCCGCGCAATCGTCTCGTTGATCGCCACCATGGAAGCGCCGGTGTCGACAAGTCCGTCGAAGGATTTGCCATTGATGCGGAAGGTGGCGTTGAAATGGCCGCGGGCATCCGCTTTCAGACTGACGCCGCCCAGTGAAACCGGTTGCGGTTTGGAAATTTCTGCCGTGGCTTCGGATTTTTCCGCGGCGGTTTCCGGGCGTGGCTGGAATTTTTCCACCAGCGCCGGAATTTGCGTGGCGCCGACAGAAAGACCGACAAGCAGAAAAATTGCGCGCCCCAGCAAGCCGTTTCTCCTCAAAGACAGGGGTTGTCCCGGAACAGCATAGGCGCAAAACATGCTGAAATCTTAAAAGAAAAAGCCATTCGCCGCGTTGCGTGCGGCGAATGGCTCAAACGGTTAAGCAATGATGAACGGCGTTATTTGGTGCCGTACATGCGGTCACCGGCATCACCGAGGCCGGGAACGATATAACCTTTTTCGTTGAGGTGACTGTCGATTGCAGCCGTATAGATCGGCACATCGGGATGCGCTTCGCGGAAATTCCTGATGCCCTCGGGCGCGGCCAGAAGACACAGGAAGCGAATGTTCTTCGCACCACGCTCCTTCAGCTTTTCCACGGCGGCAATGGAAGAATTACCGGTTGCGAGCATGGGGTCGACAACGATGATCAGGCGGGCATCGAGGCTTTCCGGAGCCTTGAAGTAATATTCGACAGCTTCCAGCGTGTCATGGTCGCGATAAACGCCGATATGGGAAACACGTGCCGAAGGCACGAGCTCCAGCATGCCTTCCAGGAGGCCGTTGCCGGCGCGCAGGATGGAGGCGAAAACCAGCTTCTTGCCTTCCAGAACCGGCGCCTGAATGGTTTCGAGCGGCGTGTCGATAGTTTCCATCGTCATTTCAAGGTCGCGCGTCACTTCATAGCAGAGCAGCGTCGAAATTTCCCTGAGCAGGCGGCGGAAGCCGGCCGTGGAAGTTTCCTTCTTGCGCATGATGGTAAGTTTGTGCCGCACCAGCGGATGTTCGATGACTGTGACGCCGTCCATGAAACTGGCCTTCCTTTTTATCTTATGCCCCTGTAATTCACCGAAAGCGCGCTTTTCGCAAGTCTTCTTCGCGGTTTTACCCTGCCAACAACCACCTCAGCTGCGATCCAGTCTGGCAAGCAGGCGATCCCGCGTTGCCCCGTCCACAAAGGCGCATTCCAGTGCGGTGCGGGTCATGCGGTTGATCTCGGCATCGCTGAAGCCGAATTCCTCCGCAGCCAGCGCATATTCGCGGGCAAGCGAGGTGAAAAAGAACGGCGGATCGTCAGAATTGATGCAGACGCGCACCCCGGCATTGCTCAGGGCTTTCAGCGGGTGGCTGGCGAAACCGGGGTAGACATTGAGCGCGATATTCGAGCCGGGGCAGACCTCGAGAACCGTTCCCGTTTCGACCAGCCGGGCGATGAGGCCGGCATCTTCGATAGCGCGCACGCCGTGGCCGATGCGTGCCGGTTTGACGAGATCGAGCGCATCGGCAACACTCTCGGGACCACAAACTTCACCCGCGTGGATGGTCAGGCCCAGACCTGCATCGCGGGCGATATCGAAAGCGCGGGCATAATCGGCAACCCGGCCCATGCGCTCTTCACCCGCCATGTTGAAGCCGGTCACCAGCGGATGCCGGGCCCGCGCCGCATATTCGGCAGCCGCTATCACCCGCTCCGGGCCGAAATGCCGCTCGCCGGTAACGATGATACGGGTTTCGATGCCGGTCTTTTCTTTCGCAACCCTGATGCCTTCGGCAATGCCGGCGAGATAGGCGTCAGCACCTAGCCCGATGCGGTCGCCGTGATCGGGCGAGATGATCAGCTCGCTGTAGATCGTGTTGGCCTCAGCAAGTTCGGTCAGATAAGTTTCGGTCAGAACCGCATAGTCCTCATCCGTCTTGAACACCTGCGCCACCGCGTCGTAGCACCGGATGAATTCGGCGAAATCCGACCAGACATATTGGCCGTCGCGCAGAAAGCCGCTCGTGTCTATGCCGTATTTTTCCGCCTGCTTGGCAACGAGGGCAGGCGCCGCCGCCCCTTCGATGTGGCAGTGAATTTCCGCTTTCAGCAAATGCGATGTCAAATGAAGCTCCTGCCGTGAGAACCGGCCTCTATACCAAGATGGTGGGCGATGCTTTCGCCGATATCGGCGTAGCTTGAACGTATGCCGACATCACGCGAGCGGATGCCCGGACCGAATGCCATGATCGGCACCCGTTCGCGTGTATGGTCCGTGCCCCGCCATGTGGGGTCGCAACCGTGGTCGGCGGTGAGAAGGGCGATGTCGCCCGGCTGCATCTTGCGATGGATTTCGGGAATACGCGCGTCGAAGGCCTCAAGGGCCGCCGCATAACCGGCAACGTCACGGCGATGGCCGTAAAGCATGTCGAAATCGACAAAATTGGTGAAGACAAGATCGCCGTTTTCGGCCTCGTCAATGGCCTGCAGCGTCGCATCCATCAGGGCGGCGTTGCCATTTGCCTTGATGACGCGCGAGACACCCTGATGGGCGTAGATATCGCCGATCTTGCCAATCGCGTGCACTTTCCGGCCCGCTTCGACAAGACGGTCGAGCAATGTCGGTTCGGGCGGCGGAACGGAGAAATCGCGGCGGTTGCCGGTGCGCTCGAAGGTTGCGACCGTCTCGCCGATGAAGGGACGGGCGATAACGCGGCCGATATTCAGCGGATCGAGCAGCTTGCGCACCGTCTCGCAGAGCGCGATGAGCCGGGCGAGGCCGAAATGCGTCTCATGCGCGGCGATCTGGAACACGGAGTCGGAAGAGGTGTAGCAGATCGGCTTGCCGCTCCTGATATGCTCGTCGCCGAACTGCGCGATGATCTCGGTGCCGGAAGCATGGCAATTGCCGAGAATGCCCGGAATATCGCCTTCCCTGCAGATCGCCTCCACCAATTCCGGCAAAAAGGCGTCGCCCTCCGTGGGGAAATATCCCCAGTCGAAAGTCACCGGCGTACCGGCAATTTCCCAATGGCCGGACGGCGTATCCTTGCCCTTGGATATTTCGCTGGCAGAACCGTGCAGGCCGAAAATGCGCTCCGGTGGCTCCATGCCGGCGGGAATGTCGCCGCTTGACTGCCTCGCGATCTCCAGCAGACCGAGTGAAGACATGTTCGGTAATTTCAGCGGACCCGACCGAAGTCCCGGCCTGTCGGCTGCGCCAGCCGCGCAGAACTCCGCGATATGGCCGAGCGTATTCGCGCCAAGATCGCCATAGTGCTCCGCATCAGGCGCGCCGCCGACGCCGAAGGAATCCAGAACGAGAAGAAATGCTCTTGCCATAACTCACCGAAACAAAAATGCGCCGACGGGCAATGTCAGGCCGAACTGCCGTTATAGATCAGCAAAACGTGAAGAAGGAAGTGCTTTTATGAACCATCCGGTAAAACCCGCTGTTCAATCCGCATCCCGTTTCGATTTCGGCGCGTTGAGATTGCGCAGGACATACCAGCCGGCCGCAACCACCATGGCTGCCAGAATATACCATGTGACGGCATAGGACAGATGGTTGTTGGGGAAGGTGAGCATGGTTTTCCCGCCGACCGGCAGGCCGCCCGGATTGGGCGTCCGATCGGCATCGACGTAAAAGGGCGCGACGTTGGAAAGGCCGGACGCCTGCGATATCTGGGGGATGTTACGGGAATACCAGCGGCCATTTGCCGGATCGTTGGTGCGCAGGAAAAGCCCGCCGGTTTCCGGCGCGCGCATCAGCCCGGTAATCTCGACGTTTCCAGCCGGTTCGCCTTCCCGGCGGGAGGACGGATCGCGCTTGTCGGAGGGGACGAAGCCGCGATTGACGATGACGCTCGAACCATCGTCTCGCCGGAGTGGGGTCAGCACCCAGTAACCGGGACCGAGATCGGTGACCGTATAGACCTGAACTTCCTTGTCGTTAAGAAAGGTGCCGGACAATTTCACGCGGCGATATTCGTATTCCGCCGGGTCGCTGAGTGCCGGCCATTCGCCGGCGGCAGGGGCATCGGCGGGATCGGCATGGGCACGGGCTTCGACGCGTTCGATCAGATCGAGTTTCCAAGAAAGGCGTTTGACCTGCCATGTTCCAAGCGCCAGCAGCAGGCCGGTCAGAACGACGGTCAGAAACAGCACGACGATGGCCGCAGGGCGGATGCGTCGGTTTTGGGGCGCGATATCGTTCATGTCACGGTCCTTGCGAAGCGCGTCTGGCAGAGACACTGTCTGCTTTGGCGGGCTTCGTTGCACCCGCATGCGCTTCTTCCAGCAAATAACCCCATAAATCGCACCACGATTCATGGGGTTATGTGTTGATGCGAAGGCGGCCCGCCGGAAGCCCGGCAGGCCGTTGATCCATGCTGCTCAGGGCAGGTTCTTCACGTCTTCGATGTGCAGCGGCATCATGTTCTTGTTCATGTTGTACATGACCCAGAGCGAGCCGGAGAGCGTGATCAAAAGCACCACGACGGTGAAGATCAGCGCCATGAAGGTCCAGCCTCCCTCGGACTTGGTGTCCATGTGCAGGAAGTAGATCATGTGCACGAAGATCTGGATGACGCCGAGACCCATGATCGTAATGACCAGCAGGGTCTTGTTTTCGAGGACGTCGCCCATGACCAGCCAGAAGGGGATCGCCGTCAGGATGACCGACAGGACGAAACCGATCATGTAGCTCTTGAAGGTGCCGTGGCTGGCGCCATCATGGTGATGATGGTCGTCGCCATGCGCGTCGTGATGTGCGTGTGCTTCGGAACTCATCAAAGAACTCCCATGAGGTAAACGAAGGAGAAGA
>QFOL01000436.1 GCA_003241215.1 Agrobacterium fabrum
CAGCGGCAAGTACCCGGTTTCCCGCCCGCTGTTCTTCTACGTGAAGAAGGCTCACCTGGGCGTTATCCCGGGCCTTAAGGAATATGTCGAGTTCTTCGTCTCCGACGACATGATCGGCCCCGATTCCCCGCTCGCCAACTACGGCCTGGTTGCCGCTCCGGACGCAGAGCGCGAAAAGATCCGCCAGGACTTCGCTGCCGGCGGCACGATGTAATAAAAAGAGGGGTGCGGTCAGCCGCGCCCCTCATCCCGCTCCGGGTCCACTCCGTTTCGGCGATGGTCTCCGGTTGACAGCTCCTATTCATCGCCATCCACATGATTGTCGATGGATGACAGATGGATAGGATGTATCAACCTTGACGCTTGCCAGGCTTTGATACAGTCAGGCGGCAGGCATCTCTGGATGGTCCAGCGGTCTCGTTTTGATGACTTTTTGATTTGCCCATATCGCACCGTGCTTTCGAGGCACGCCGAGGGAACTCTAATGAACACATCGATCCTTTTGCTGATACTGGCGCTGATCGGCATCGGCAGCTATCTGCTCGGCAGCCGCCGCGCCGTTGCCCTGTCCGGTGGGCGTCCCTCCAGCATGCATTCGCGTGCCGGTTACCACGGTTCCTACGCTGTCGTCTGGGCGGTGTTGCCCGCGGCTTTCATTCTCTGTGCCTGGCTCATTGCCAGCCCGCTGATCATCACCTCGGCGGTGCGCGGCAATTTCCCTGAAGATGTGCGCGCGCAATCCGAGGCGCAGCAGAGCCTGACCTATGGCATGGTGACCTCGATCGCCCGCGGCCTCCAGCGGCTGACGCCGGAGGAAACGGCGCAGGTGGAGACGGATACGGCGGCTGTCCGGCCGCTTCTGGCAGCGAAAGGTGTGGCAATCGCCGGCGATCCCGAGCGGTTCATGGTCGATGCCGCCCACACGCTCAACGCCATGACCTCCACCAGCCGCATCGCGATGATCGCCATCGTGCTGGTCGCTGCACTCGGCGGCGCCGCTTATGCGCTACGTGCGATTGCACCGCGCTTCCGGGCGCGCAACCAGGTCGAGAAGGTCATTCTCGCAGCCCTGCTCGTCGCCTCGTCCATCGCCATCCTGACGACCATCGGCATTGTCCTTTCGATGCTGACCGAGGCGATCCAGTTCTTCACCATGGTCCCGGCGCACCAGTTCTTCTTCGGAACGGTATGGGATCCGCGGTTTGCGGCGGCCGGCGCCACGGACTCCTCCGGCCAGTTCGGCCTGATCCCGCTGCTTGCCGGCACGCTTTACATCGGCTTCGTCGCCATGCTGGTTGCGGTTCCGGTCGGCCTGTTCTCGGCGGTCTATATGGCGGAATATGCCTCGCCTCGCTTCCGCTCGATGGCAAAGCCGCTGCTCGAAGTGCTCGCCGGCATTCCCACCATCGTCTACGGCTTCTTCGCGCTCACGACGGTCGGTCCTTTCCTCAGAGACATTTCCACGCAGATCAACGGTCTGGCGACGGGCAACTACGCCAACTTCATCCAGGCGCAGAGCGTCATCACCGCCGGCTTCGTCATGGGCATCATGCTGATCCCCTATGTGTCGTCGCTGTCGGACGACATCATCACCGCCGTGCCGCGCTCGCTGCGTGACGGTTCCCTCGGCCTTGGCGCCACGCGCTCCGAGACGATCAAGAGGGTCATTATTCCGGCCGCCCTTCCCGGTATCGTCGGCGCCGTGCTGATGACGGCGTCGCGCGCCATCGGCGAAACCATGATCGTGGTTCTTGCCGCGGGTGTTGCCGCCCGCCTGCAGCTCAACCCCTTCGAGCCCATGACCACCGTGACGGTCAAGATCGTCAGCCAGCTCACCGGCGACCTTGAATTCACCTCGCCGCAGACGCTGGTCGCCTTCGCGCTCGGCATCACGCTTTTCGCCATCACGCTTTGCCTGAATATCTACGCGCTTTACATCGTGCGCAAATACCGGGAGCAATATGAATGACCGACATCGTTTCTCCCGCAGCCGGCGCAAGCGCCGGCAACAAGGCCATACGCCGTGATATCGGCATCAAGCGCCGCTATGCCGCCGAACGCCGCTTCCGTGCTTACGGAATGGCAGCGATTTCCTTCGGCCTGCTTTTCCTCTTCCTTTTGCTCTGGTCGGTCGTTTCCAAGGGTTACACCGCCTTCCAGCAGACGATGATCACCGTTCCGGTCGAGTTTTCCGAACAGATCATCGATCCGAGGAACGAGCGCGCCACCAACCCGGCGAAGCTGATGACGGCCAATTATCCCGTTGTCGCCCGCGATGCGGTCGCCAAGGTTCTCGGCGTCGCGCCGACGGACCGCACCGGTCTTCGTGCCGTCAACCTGCTGATCTCCGACAGCGTGCGCACGCAGCTTCGCGACATCGTCGTCGCCGATCCCGCCGTCATCGGCACCACGCGCACCGTCACGCTCCTGGCGTCGGGCGACGTCGACAGCGCCTTCAAGGGTCAGGTCGATCTGACTGCGGATGAGGCCAATCGCCGTATCTCCAACCAGCAGCTCGGCTGGATGAACCAGCTCGCCGAAAGCGGCCAGCTCGGCAAACACTTCAACACCGGCATTTTCGTCAACGGCGCATCGAGCCGTCCGGAAGCCGCGGGTGTCGGCGTGGCGCTGATCGGCTCCTTCTACATGATGCTGATCGTGCTGGTGCTGTCATTGCCGATCGGTGTCGCGGCCTCCATCTATCTCGAGGAATTCGCCCCGAAGAACCGTCTGACGGATCTGATTGAGGTGAACATCAACAATCTCGCGGC
>QFOL01000437.1 GCA_003241215.1 Agrobacterium fabrum
CCGGGCAAGGAAGATGTGTTCGTAAAGAGCCATTTAAGCTTTGCCTTTCTTGCGTTTCGTCCTTCACCCGGCAACGGCGCTAAGCCTCAACGACTGCTCTTGTGTGAGGCGGGTAAGGCCCTGAAGCAAGAAAAGCGTTGTTCGAGACGGTCGAGAGCGGAGACACGGGAGGCCGGAAAAACCTTATGGTTCCTGCTGTTCCGTTACCGGAACCAGCCCTCCGTTCAGCCACCAGCCAGTTGGACCGGGTGTTGTGAACAGCGCGCTTATACGGATTTTTGCCCGGAATGCAAGGGCAAGGGGCGAAAAAGCGCGCCGTCCGATCATCAGATCGCCATCGGATATTGCCGGTGGATCGCTGCGATACCCTTCAGCACTTCTTCCGACAGCACCACATCGGCTGCGGCAATGTCCGTCTTCAACTGATCCATCGTCGTCGCACCGATGATGGCTGACGCCATGAAGGGGCGGGTGAGGCAAAAGGCGATGGCGAGATGGGCCGGGTCGATCCCGTGGGCCGCGGCGAGTTCTAGATAGGCCTTGACCGGGGCTTCCTGAAGCGGTTGCAGACGGCCGCCGAGGTTGCTGTTGATGCTGCCGCGTGATCCCGCCGGGCACGCGCCGTTCTGGTATTTGCCGGTCAGCAGCCCTGCCGCCAGCGGCGAATAGGCGAGCAGGCCGACATCCTCGTGATGGGCGACTTCCGCCATGTCGAGATCGAAGCTGCGGTACAGCAGGTTATATTCGTTCTGGATGGTGGCGACACGCGGCAGGCCGTGGGCCTCGGCGATATCGATATATTTCTGCGTGCCCCAGGCGCTCTCGTTGGAAAGGCCGATGGCGCGGATCTTGCCGGCCTTCACCAGTTCGCCGAGCGTATCGAGCTTTTCGGTGATTTCGGCGAGCGTGCGCTTGGTGTCCTGGCCGGAAGCGTCGAATCCCCAGGCGCCGCGGAAATGATAGGTGCCGCGATTCGGCCAGTGGATCTGGTAGAGGTCGATATAGTCGGTCTTCAGGCGCTTGAGGCTGGTATCGACAGCCTCGCGAATGGCGGAGGCGTCGATATCGCGGCCGCCGCGAATATAATCGCGCCCCGAACCGGCGACCTTGGTGGCGAGCACGACCTGATCGCGCCTGCCGGTCTTTTCGAACCAGCTGCCGATATATTCTTCGGTCCGGCCCTGCGTTTCGGCGGAAACCGGCGTGGTGGGATAAAGCTCGGCCGTATCGAAGAAATTCACGCCGTTTTCGATGGCATAGTCCATCTGCTCATGGGCTTCGGCTTCGGTGTTCTGCGTGCCCCATGTCATGGTGCCGAGGCAGATTTCGGACACGGAAATGCCCGTGCGTCCCAGTAGATTCTGTTTCATGGAGAGGTCCCGGTGCTTTGGCGAGTTTTGGAAGGCGGTGTGAAAGTAATGGGGAATTGCCGCAGTGCAAGAAAAAATATGATGAAACGAAAGGGGAAAACAGGACGGCAAAACCCCCGACAAAGGCCTGCCATCGGGCTTCAAGCCTTGACTTCGCTGGCGGGAATGTGAATGGAAGTCCGAAAGAATAAAGGCAAGGCCAGACAAGAAGGACGACATCCCATGGGTATTGCATTCACATTTCCCGGTCAGGGAAGCCAGGCCGTCGGCATGGGCAAGGAGCTGGCGGATACCTATCCGGAAGCACGCGCCGTGTTTCAGGAGGTCGACGAGGCGCTCGACCAGAAGCTTTCCGATATCATGTGGAACGGCCCGGAAGAAACGCTGACGCTGACCGCCAACGCCCAGCCGGCCCTCATGGCGGTGTCCATGGCGGTCATGCGGGTTCTCGAAGCGCGCGGCTTCAAGCTGTCTGACACGGTTTCTTATGTCGCGGGCCATTCGCTCGGCGAATATTCGGCGCTCTGTGCCGCCGGCACCTTCTCGGTTGCCGATACCGCCCGTCTTCTGCGCATCCGCGGCAACGCCATGCAGGCGGCGGTTCCGGTGGGCGAGGGCGCGATGGCGGCGATCATCGGGCTCGAGCACGATGCCGTTTCCGCCATCTGCGACGAAGCCGGCATTCTTGGCGTCTGCCAGATCGCCAACGACAATGGCGGCGGCCAGCTTGTCATTTCCGGCGGCAAGGCTGCCGTTGAAAAGGCTGCGGCGATCGCTTCCGAAAAGGGCGCCAAGCGCGCCATCATGCTGCCGGTTTCCGCGCCCTTCCATTCCGCGTTGATGGCGCCGGCGGCGGAAGCCATGCGCGAAGCGCTGGCGGCTGTCGAAAAGCGCAACCCGGTCGTGCCTGTTGTCGCCAATGTGCGCGCCGCCCCCGTTTCCGACGCCAATGAGATCGCCGCCCTGCTGGTCGAGCAGGTGACGGGCCAGGTGCGCTGGCGCGAGACGGTGGAATGGTTCGCCGCCAACAACGTCACGCAGCTTTACGAGATCGGCTCCGGCAAGGTGTTGACGGGCCTTGCACGCCGTATCGACAAGACGGTGAACGGCGTCGCCATCAACGGCGCGGCTGATATCGACCAGCTTCTTGCCACCCTCATCGGCTGAGACGGGATACTCCGGCTGCCGCATTCATCGGGCGCAACAGCGCTGAACATTTTCAGTCCGAAGCTCTAAAGAAGGAATAGGACATGTTTGATCTTACAGGCCGCAAGGCTCTCGTAACCGGCGCGACCGGCGGCATCGGCGAAGAAATCGCCCGCCTTCTGCACAGCCAGGGTGCAACGGTTGGCCTGCACGGCACGCGCGTTGAAAAG
>QFOL01000075.1 GCA_003241215.1 Agrobacterium fabrum
TTCCGCTATGGTCCGCCACGCAATAAATATGGAGACAGACGATGACCGACGCCCGTACCACCGCCCAAGGCGGCATGGAAACGTCCTATGGCTTCCACAGGGTGGACGAAGGCAAAAAGCAGGGGCTGGTCAACGAGGTCTTCCACAAGGTGGCCAAGCGCTACGACATCATGAATGATGTGATGTCGGCCGGCCTGCACCGGCTGTGGAAGGACGCCATGGTCTCTTCGCTTTCGCCGCGCAAGGATCCCTCCTACAAGGTTCTGGACGTGGCGGGCGGCACCGGCGATATCGCCTTCCGCATCATCGAGGCCTCCAACCGTCTGGCGCACGCCACCGTTCTCGATATCAACGGTTCGATGCTGGCCGTTGGCGAAGAGCGCGCCGCAAAGAAGAAGCTTTCCGACAATCTGACCTTCGTGGAGGCCAATGCCGAGGAACTGCCTTTCGAGGCAAACAGTTTCGACGCCTATACGATCGCGTTTGGCATTCGCAACGTGCCGCGCATCGACGTCGCGCTGAAGGAGGCCCATCGCGTGCTGAAGCGCGGCGGGCGGCTGCTGGTGCTGGAGTTTTCCGAAGTCGACATGCCGCTGCTCGACCGCGTCTACGATGCCTGGTCGTTCAACGCCATCCCGCAATTCGGCAAGATGATCACGGGCGATGCCGAACCCTATCAATATCTGGTCGAGTCGATCCGCAAATTCCCCAACCAGGAAGATTTCGCGACGATGATCCGAACTGCCGGCTTCTCCCGCGTCACCTATACCAATTACACCGGCGGCATCGCCGCCCTGCATTCCGGCTGGAAGCTTTAAGTCCATGGCCGGCAGACGCAGGAGACAAGCATAAGCATGAGTACTTTGGGCGCATATTTCCGCCTCGCAAGGGTTGGCTGGGTTCTCGTGCGCGAAGGCGTCGTGCTGGCCCTGCCATCCGACGACCTGCCTGCTCCCGCCCAATTGTTGAAAGCGCTGCTGAAGCCATTCGCCCGCAGCAAGGCGAAAAGAGCGCAGCGCAGCGACCGGCTGGCGGTGGCTGTCGAACGGCTCGGGCCCTCCTATGTGAAGATGGGTCAGTTTCTGGCCACCCGACCGGATGTGGTGGGCGCCGACTTCGCCGACGATCTCGCGAGCCTCCAGGACCGCATGGCCTTTTTCCCGGCGGCTGCGGCGAAAGCCAATATCGAAGGTTCGCTCGGGCGGTCTGTTTCTGAGCTCTACAGGGAATTCGGCGATCCGATCGCCGCCGCTTCCATCGCCCAGGTGCATCCGGCCATGGTGGATACGCCGAAGGGACCGCGCAAGGTGGCCGTAAAGGTCATCCGCCCGGGTGTGCGCCAGCGTTTCCAGAACGATCTCGAGGCGATGTATCTGATCGCCGACCTGCAGCAGCGCTTCGTCCGCTCCGCCCGCCGCCTGCGCCCCGTCGAGGTGACACGCACGCTGGAACAGACCACCAAGATCGAGATGGATCTGCGGCTTGAGGCCGCCGCCCTTTCCGAACTTGCGGAAAATACCAGGGACGATCCCGGGTTCCGGGTTCCCGAGGTCGACTGGGAGCGTACCGGTCGCGATGTCGTCACCATGGAATGGATCGACGGCGTCAAGATGTCGGATATCGAGGGTCTGAAGGCCGCCGGCCACGACCTGAACCAGCTTGCCGACACGCTGATCCAGTCTTTCCTGCGGCACACGCTGCGCGACGGCTTCTTCCACGCCGACATGCATCCCGGCAATCTCTTCGTGGATGCCGAGGGCGAGATCGTCGCCGTCGATATGGGCATTGCCGGACGCCTCGGCAAAAAGGAACGCCGCTTCCTTGCCGAGATCCTCTACGGTTTCATTACCCGCGACTATATGCGGGTGGCGGAAGTGCATTTCGAGGCCGGGTACGTGCCGGGCCACCACGATAAAGCCAGTTTCGCGCAGGCGATCCGCGCCATTGGCGAACCGATCCACGGCCAACCGGCCGAGACCATCTCCATGGGCAAGCTTCTGACGCTGCTGTTCGAGGTGACCGAGCTTTTCGATATGGAAACGCGCCCGGAACTGGTGATGCTGCAAAAGACCATGGTGGTGGTGGAAGGCGTGTCGCGCATGCTCAATCCGCGCTTCAACATGTGGAAGGCGGCAGATCCGGTCGTTGGCGGCTGGATCAGGGATAATCTCGGCCCCAAACGCGTCGTCACCGATCTGAAGGATGGCGTGAAAGCCGCCCTCAAGCTTGCCGAGGCCGTGCCGGAGATTGCCGCCAAGACGGAAAAGCTGCATTCCGAACTGATGTATATGAGCGAAAACGGCCTGCGTTTCGATGCGCAGACGGCGGAAGCCATCGGCAAGGCGGAAGCGCGCCACACCAAGTGGGGGCGGATAGCGTTATGGGTGATCGCGCTGACGCTTCTCTATATTGCGGTCAGGATCAGCTGAGCATCTGAAAACGAACAGGTGCCATGTTGGTGTAATCTATTGGAGGAATAAGGGCCTGATCTTGAAACGAGACAGGTGATCCATGCGGACAAAAGCGTTCTCGCTTGCTTTGATCTTCCTATCCATTCAACTGGCCTGGGTGCCGGATGCGATGGCCGGACACCGGGTCTACGACCCATGCATCGACGGGGACGCAAGTGACGGGAAACCACGCAGCTGTGGCGAATTGCGGCGTGCGCTGCGCCATTCGGACTTGCCCGACCGCAGGGGTTTGAGCCATGAAAGGCCGACACGGCGCTTGGGGATTGACCCCTGCGGCGATGGCCGCTTCAGTGACGGAAAACCGCGATCCTGTGCGGAGTTACGTCGGTGGTTGAGAGACAGATAATGCCTGGCGGGATTTGAATTCATGGCAAAATCGCAAGCGTTGAAAGCGGCCCTTTCCTATTCTTCATGGCCGCTGGTGTTCGTGGGAGGCCTTGTAGGCTCCTTTTTCGCGTTCACGAGCAACCACCCGATCACGGCTTTTCTGGCCGTTTATGCGGGCGCAGTTCTCAGCCTGCTTTTTTTCGAACGCTATATTCCCTACGAAGTACAATGGCTTGAGGGTGACGGCGAGACGGTGAACAGCATCGGCCACACGCTTTTGACAAAAGGGCTTGTCCAGCTTGCGGCAGCGGCAGCGGCGATTTTCCCGATGCTGACTGCCAATGTGCTGCAGCCCCTGGCCGCCATGCGGTTCGATCTCTGGCCCTCACAACTGCCCATGATTATTCAGGTGGCGCTTGCGGTGACGATTGCCGAATTCGGTCTCTACTGGGCCCACCGCATTGCCCATGAAACCGTATTCTTCTGGCGCTTCCATGCCCTGCATCACAGCGTCGTGCGGCTCTGGGTCGTCAATACAGGACGGTTCCATGTGGCCGATTCCCTGTTCAAGATCGCGCTCAGCCAGATTCCGCTCTATTTCATGGGCGCGCCGCTGCAGGTCTTCTGGTGGCTCGGCGCCGTGACCGCCTTCATCGGCATCTTGACCCATTGCAATGTCGACATGAAAACAGGGCCGCTCGATTACGTGTTCAGCACCCCGCGCCTGCATCGCTGGCACCATTCGAAGCAGCTTCCGGAAGGAAACACCAATTACGGCGAAAACCTCGTCATCTTCGACCTGATCTTCGGTTCCTACCATAACCCGGATCGGCCCTCTTCCACCGATATCGGCATCAAGGGTCAGATCGCCAAAGGGTTCCTGCCGCAGCTTCTGCAGCCCTTCACCAAGGAAGGCGTCCGCCAGATCATCGGCAAGGACACCAAGCTCGACTGAAACGAAAAGCTAAAAGGCCCGCGCGGTATCGATCACGATGCCGAGTTCGCCCCGCAGTTTTTTGGTGAGACCGGCGGCGACAAGCTCATAGGAACGGCGCACATAGTGCTCCAGCTCTTCTTGTTCGAGCGGAGAATGATCGGCAATCGACACCCATTTGCGTTTGGCGAAATAGGGCGCCTGGGCGATGCCTTCGAGTGAAGTGAGGATTTCAAAGCTCTCTTCCGAGCACTTCACGACCAGCCGCCAGTCCTCCCGCTCGCCCAGCACGGCAAAGACCTTGTCGCCCACCTTGGCAACGTGGGAATCCCATTGATCGACGAACCGCACGCCCGACCATTCACCGAGCACCCTGTCGAATGTCTTGCGCTCGAACAGGCTCATCCGAGTTTCTCCGCAATCAGGGCCGCCAGACGTTTTGCAACTTCAGCCTTATCGAGATCCGGCCAGACGTCGATGCCATCTGCGGAAATGATCTTCACACTGTTGCGATCCCCGCCCATGATGCCGGTTTCCGTCGAAACATCATTCGCGACGATGTAATCCGCGCCTTTACGCTCCAGCTTCGCCCGGCCGTTCTTCTCGACATCCTGCGTCTCGGCGGCGAAGCCCACCACAATCCTCGGGCGCTTTTCATGATGGCCGACGGTTTTGAGAATATCGGGATTTTCCGTCAGCTGCAACGCCGGCGGCACATCGCCCGGCTGCTTCTTGATCTTCTGTTCCGACGAGCCCGTCACTCGCCAGTCGGCGACGGCGGCAACCATGACGGAGATATCCGCCGGCAGTCTCGATATCACCGCATCGCGCATCTCCTCGGCGCGCTCCACATGGATCGTTTTGACCCCGGCGGGATCGGCGATGGCGACCGGGCCGGAAATCAGCGTAACCTCCGCCCCCAGTTCCGCCAGAGCCGCCGCAATGGCATGGCCCTGCTTGCCGGAGGAGCGGTTGGCGATATAACGCACCGGATCGATCGGCTCATGCGTGGGACCAGAGGTAACGATGGCCGTCCTGCCGCGCAAGGGCTTTTGCCCCCCCTCCAGCAGCGCTTCGACGGCTTCGACGATCTGCAATGGCTCGGCCATACGGCCAAAACCAGCCTCGCCCTTCTCCGCCATCTCGCCAGCCATGGGTCCGATGAAATGTACGCCGTCCTTCTTCAGGGTTTCAACATTGCGGCCGGTCGGCTTCGCCGTCCACATTTTTGGATTCATTGCCGGCGCGACCAGCACCCTGCGATCCGTCGCGAGAAGGACCGTGGAGGCGAGGTCGTCAGCCAGGCCATGCGCCATCTTCGCCATCAGATCGGCGGTAGCGGGCGCGACCAGCACGAGATCGCAATCGCGCGCCAGCCGGATATGGCCGACATCCTGCTCATCCTGCCGTGAAAAAAGCTCGGTAAAGACATGGGTGGCGGACAAGGCGCCGACGGCGAGCGGGGTGACGAATTCCTGCGCCCCCTTTGTCATGACCGGCGTCACCGTCGCACCGCGCTCCTTCAGGCGACGGATGAGATCGAGGCTCTTATAGGCCGCGATGCCGCCGGAGATGATGAGAAGAATATGTTTGCCTGAAAGCGTCATGATGCCGGACCAGTTTCCCGTTTCAGGGGAAACTAGAGCATTTCCGGTGAAAACGTAATCACCTTCAATGCTCTAGCTCTTTGTTTTTCCGCATTTCCGGACGGAAAACCGCTACGCACTTTTCCTGAAAATGCTCGGCCCTTGGCATACAAAGTGCAATCCGGCTGATATCACGCCGCCTTGGCGACGTGATATTCCTTGATCGCGACCATCTTGATCGCCGGGAACCGCTCGGACTCATAACGAAGCGAGAAGGCGTCCTGCGCGAGAAACACCGGATCGCCATCGAGATCGCGGGCGATATCGCCCCGCTTGACGTTGAGGAACTTTTCCATTTCCGCCGGCTGATCGGAGGAAATCCAGCGGCAGACGGAAAAGCGCGACATTTCGAAGGAGACCGGCAGGCCGTATTCGCCCATCAGCCGCTCCTTCAACACATCGAGCTGCAGTGCGCCGACAACGCCGACGATGGCCGGCGAGCCGTCTTCCGGTGAAAAGAGCTGAACGACACCCTCTTCCGCCATCTGCTGCAGGGCTTCCTTCAGCTTCTTCGCCTTCATGGCGTCTTCCAGACGCACGCGGCGCAGGATTTCCGGCGAGAAGTTCGGCACGCCCTGGAAGACGAGGTTCTCCCCCTCCGTCAGCGTATCGCCGATACGCAGCGTGCCGTGGTTGGGAATGCCGACGACATCGCCCGCAAAGGCGGTATCGGCCAGCTGGCGCTGCGAGGCGAAGAAGAATTGCGGCGCGGTCAGCCCCATCTGTTTGCCGGTGCGGGCAAGCCGCGCCTTCATGCCGCGCTCCAGCTTGCCGGAGCAGATGCGGGCGAAAGCGATGCGGTCACGATGGTTCGGGTCCATATTGGCCTGTATTTTGAAGACAAAGGCCGTCATTTTCTCTTCAGCCGCATGTACGGTGCGGGTATCCGCCACCTGATCGCGCGGCGGCGGTGCGAAATCGCCAAGCGCATTGATGAGGTCACGCACACCGAAATTGCGCAACGCCGAACCGAAGAACACCGGTGTCATATGACCTTCGAGAAACGCCTGGCGATCGAAAGGACGGCAGGCTTCGAGCGCCAGTTCGGTTTCTTCGACAAAAAGATGGCGCTCATTTTCCGGCAGGCGATCGGCAACCGCCTGCGGACCGTTGACCGGCATGGCATCCACCTGCGTATCGACGCCACGGAAGGTGCTGTCGGCAAGATTATAGGCGCCGCAGAAGGTCTTGGCACGACCGACCGGCCAGGTAATCGGCGCGGTATCGAGCGCCAGCTTCTCTTCCACCTCATCCAGAATCTCGAAGGGGTCGCGGCTTTCGCGGTCCATCTTGTTGATGAAGGTGATGATCGGAATATCGCGCATGCGGCAGACTTCGAAGAGCTTCAGCGTGCGCGGCTCGATACCCTTGGCGGCGTCGATGACCATGATCGCCGCATCCACCGCCGTCAGCGTGCGGTAGGTATCGTCGGCGAAGTCCTCGTGGCCGGGCGTGTCGAGAATGTTGAAGACCCGGTCGTTATATTCGAAGGTCATAACCGAGGTGACGACCGAAATGCCGCGCTCGCGCTCGATCTTCATCCAGTCCGAACGGGTCTGGATGCGATCCTTCTTCGCCTTCACCTCACCGGCAAGCTGGATCGCTCCGCCGAACAGCAGCAATTTTTCGGTAAGCGTGGTCTTACCCGCGTCCGGGTGCGCGATAATAGCAAAGGTGCGGCGGCGGGAGACCGCCTCGGCAAGTGTTTCGGCCATCTGACAAATCCTGTGGAATTGCGGGCTATCTAGCGTTTCAGGCCCGGTTTTGCAATTGACCTTGCCGCGATCTCGGCAAACTAATGCCGCATGACCGTTCAAAACGACAATCGCCCCCCTCTCCGTCTTGTCCGCCTTGCCCATGGCGCAGGCCTCGACTTGCCCTCTTATGAAACCGGCGGCGCCGCCGGCATGGACCTGCGCGCAGCGGTGCCCGCGGATGCGCCGCTGACCTTGAAACCCGGCGAACGCACGCTGGTGCCGACCGGTTTCGTTTTCGAGGTGCCGGCCGGTTACGAGGCGCAAATCCGTCCCCGTTCCGGCCTCGCCATCAAGAACGGCATTACCTGCCTCAACTCCCCCGGCACGGTGGACAGCGATTATCGCGGCGAGGTGAAGGTCATTCTTGCCAATCTCGGGCAGGATGATTTTGTCATCGAGCGCAGCATGCGCATCGCCCAGATGGTGATCGCGCCGGTGACGCAGGTTGTGGTAAGCGAAGTGACGGAAACCTCCGAAACGGTGCGTGGCACCGACGGTTTCGGCTCCACCGGCGTCTAGCCACACCGCCGGTCCGTCAGAACCCTCAGACCGCTTTTACGTGAGGCGACGCTCCCGTGCCGTCCGACCGGGTGCGCGGGAGAGCGATTGTTTTCGCCCGTCAATTTCGCTATGGATCTGGCAGCTTTTCGGGATGTACGATCATGACGCTGACCACGATTTTTGCCTATGCCACCGCACTCTTCATCGCCGCCGCCATTCCAGGCCCCGGCATGACGGCGATCGTGGCGCGGGCGCTGGGATCGGGTTTTCGGGAAACCTTCTTCATGGGCCTCGGGCTGATATTGGGCGACATGATCTACCTGACCGGCGTGATACTTGGTCTGGCATTTGTGGCGCAGACCTTTCAGGAAGCCTTCATGGTCCTGAAATTCGCCGGTGCCGCCTATCTCCTTTATATCGCCTGGAAGCTGTGGACTGCAGGCCTGCTGCCGCAGGACCTGAAGGCGAAAAAAAGCACCAGCATGCCCATGTCCTTCCTGTCCGGCCTGCTGATCACACTCGGCAATCCGAAAACCATGCTGTTTTACGTGGCGCTGGTGCCGACGCTGATCGATATCCGCATGATCGGCCCTTCGGAATATGCGACACTTCTCGCCCTTACCTTCGTCGTGCTGATGGCGGTTCTGCTGCCCTATATCCTGCTTGCGGCCAAGGCGCGTAACCTGCTGAAGAGGCCGAGCGCCCTGACGATCCTCAACCGTACGGCGGCGGGCATTCTGGCGGGAACCGCGACCATGATCGCGATCCGCAGCACCTAAAATAATTTCGTGCATTTATCTGGCTTATCGGGAAATTTTTCCGGTAAACCAGCCATATAAGGATGAACGTTCGCTAGCCTGACAGGGCGATTGCTCCTATTCTGCCGCTCAAATCTTGCGGTCACCGTCGTGTGGCCTTCATACGGGAGAGCACCATGCCTGAAGCCAGAAAGCCCGGACGCGGACGCGTCTATTCCTCGATTACGGAAACTATCGGCGACACGCCGATCGTGCGGCTGGACAAGCTGGCAAAGGAAAAGGGCGTAAAGGCCAACCTCCTCGCCAAGCTGGAGTTTTTCAACCCCATCGCCTCCGTCAAGGACCGCATCGGCGTCGCCATGATCGAAGCGCTGGAAGCGCAGGGCAAGATCACTCCCGGCAAAACGACGCTGGTGGAACCGACATCAGGCAACACCGGCATCGCGCTTGCCTTCGCCGCCGCCGCCAAGGGTTACAAGCTGATCCTGACCATGCCTGAAACCATGTCGGTCGAGCGCCGGAAGATGCTGGCCCTGCTCGGCGCAGAACTGGTGCTGACCGAAGGTCCCAAGGGCATGAAGGGCGCAATCGCCAAGGCGCAGGAACTGGCCGAGACCCTGCCTGATGCGATCATTCCGCAGCAATTCGAAAACCCCGCCAATCCGGAAATTCACCGCAGGACCACGGCGGAAGAAATCTGGAACGACACCGACGGCACGGTCGATATTCTCGTCTCGGGCATCGGCACCGGCGGCACCATCACCGGCACGGGCCAGGTTCTGAAATCCCGCAAACCGGAAGTGAAGGTCATTGCGGTCGAGCCTGCCGACAGCCCGGTTCTTTCCGGCGGCAACCCCGGCCCGCACAAGATTCAAGGCATCGGCGCCGGCTTTGCACCTGCGATCCTCGACACCGGCATTTATGACGAGATCGTCACCGTGACCAATGACGAGGCTTTCGAAATTGCGCGTCTGGCGGCAAGGCTCGAAGGTGTGCCGGTTGGCATCTCCTCGGGCGCGGCACTGGCGGCGGCGATCAAGGTCGGCGCACGCGATGAAAATGCCGGCAAGAACATTGTCGTCATCATTCCTTCCTTCGCCGAACGTTACCTCTCGACCGCGCTTTTCGAAGGTCTTGGGCTCTAAACACATCATCCGATGCGCGCAGACCGGACCAAATGAGCGAATATTCGATATGCCGCTGGCCTTGCCGGCGGCATATCGGTTTTCAAGACGCCTCGCATTCGACCGCGCCCATGCGATGCCTTTCAAACCCTTTTTTGCCTGTCCCTATCCCGAACGGCTGAATTCATTGGAAAGCATGCGCCATGCTTCCAAGAGCAACGCCCAAGCACCATGGTTCTAGGCCACCGCCGTCAGCCTTTCACCTGCGATACGATAGGACACCGCTTCCGCTATATGGATGCGGCCAACCGTCTGCCTGCCCTCCAGATCGGCCAGAGTGCGGGCAACCTTGAGAATGCGATGATATCCCCGCGCGGAAAACTTCAGCCGTTCGGCGGCATCGCGCAACAATTGCAGCCCGGATGCATCCGGCTCGGCATATTTTTCGATCAGCGCCGTCGCACAGCGGGCATTGGTGCGGATGGCAGGAAACCCCGTTGACGCATAACGCTCCTGCTGGGCAAGGCGCGCCC
Organism: Agrobacterium fabrum; assembly: GCA_003241215.1. Lineage (GTDB taxonomy): Bacteria > Pseudomonadota > Alphaproteobacteria > Rhizobiales > Rhizobiaceae > Agrobacterium > Agrobacterium fabrum_A. The sequence continues at coordinate 10,052 of QFOL01000075.1, forward strand.
GGGCCACACGGGCCGCAACCGCCGCGCTCGGCTCAGATGCAACGGGTCGGATGAGATCGGTAGCGGAAATAGCGGGAACGTCGATACGGATATCGATACGATCCAGCAGCGGGCCGGAAATACGGGCCTGATAATCGGTCACACAGCGCGGGCCTCGGGCGCAGGAGAAACCCGGCTCTCCCGCCATGCCGCAGCGGCAGGGGTTCATGGCGGCCACGAGCTGGATTTCCGCCGGATAGCTGACGCGGTGATTGGCGCGTGCGATGATGCACTCGCCGGTTTCCAGCGGCTGACGCAGCGCATCCAGCACCTGCGGCGAAAACTCCGGGAACTCATCGAGAAAAAGAACGCCATGATGGGCAAGCGAGGCCTCACCCGGTTTGGCGCGCAGCCCGCCGCCGATCAACGCCGCCATGGTGGCGGAATGGTGCGGGGTGCGGAACGGCCTGCGATCCGAAAGCTTGCCGCCCGATAATTGGCCGGCAATGGAATGGACCATCGACACTTCCAGCAGCTCCGCCGCCTCAAGCGGCGGCAGGATGGAAGGCAGGCGGGCGGCGAGCATGGATTTGCCCGAACCGGGCGGACCGACCATCAGCAGATTGTGACCGCCAGCCGCCGCCACCTCCAGCGCGCGCCGGGCGCTTTCCTGCCCTTTGATATCCGCCAGATCCGGCAAATTGACCGGATTGGCGCGGATGGCGGCTGTCGGGCGCGATAGGAGCTGGGTGCCACGAAAATGATTGGCAAGCGCTATGAGGCTGCGCGGGGCGAGAATATCGATACCGGCGCCGGCCCAGGCCGCCTCCGGCCCGCTTTCAGCCGGGCAGATCAGGCCCTTGCCGAGGGCATTGGCCCCCATGGCGGCCGGCAGCGCGCCTGAAACCATGCCGATGGTGCCATCGAGATTGAGTTCGCCGAGAACCACATATTGGCCAAGTGCTTCCGCCGGTATGGCGCCCAAGGCGGCCATGAGGCCAAGCGCAATGGGAAGATCGAAATGCGACCCTTCCTTTGGCAGATCGGCCGGTGCGAGATTGACGGTGACTTTTTTCGCCGGCAGGGCCAGCCCCGAAGCATGCAGGGCGGCCTGAACCCGCTCCCGGCTTTCGGCCACCGCCTTGTCCGGCAGGCCGACAATCTGGATGCCGACCTTTCCGGGTGCGACCATGACCTGCACCTCGACGGGCACACCCTCTATGCCCTGAAATGCAACCGTGTTGACCCGTGCCACCATGGCCTGCCCCCCGCAAACCGGTCGCGCCATCAGAGCCTCATGCTCCGCGGCCGCCACCCGCAAGCAACGTGCCACAGAGCAAAGAATAAAACAAGAACATTCAGCGAACAATTTCTCGCTGACGATGTATTTTAGTTGTGTCTAGTTGTGCTCGCGGAACAAAGCTGGATCGGCGAGAGATCGCGTCAGAAATCCTGAGATTCGCGCTTTTTCTCGATCGCATCCCACAACAGGCTTGCGACATCGGCGCCGCCGAATTTCCGCACTTCGCGGATGCCGGTGGGCGAAGTGACGTTGATTTCCGTCATATAGTCGCCGATCACATCAATGCCGACAAAGAGGAAACCGCGTTCACGCAGGGCGGGGCCGATGCGACGGCAGATTTCCTTTTCGCGCGCCGTCAATTCCGTCGGCTCCGGCCGGCCGCCGGCATGCATGTTGGAGCGGGCATCGTTTTCCGCCGGCACGCGATTGATTGCGCCCACCGGTTCGCCATCCACCAAAAGGATACGCTTGTCGCCCTTGCGGACGTCAGGCAGATATTGCTGGGCGATATAGGGTTCGCGGAACATCTGGCCGAACATTTCAAGCAGGGAGGAAAAATTGCGGTCGTCGCGTGCCGAGTGGAAAACGCCCGCGCCTCCATTGCCATAAAGCGGCTTGAGGATGATATCGCCCATTTCGTTGCGGAAGCGGGCAATTTCGGCCACATCCTTGGTGATCAGCGTCTTCGGCATCAGATCGGCGAATTCGGTGACGAAAATCTTTTCCGGCGAGTTGCGCACCCAGGCGGGATCATTGACAACAAGCGTCCTGGGATGAATGCGCTCCAAGAGATGGGTGGAAGTGATATAGGCCATGTCGAAGGGCGGATCCTGGCGCAGATGGATGACATCCATGGTCGACAGATCGACACGCTCCGGTTCGGACAGGGAGAAATGATCGCCCTTGATGTCGCGCAGTTCCATCTGCTCGACGGTGGCGTAAATCTTGCCGTCACGCATGGAAAGACGCTCGGGCGTATAGTGGAACAGCCGGTATCCGCGCGCCTGCGCCTCAAGGCTCATGGCGAAGGTGGAGTCACCGGCGATGTTGATGCCGGAGACATGATCCATCTGGATCGCGACGTTCTTGATCTTCGCCATGCGCATTTTCCTCTTGCGGCATGCGGACGCTTCGCCGGTCCGCAATGCCCATTGCCCCGTCTTTTCAAGCTTCCTGGCAGGACCGGAAAAACGCCGGAAGTGCTTCAGAAAACCCTGAAGATGTAGGGCAGCGACCGTTCAAAGGCAACTGCTGCAAGCGGTGGTTTGTGTGAGTTTTATTGAACCTTCACAAATCTACCGGCGATGCCACATGGGCCCGCCGGCTGAGACATGACACAGGGTTCAGGCTGCCAGCTTGTAGGAGCGGCCGGCAAACAGCTTGTTCTTGACGCGGTAGGCCAAGGCCAGCGCCTTGGGGAACGGACGGCGCATGAAGGCGACCTTGCGGACATAATCATCCACCCGCCAGGTGGCCCATGTTCCCGCAGGAAAATAAGCAACATCGCCCACGCGCAGGATGCTGACAGAACCGTCTTCGGCCGTTACATGCACCTCGCCTTCCAGAATATAGACGGTTTCGTCCCAGCCGAAGAACCAGCGGAATTCGCCCGCGGTGCAATCCCACATGGCGGTGCTGGAGGCGCGGTCGCCGCTTCGGGAGTGATCCGCCGCGCGGGCGTGCGGATTACCGGAGACGATCCAGTCAGGATTGATGGGGGCCGGCTGGAGCCGCAGATCCGTGCAGGATGCACTGACAACGGTTTCGTCTTTTTGTCTGCGCAGATAGGCCGGCAAAACCGGCACCGTGCGGATCGCCATGGTTGCAGCCGCCGCGAACATCATTTTGAACGACATATGAAAAAACCCCCGTGATATATTGGAGGTCTTCTATCATCGGGATCGTAACAAAGCGGTTTTGACAATCGGCGCAATTTTAATCATCGCGCCGATTTCTTCCGATGCGCTCAGGCCGTCGCCAGCTGAACGGACTGCGCGCCGACCTGCTCCGTCTTGCCGGCAATGCGCTTGCCGGTTTCGCCGGAGAAGAAATGCAGCTTTTCCGGCGCGATCGTGACGGAGAGCGCGGCGGGAACCTCGACATCCGGCGGAAAGGCCACGGTCAGCGTCTGGTCGCCGATCGTGCCGTGGATGAGGCGTTGTGAACCCAGCTCCTCGATATAATCGACACGGAGGGCGAAACCCTGCTCACCCGCCGCAGCCAAGCGGAAATCCTCCGCGCGCATGCCCACTGTCACCGGTCCGGAGACTGGGGCGAAGCCATTCAATGCAAAAAGCGACGGACCTATGGCGAGGCTGTCGCCATGCAATTCGCCATTCAACAGGTTCATGGCCGGGGAGCCGATGAAGCTCGCGACGAAGGTGGAGGCCGGCGTGTGATAGACATCCAGCGGCGCGCCGATCTGTTCGATGCGGCCGCCATTCAGCACCACCAGACGGTCGGCCAGCGTCATGGCCTCCAGCTGGTCGTGGGTAACATAAATGGAGGTGGTGCCGAGGCGCTTTTGCAGGCGCTTTATCTCGCCGCGCATGGAAACGCGCAGCTTGGCATCGAGGTTTGACAAGGGCTCGTCGAACAGGAAGGCCGCCGGTTTGCGCACGATGGCGCGGCCCATGGCGACACGCTGGCGCTGGCCGCCGGAAAGGGCGCGCGGCTTGCGATCCAGATAGGGTTCGAGCTGCAGCATACGCGCGGCTTCGGCCACACGCGCATCGATCTCCGCCTTTGGCGTCTTGCGGTTCTTCAAGCCATATTCCAGGTTCTGGCGCACCGACATATGCGGGTAAAGCGCATAGTTCTGGAATACCATGGCGATATCGCGGTCGGCGGGATCGGCCTGATTGACCACCCGGTCGCCGATCTTCACCGTGCCTTCGGAGATGTCCTCCAGCCCGGCAACCATGCGCAGAAGCGTGGACTTGCCGCAGCCGGAAGGGCCGACGAGAACGATGAACTCACCGTCCCTGATGTCGATGTCGACGTGATGCACGGCGCGCACGCCGCCATGATAATCCTTGCAGACCTGACTGATTTCTATCGCGGCCATTTCGGTCTCCTTATTTATCGCTCTCGGT
>QFOL01000438.1 GCA_003241215.1 Agrobacterium fabrum
GCCGGCAAAGGCCCGCCTGAAAACCTGTGTCGACTCCTATCACAAGAACAAGAATGACGGCACGCTCGGCGATCTGAAATGGATCCAGAAGGGCGGCGGTTATTGGAGCCTCTGCAACACGGCTCTCAAGAGCTGAGACGGGCAGGAGCGGTGGCCGATGGTCGTCGCTCCGGTATAGGCGCCTTATCCGAAGCAGTCTCGGATAAGGCGTAAGCCGATTCGGCTGCGACTATCCGCTCATGCACCTTTGCTGCCATTTCCGGCGCAGGGGAGAGTGCCTCCTATGCGCAGGCGAGATCTGATTGCGAATGTCTCCGTTGCGTGGCGGGCCGGAAAACTCCGGTAGGGGCAACCCTGTTTTCGGGCGGGTAAAATCTGCGAATGGCTTGCGATTCAGTCTCTTGCTAGAAAGAACTGATCCTGCGGCTTGACCCGCATCCAGCAACTCAACGGCCAGGGCTGTTCCATGACGGCTGGCCGATAATGTGGGCGGATGACCAGACGATTTCGAAACTATCTCACCGTGCTGGCCATATCGCTGCTGATGTGGACGGTGATCCTTGGCGTTGTCTACTGGCTGTTTCGATAGGTTTTGCTACAGCTTGCCGGCCGGAGTGAAGGTACGGCGACACCTGTGCCGGCATGACGTTGCGGCGCGCCCATTCCCGGAAATTTGATAGGCGAGGGGCGGCGGCCGCATTTCGGCTTTGCTGGCATGGCCTTATGGTCGGATGACATCAGGAAAGGATCATCATGAAAAAATCCGTTGCCGCGATATGCCTTGCAACTTTTGCCATGTCGGTTGCGACCGGCGCCATGGCCGAAGATATGGTGATTCCGCTTCCGGACGGTACGACGGTCGAAAAGGTGGAGACCGTCTACCAATGCGCCGCCGACAGGGTTGAGGCGGTCTATTTTAATGCCGGCGATGTCAGCCTCGTGTGGCTGAGGTTGAAGGACGGTGTTACCGTTGCCGCCAATGTCATCTCCGGGTCGGGCGCCAAATATCAGGGCGGTATCCATGTCTGGTGGTCGAAGGGTGACGAAGCCGATCTCTACGATCTGATGGCGGATCCGGAGATGAAGCAGCCGGTTCATTGCACTGAAGTCAAAAAGCCCTGATCACTGGCGATTTTCCCTCAGGGGAGCGGCGGCAGGGCGGTCTTCGAAAACCTTGCCTGCCGCCGGTCAGCGTGGGAGTGCGCGCGCAGCGCGTTCAGCCAAGAACGAGCGACGCAAGAAGCGCCAGCAGGATGAGAGAACTGGCGACGACGCCCAGCTTCATCCGGCGAAGGCGGCGGGTGCGACCGCCGCTCCAGTCATAAGCCATTGGCAGTTTTACCTTTCTTTTTATTATTATGACTTATGGCTTAGCTCCCTAGGCTTGCCCGTGGCTGACCTCAATTGCCAGAATCCATGGGCGAAGAATCACGATTTCCCTGTTTTCTCCAGATGTTGCAGCGCCTGCGACGACTGATTCTCGATGTGTCTGCGGCAGGGTGGGAGACATCGGCCCATGCTTCCGCGTCATGAAAAAAGGCCCGGAAACTGGTGTTTCCGGGCCGTTTCAAAAGGGCGGGCTCTGCAGGCCATTTCAGCTGATATAGGCCTGCATGTAGGGCAGGACTTCGACCGTGCCGTGGTAGAGCATGTTGAGCGCCACATAGATGATGACCATCAGGCCGAGATAGGAAATCCAGCGATAACGGTGCAGCAGCTTGGCGACGAAGTTGGCGGCGAGACCCATCAGTGCAATCGAGACGATGAGGCCGATGATCAGCACGGTCACATGCTCCTGTGCGGCGCCGGCGACGGCCAGCACATTGTCCAGCGACATGGAGACATCGGCGATGACGATCTGGGTCGCGGCCTGCAGGAAGGTCTTGTGACCCTTGGTCAGGTCGGCCTCTTCGTCCGTCACCTCGTCTTCAATGGAGCCGGCGGCCTCGCGCAGTTCGGTCCACATCTTCCAGCATACCCAGGCGAGCAGCAGGCCGCCGAACAATTGCAGACCGACAATCGAGAGAAGCTGAACGGTAACCGCGGCAAAGCCGATGCGCAGAACCGTGGCGGCGATGATGCCGACCAGGATCGCCTTGCGGCGCAGATGGGCCGGAAGACCGGCGGCGGCAAGGCCGATGACGATGGCATTGTCGCCCGCCAGTACGAGATCGATCGCTATGACCTGTAAGAATGCCGTGAAACCGGCGGCTGTGAAGATTTCCATGGGATGGTCCTGAAAAGGATAGAAGGACACGAGGGAGAAGCGGCGGATCGATATGTCGTCCGGGAAGGCGCATGGCGTCCCGTTGCAATCGCCCGTCTCCCCCCCAGCGATGGACTGTCCTTAAGCCATCATGCCGGCGCAGGTAAAGAAGTTGTGATGGAAATATCTCAATTCGTGATCGGAGATGGTGGAGGAGGGGGCTCCCCGGACCTGCCTCGACCTCCCCCTTCGAGGGGGTTTAAATGTGGCAAACCATACACCACATAAGCGCGCAAAGGCACGCTTATGGCGCGCGCCAAGACGCTTTCACAATTAAGTCTTGCGCATTCGCTTACAAAGCCTTAAACGGCGACACCAAACCGGTACGCCGGGGAAACTACTTCACGTTCACAGGAAGCAATTCACATGGCAAAGAGCAAGTTTGAGCGCAATAAGCCGCACGTCAACATTGGCACGATCGGTCACGTTGACCATGGCAAGACGTCGCTGACGGCAGCGATCACG
>QFOL01000439.1 GCA_003241215.1 Agrobacterium fabrum
ATGGGCGGGATTGCGCCCCGTGGCCGCGACGCGCCGCTTGATGTCGGAATAAAAAGACCGCGCACTCTCCAGAGTCTGATGCGCGGTAAAGATTGCCTCGGCATAATGGGCGGCGAAACCGCGTCCTTCCTCCGAGGAGCCGGCCTGCACATAGACCGGCCGGCCCTGCGGTGAACGCGGCACGTTCAGCGCGCCCCGCACCCGATAAAATTCGCCGTCGTGATTGGCCGGATGAATACGGTCGGTATCGGCGAAAAGGCCGCTTTCCTTATCCGCAACAATAGCGTCATCTTCCCAGCTGTCCCAGAGCTTCGTCACCACATCCACGAACTCGATTGCCTGACGGTAACGATCCGCATGCGGCGGATGCTTTTGGAGATTGAAGTTGCCGGCCGCAGCATCCGCCGAAGTCGTCACGATGTTCCAGCCCACACGGCCGCCGCTGATATGATCGACCGACGCGAACAGCCGCGCAAGATTATACGGCTCGTAATAGGTGGTGGAGGCCGTGGCGATGAAACCGATCTTTTCGGTGACGGCGGCGAGGGCCGCCAGCATGGTGATCGGCTCCAGCCGGTGGCGGGCGGCATAGCGGATATTGGCGTCCAGCACCGGCGCGTCGGCAAAGAAGATGGCGTCGAGCTTCGCCGCCTCGGCCTTGCGGGCGATATCCTGATAGAGCTTTATATCGGTGACGCGGTGCGGCTCGGAGTCCGGATGCCGCCAGGCCGCCTCGTGATGTCCGCCCGGATAGATGAAGGCATTGAGAACCAGCTTCTCGGATTTTCTGCTCATGGAAATGACCTCTTATTCGCTCTGAACCGAAGGGTTGGGAGGCTTTCACGCCCCCTTCGTCACCCAGGCCTTGGCGAGATTGCCGCTCAGCCCCTCTGCGCCTGTCGCATAGTCCTTGATGCGCACGCTGCCGACGACCGGCTGGATGGGGGAAACAAGATTGATGACGGGAAGATCCTTGGCGATAACGGCCTGAAACTCCTTGAAGAAGGCGGCGCGTTTTTCGATATCCGGCTCCACCGCCGCTGCTTCCAGTAGCCGGTCCACTTCGGGATTGGCGTAGTGGCTGGCATTGGAGAATGGCAGGCCGATCTTAAAGTTCTTGCTCCAATAGACGCGCTGCACGCCCGCTGTCGGATCGAAGGTGTTGGAGAGGGATTCCACCGAAAGGTCCCAGGCACGGTCGGTATAGACCACCTTCACATAGGTGCCGAAATCGAATTTCTGGATATCCGCCTCGATGCCGATTTTCGACAGCGCCTGCGCGATGAAATCCGAATAGGTCTGTGGATTGAAGGGGTTGGTGGTAACCCGGAGCTTGAAGCGCTTGCCGCCATCCTTGCGCGGGAAACCGGCCTCATCCAACAGCTTTTCAGCCTGTGCGACATCGAACTTGGCAAACCCGATATCGGGATTGTGGAACTTCGCAAGGCCGGGGCTGATCGGCGTCGGCGATGGCACGGCGTAGCCATAAAGCACGGTATTGATGAGCGACGGAACATCGATGGCATGGGCGATGGCCTGCCTGACCTTCAATTCCTTGAGATATTCATTCTCAAGGTTGATCACCAGCTGGTTCTGCTGGCCGGCATAGGCATAGATGCGGTCATCCACCTTCAGTGTCGGAATGGATTTCAACCGCTCCAGATCGGCAAGCGCCACCGGGTTGGGGCCGATATCGCCTTCCCCGGTTTCCAGCGCCGCAGCGCGGGCGCCCGCATCGTTGATGAGGCGGATGATGACGCGGTCGAGATAAGGGCGCGGCGCATCCCAGTAGTCGGCATTCTTCTCCAGAAGAATATGACTGCCCGGCACCCATTCCTTGAGCACAAAGGGGCCGCTGCCGATGATCTGGGCCGGTTTTGGATTATCCGTCGGCTTGAAGGTCTCGAAGATGTGCTTCGGCACGATTGGCGATTCCGACGAGGCGAGCGCCGTGATCAGGCCCGGCGCCGGCTTGGAAAGCTTCACTTTCGCGACCAGCGGATCGGAGGTATCGACACTTTCAACATGCGAGAAAGTAGCGCGGCCGCGCGGATGGGCTTCCTTCAGCCGCAGGATGGAAAATTCCACATCTGCCGATGTCACCGGTTTACCGTCATGGAACTTTGCCCTCGGCTGCAGATGGAAGACATATTCCAGCCCATCGGCCGAAACGCTCCATTCCCTGGCGAGGCTCGGCTTGGGCGAAAGCTCGTAATCATAGGTCAAAAGCCCGTCGTAAATCTTCGAGCCGATAAACTGCGGACCGCCCGCACTGGTATTGATTGCCACGAGCTGGGTCGGCTCGGGAAAATAAACAATCTTGAGCGTGCCGCCCGAAACCGGCTCTTCGGCAGCGGCAAAGGAACCGCCTGGAAGGGCGACGAAAGCGCCGGCGGCAAGTGCAATTTTGTGAAACTGGCGTCTGGAAATGGTCATGTCTGTCTCCGAAAAAATCCGATATGCGGGTGCGGCAACTCAGTGCAGCTGCGGGAACCCGTGGCGCTCGGCGAGGATTTGCAAAATGCGTTTGGTGTCCTCAATGAAATGCGTCTCGCCCTTGGCCGTAGCGTCGCTGGGCGCGTCGCCGGCGAAGATGAACAGCGGCAGCGACTGGTTTTCCTCACCCACGGCGGCGATGACAGCCTCACGCGGGCGCTGGAAACCGACACGGCGGATATCGATCCCGGCGGCAAGATCCGGAAAGGCGGCAAGCAGGCCTTCGATCTGGTT
>QFOL01000440.1 GCA_003241215.1 Agrobacterium fabrum
GGCAATCAACGCCGCAGCCACGGCGCGCGATTCCGAAAGCATGATATTGTAGGTGCGTACGGCGGCACCCGTGCTCATCGGATCAATGGAAATGCCCGCCTCCTTGAAAGCCGCGCGCAGCTCCTTCGGCAGAACCCGCATACCATCTCCCGTGCCGATCAGCAGCACTTCGATATCCTGCGCTTCCGCAAGAACCTTTTCGAAATGCCCGACGCTCAGTTGTTTGGCATCAACGGGCTCCCACCCGTAAATGCCCGAAGGCAGGAGCAGAAGCGAGCCTCGATGCGACATGTCGGCAAAGCGGAAGCCGCCATTGCCATAGCCGGGCGTATTTCGATCCCGCCGGCCATCAGACGGCAGGCTTGCCGCCGATGGCGTTGCCGGACTTTTCATCCTTCTCGTCTTCCGCATCCTTGCTGTCAGGACGCAGCTTGAAGGCGATCAGCACCGGCGCGGCAATATAGAGCGAGGAGAACACGCCGATACCGACGCCGAACAGCATGGCGAAGGTGAAGGAGCGGATGACCTCGCCGCCGAAGAGGTAGAGTGCGAGCAGCGCCAGAAGCACGGTCAGACCGGTCAGGATCGTACGCGACAGCGTCTGGTTCAGCGACACGTCGATAATCATCGACAGCGGCATCTTTTTATATCGCCTGAGGTTTTCGCGGATACGGTCGTAGATGACGACGGTATCGTTCAGCGAATAACCGATGATCGTCAGGATCGCCGCGATACTCGTCAGGTTGAATTCCAGCCCCAGGAAGACAAAGAGGCCTATGGTGAAGACCACGTCATGCACCATCGAGATGACCGCGCCGAGCGCAAACTGCCACTCGAAGCGAACCCAGATATAGATCATGATCGCCGCCATGGCGAGCATGACGCCGATGGTGGAGGTCATCGTCAGGTCGCCCGAAACAGCCGGACCGACGACTTCCACGCGGCGGAAATCGTACTTGTCCTCAAGCTCGCCGCGCACCAGGGTAATGGCGGACTGCTCGGCATTTTCGCCGCCGTCCTGCGCCTGGATGCGGATGAGAACGTCCTGCGGCGTGCCGAAATTCTGCGCCTGGATTTCACCGAGGTTCAGTTGATTGAGACGCTCGCGAATATCGGCGAGATCGGCCTCGCCCTGCTTGGCGCGCACTTCAATGACCGAACCGCCCTGGAAGTCGATGCCGAGGTTCAGGCCCTTGCCAACGAAACCTCCCACACAGGCGAGCATGACGGCTGCGGTGATCATGAACACCACGCGACGGTAGCGCATGAAGGGAATGTCGCGGCCATCGAACATGGCGGTGCGAACACCCTTCGGCAGGTGTTTCGGACGGCTGCGGCGAACCCAGTAGCCGAACATCCACGCCGTCAGCGTGTAGGCCGTGAAGACAGTGGTGATGATACCGACGGCGAGCGTCACGGCAAAACCCTTGACCGGGCCGGTACCCATGTAGAACAGCACGCTCGCCACGATCAGCGTCGTCACGTTGGCGTCGATGATGGTCGCGAAGGCGCGCGTGAAGCCGTTATCCAGCGACTGGATCAGCGGTTTGCCGCTCTTCACCTCCTCGCGTATTCGCTCGTAAATCAGAACGTTGGAATCCACCGCCATGCCGATGGTGAGCACGATACCGGCGATACCCGGCAAGGTCAGTGTCGACCCGATCACACTCAGCACCGCGAGCAGCATGACGACGTTGACGATAAGCGCGATGTTCGCCAGGAGGCCGAAGAAGCCATAAAAGACGAACATGAAGATGAGGACGCCGGCGGCGCCGATGGCGCTGGCCGTAAGGCCGGCGGTGATGGAGTCGTTACCGAGGCTCGGGCCGACGGTGCGTTCCTCAACCACGGTCAGCGTGGCCGGCAGAGCGCCCGCACGCAGCAGGACCGCGAGATCATTGGCGCCCTGTACCGAGAAATTGCCCGATATCTGCCCCGAACCGCCGATGATCGGCTCACGGATAACAGGTGCGGAAATCACCTGGTTATCGAGCACGATGGCGAAAGGCTTGCCGACATTCTGCTGCGTCGCCTGCGCGAAGCGCTGCGCGCCGCGGCTGTCGAAACGGAAGGTGACGACCGGCTCGTTGGTCTGCTGGTTGAAGCTTGCCTGCGCGTCGACGAGATTGTCGCCGGAAACGAGCGCGCGGCGCTCCACCAGATAAGGAACCGGCGGGTCGTCCTGCGAATAGAGAACCTCGGAGGTGGCGGGCGGACGGCCGTTCATCACTTCCTGCACCGGCATCGTCGTATCGACCATGCGGAAGGAGAGCTTTGCCGTCTGGTTGAGGAGCGATTTCAGGCGTTGCGGATCCTGAAGGCCCGGCACCTGCACGATGATGCGGTCGGAACCCTGACGCTGGATGAGCGGCTCGGTGGTGCCGACTTCATCGACGCGGCGGCGCACGACTTCGATGGACTGCGAAACGGCCGAGGACAGGCGGTAATCGATGCCCTCATCCGTCAGGTTGAGCCGCAGCAGATTGTCGCCGCCGTCGCTCATCGTCACTTCGGTGATGGAGCCGCCGACCAGCGTTCCGGCGGACACCGGCTGGGTCAGATCGCGAAGTGCGGTCCTGGCGGCTTCCAGTTGCGCGGGATCGCTGATGCGAACCTGGATCTGCTGGCCGTTGCCGGTGAGCCCCGAATAACGAATGTTGGCGTCGCGAAGCTGCGTACGCACATCGCCGACGATCGTTTCAAGCCGTTCCTTGACGATGTCGGAACGCTCGATCTTGAGCATGATGTGCGAACCGCCCTGAAGGTCGAGACCGAGCGTTACCTTGTTGTCCTTGTACCAGGCAGGCATGCCCTCCAGCTGTTTGTCCGAAAACAGGTTGGGAGAGGCGATGAAGACGCTTGCCAGCACAAGCAGCCAGATGAAGACTGTTTTCCAACGGGAAAAATGAAGCATTTCGATCTCGGTCAGGGTTGGGGTCGCGCTGCGCGCAACCCGTCAAAATTCGCAATCGGGCATTCGGTTGTCCGGCAGGATCAGGAAGCGGCTTCCGTCTTGACCACTTCGCCCTTCACGCGCACTTCGGCACCACTTCGCCCTTCACGCGCACTTCGGCAATGTAAGCACGGGCGGCACGGATTTTCACGCCTTCGGCGATTTCGACTTCGAGTTCACTGTCGTCGATGACCTTGGTCACCTTGCCGACGATGCCGCCGCCGAGAACGACCTGATCGCCACGGCGAATATTGGTCAGCGTTTCCTGACGCTTCTTCATCTGCGCGCGCTGCGGGCGGATAAGGAAAAAGTACCAGACCACCATGAGCGGCGCAAACAGGAAAAGCATTTCAAGGCCGGAACCCAGCGCCGACGTGCCGCCCGCTGCGTCCTGGGCAAAAGCTTGACTA
>QFOL01000076.1 GCA_003241215.1 Agrobacterium fabrum
GATTTCGCTCGAAACCCCCGTGGGTGACGAAGAGGATTCGCATCTCGGCGACTTCATCGAGGACAAGAACGCGCTGCTGCCTATCGACGCCGCCATTCAGGCGAACCTGCGCGAGACGACCACCCGCGTTCTGGCGTCGCTGACGCCGCGTGAAGAACGTGTTCTGCGTATGCGTTTCGGCATCGGCATGAACACTGACCATACGCTGGAAGAAGTCGGCCAGCAGTTCTCGGTGACGCGCGAACGTATCCGCCAGATCGAGGCGAAGGCGCTGCGCAAACTGAAGCATCCGAGCCGCTCGAGAAAGCTCCGCAGCTTCCTCGACAGCTAAGCTGTTCGTTTCCTTTAAAATTGAACCCGGTCAGTTACCTCTGGCCGGGTTTTTTGTTTCCCGCACTGGCGAACTCTGCGACAAGCCTTATGTGTGACAACAGGCATCCCGCTTTGCTGGAAATGCCGGGGTTCGATTTGGTTCGATGAGATGCAACAGGTTTCGGCAGGCAGATGGCGGTGGAAGGGATGGGCTGTGCCTGTCTCCGTGCTGCTGCATCTTGTCGTCGTTGCTCTTTTTTTCTTCGAGCTGCCGGAACGGATAGCCGAGCCGCAGGAGCCGGAAAGCATCAGCGTCGATCTGGTGGCGCCGCCCGAGGAAAAGAAGGCGGAAGAGGCCCCGCCGCCGGGTGAAGAGAAGGCGAAGGAAGAAAAACCGCAACCTCCGCCGCCACCGCCCGCCCCACCGGCCGAAGAGGCAAAACCCTTGCCGCCGCCGCAGGCGACGTTGCCCGCTATCGCGATGAGGCCCGAGGAAACGCAGGCGGACCCCGAGGACAAGCCGGGCAAGACGGAGGAAGCGGAAAAGACCGAGCCTTCCCAAGAGCCGGCAGGTGAGCCTGAAAAGACGGCCGAAGACGCACCCGCGTCTCCCACGGCCAACAGCGATCTTCAGGCTTCAGCCGAGCAGGGGGAAATTGCGGTTTCACCGGTCAAGGAGAATGTGCCGCCGGAGCAAACGCCCGTGCCGCAGGAAAAACCGGCGGAAGAAAAGCCTGCCGAATTGGCGGAAGAAAAACCCGAGAGGCTTCCGGCAGCCAAACAACTCCTGTCTTCTTCCGTTCTTTCGCCGGCCCAGAGACGTCAGATGTTCGGCGATCTGCCGCCGCGTCGCCGCATCGTTCAGCTTTGCAGCACCGAAGCTCTGGCCCAAATTCAGGGTGCGGGTTTTGCCGCAAGAGGCATGATCCCCTATTCGGATACGGGTGGCAGAATTTCCGGCAATTCGATCGATGCTTCCGGCGGCGCGTTCAATACGGGCAATGGCTGGCACGATGTATCGTTCCAGTGCGAGGTCGACCTGGAGAATTACGCCGTGACGGAGTTTCGGTTTAAAATCGGCAACGCGGTCAGCCCGGAAGAGGCGAAAAAGCGCGGTTTTACGAGATTTCAATAGAGGTAGATTTGGCAGCGCCTCATCGTCCGCATGCCGTCAGTCCGGACGGGGTCCGATATGATTATCCTTGATCGTAAAGGGCTTTTCTCAAGCTGCCTCACACCCGCTCCGTATCCCCCACCAGAATGCCGATCCCCGCCATCAGCGCATCCTCGTCATAAGGCTTGCGGATGACTGGCACGTTGCCGAATTCATCCGGAACCATGCTGCCATCGGCGTAACCGGTCGCGAAAAGGAAGGGGACGCCGCGGCGGTGGAGTTCGCGGGCGACGGGGATCGAGGTATCGGAACCGAGATTGATGTCGAGAATGGCCACGTCAGGCACATAATTCTTCAGCTTCTCGATTGCCATCGCCGACGAAGTCGCCGTTTCAATGGCACTGATGCCGTTATCTTCCAGCATGTTCTCGACATCCATGGCGATCAGCATCTGATCTTCGACGAGCAATACTTTCAACGGCTCCTCCCGGTTATAAGGTCTGGCCTGCGGCGCGGCTTCGGTCTCGGATTTCGTGTCGGAAGCCGTTGTGGCCGATGAGACGTGACGGAATGGCAGGAGAAGCTCCGCCTCCAGTCCGTCGGGCAAATAGCGCATCGTGCTGCGCCCGCCGAGATCGTAGGGAATGCTGCGGCTGATGAGCGCCGTGCCGAAACCGGCGCGCGATGGCGCCGGCAGCTTTGTGGGCAGGATTTCTCGCCACGCAATCTCGCAATCGCGATTGTCGTTGATGTTCCAGCGCACATGCAATTGCCCGCCATTTTGCGAAAGCGCGCCGTATTTGGCGGCATTCGTCGCCAGTTCGTGCAGAACCAGCGCCATCACCGAGAAGGCGCGCGAATCGAGCGTGATCTGGGGCCCTTCAAGTTTCACCGTTGTTTCCGGCGAACGATGGGGTGACAGTTCGGCGTCCAGAAGATCGCGAAGTGCGCCGCCGCCTTCGCCGCGAATGATCTGGTCATGGGCAAAGGACAGCGCCTGAATGCGGCCCTTCAGCGCGGTGACATACTCCTGCAGGGTCTTGCCCTCCTGCGAAGGATTGCCGACCAGCGACTTGATGATGGCGAGAACATTCTTGACGCGGTGGTTGAGTTCCTCGTTCAGCATGCGCTGGCGCACTTCTGCGCGTTCCCTTTCGCCGGCCATCAGCTCGCTGTGATGGAATGCGACCTCGACAAGCGCAATTCTGGCTGCTTCGGCAATTTCCCGGTCGGCCTCCGACCACGGCTGCGCCTGCAGGCGGACGGTTTCCTTCCAGATCGCGAAGCTCTTGCGCGGTGTGAGGCGGTCGCCCAGCGGCCCGGTTTCATAGGATTTTTCCGGATTGCCGGCCCAGTTCAAGTTCTGCACGATCTCCTTGCGGAAGAACAGCAGGTAGTCGTTTTTCACCTGCGACAGCGGAATGGCGAGCATTCCGGCTGCGGTGCCGGCATAGATTTCCGCTTCCGGTATGGCCTGCGACAGGGCATGGGTTGCCCAGACCTTGCCTTCCGAAGCCGAGGCGACGAAACGCGCCAGCCTTGGAATGGTATCATGCGGCGGTGTTGCGCCGTGGCCATGCCAATTGTTCCCCACCCATAGCCCGACGCCGTCGCAGGGCATCAGATCGGCAAAATCCTGGAAACTGTCGATCAGCAGCTCTTCGATGTTGGTGTGATGGGCGGCAAGCCGCAGGAAACGGTCGAGCGCGGCATGGGCCTGGTTGACGGTGTCGAGCCGGCGTTTCTGTTTCAGAACCTGCAGATGCATGGAGAAAAACTCCCCGAACATTTCAGCGGCGATCCGGACCGGCATCGTCAGCACGCGCGGGGAATAGTGGTGGCAGGCGATCAAGCCCCATAGGGCGCCATCGACAATCACCGAAATCGACATGGAGGCGGCAACGCCCATGTTGCGAAGATATTCGCAATGGATGGGCGAGACGCTGCGCAGATGCGCGAAGGACAGGTCGAGCGGCTCGCCGGAGGCATCGATGGCGGGCAGGACGGGGACCCGCGCGCCACTGGCATCGGAGATGATGCGCAGCGTGTTCTTGAGATAAAGCGCACGGGCCTGCTGGGGTATGTCGCTGGCGGGGAAATATTGCCCGAGAAAGCTTTCCAGCTCCGGCTGCTTCGCTTCCGACACCACCTTGCCGGCGCCGTCCTCCTCGAAACGGTAGATCATCACCCGGTCGTAACCGAGCGTCGCCTTTATCAGCCGCGTCGTTCTGGAGATCAGGCTTTCGACGCTGTCGGCCTCGCGAATGCGGTCCACCATCTTGCGCGCCGTGCCCAGTGGCTGCGTTTCGCTTTGCGACGGTTCGAATTCGATGATCGTGGTGGATTTGTAGCGGTGGAGGGAGATGTCGAAGCTGCGGCCATCGCCCATTTCCGTGGCGGGCAGCATGGCCGGGCGCGTGGTTCGGCCGGTCACCGTCAGCGCATTGCGCAGATCGTGGATGAGCTTCTTGCCGAGCACCTCCTCGGCGGTCCTGCCATTGATGTCGCCGTCAATGCCCAGCAGTTCCCGGCAGTTTTCGGAATGCCGCAACACCATGCGCATGGCGTTATCGCAGGCGATGAGACAGCCATGCGGTTGAATATAACCAGGAATATGAATGGGTTCGCGGTCGCAATTGGTCAGGTCGACATGATAGTCAGTGGGCGCCATGAATCAGTCTTTCGCACCCTGTGTCTGTCCGTGCCGGAGATAATCTGGTTGTTGCGGGATGGGAGAGCCTGAATAATTCATTCTGATCGTGCCAACCCTTCCCCGTTTTTTGCAACTGTGACGCCGGTTTTCCGTTTTGCTGTTATGCGCCGCCGTCATCTCTTTGTCGTATCCCTGATGTCATCGGATACAATTCGACATGTTGCAACGTTGGCAGCGCCGATTTTGTTCCAAGTTATTGAAGGAAAAAATGTGCCGCAGAAAAAACTGATCGTTTCGACCCAGGGGCAAGGGCTTTACGAATTCTCGTCCGAGGCGAGGGCTTTCGTCAAACAGGCCGATCTTGATGAAGGCCTGCTGACCATCTTCGTCCGGCACACATCCTGTTCGCTGCTCATTCAGGAAAATGCCGATCCCGATGTCCGGGGTGATCTCATGACATTTTTTTCCCGTCTCGTGCCGCCGTCCAGCGATCCCTCCATGCGCTGGGTCGTGCACACGCTTGAAGGTCCAGACGATATGCCGGCCCACATCAAATCGGCGCTGACGACGGTTTCCATCGGTGTGCCGATCAGTGAGGGCCGGCTCGTGCTCGGCACATGGCAGGGCCTTTATCTTTTCGAACACCGCGACCGGCCGCATCGCCGGGAAATCGTGCTGCATATTTCGCCGTGACGCCCGGATCCGGATGAAGAACAGCCGCGTTAACATCCATGAACGCCTGCTGAACATTCGGTTCTGTTCATATTCAGGCAGGCGAGTCTAGGGTCTCGTCAATCGCCGGGGGATGTGCCCTGTCGGCAAAGAAACAAACGGAGTGAGTTCATGTTCAGCACCTTCGCAAAAACCGGCCTGGCTGCCCTCATCGCCCTCGGTGGAATTTCCTTCACCGCTCCGGCTGCTTCGGCAGGCTCGGATGTTCAATTCAGAGTTCAGGTTCAGGATGGCTATGGCCATCGCCCCGGCTGGGGCCGTCCGGATCGCGGCTGCTCGCCCTGGCTTGCGGAAGAAAAGGCAAGCCGCATGGGTCTTCGCCGCGCCCGCGTGGTTGACGTATCGCCGCGCCGCGTCGTGGTTGCCGGTTTCGATCGTCGTGGCCGTGATCGCGTTGTTTTCGCCAATGAGCGCGGCTGCCCGGTGATCCGCCGCTAAAAGCAGCGACCTTCGTTGATCTGTCGATATCCCCGTACGGCAGGTCAATCAAAAATGCCCCTCGCTTGTCCGAAAAGGCAGGCGAGGGGCATTTCGTTTTGCATCATGCCCGTGGCTGAGCATCGCATGGGGCATGAGCGGCACCCAGGCGCCGCCCGCCGTCGATCTTACTGGTCGAGGGCGAAGGTGACGTTGACCACCACGCTGTAATTGTTTTCACCCGACGCGATCGGAACGCTATCGGCTTCCTTCATCATCGAGGCACGCATCATGCCCGCCGGTACAGGCATTGGCCGCTGCATGTTTTCGCTGATCTGGATCACCCGGCCGAGCTTCACACCCGCCGCTTCCGTCAGCGTCTTCGCCTTCGCCATCGCATCGGCAACGGCCAGCTTGCGGGCTTCGGTGACAGTGGCTTCCGGCTTGTCATTGGTGAAGGTGATGTCGCCGCCCTGGTTGATGCCAAGCTTGACGGAGGTATCGAGGATCGCGCCGAGCTTCTTAAGGTCGCGCACCCGCACGGTCAGGCCGTTGGAAACCTGATAGCCGGTGATTTCAGGCGCGACATAAACGCCGTCCTTGGGCTCAAAATGCTTGTAGAGCGGCTGAACCGAGAAATTGCTCGTCTGCAGGTCGCGGTCCTCGATGGCGGCGTCTTTCAGCGCCTTCAGGACATCGGCGAGCGCCTTGGAGTTTTCGGTAAGCGCCGCAGCCGCCGTCTCCGCCTGCTTGACGACGCTGAAGGAGAGGATCGCCATATCAGGGGCGATGGCCGCCTGGCCTTCACCGGAAACACTGATCGTGGCTTCGCGCGGGTTGGCCTCCTGCGCAGACACCTGGGCGGCAAGCGGCATCATGGCTGCTGCGGTCATTGCGGTGAGTGCGAAAAGGCGGGCCGTTTTTGTCTTCATGGTGTTTCCTCGTTGATTGTGTCCCTTTGAAGGGTATTGCCTTAGATTGTGTAGCTAATACGGCGGCGCTGCCTTGCGAAAGCATCATTGGCTTGTCGGGCTCAAAAAATTACGTTAGAGCGTCACCCACCGGATTCGAGCCATTGCGAAGCCGGTGTTTCGGACCGCTTTTCCGAAAGGGCCTGTAGCTCAATGGTTAGAGCCGGCGGCTCATAACCGCTTGGTTGGGGGTTCGAGTCCCTCCGGGCCCACCAATTTCTTTTAAGATCAATTGCTTGAGATGTTTCGCCACTCCGCGCGAGCGCATTTCTGTCACGGCTGAGGCGTGATCTCTGTTCTGCTGATGGCAAAGTCCGGCGGTGGAATGAATGCATCAGTGTCGATCCGGCGTGCCGTTGGGGCAAGCCGGATCGGGAGAGCTTTAATATCAGTTACAAACCCGCATACTTTCCATATGCCAGCCGCCGTCATAGGAATTGGGAACGCGGCGGTCTTCGAACCAGCAGCGGGGGCGGGGCGGCGGTGGCGGCTCATAGTAGCGCGGGCCGTTATTGCTGTTGGCGATGGCGCCGCCGATCAGGCCGCCGATGACGCCTGCGGCGAGGCCGCCGGCAATCGCTGCGCCGTCATTGTGGCGGCGGTGTTCGCGGTAGGGCGGCGGGGGTGGGCCGCCGCGGTCGTAGCCACGGTCATAGCGGGGGCGATAGGGATAGTCCTGCGCGGCAGCGGTGCCATAGGATGCAAAAATGCTGCCGGTGGCGACCAGCGCGGCAATAGTGGAAAGAATTATCTTTTTCATCGGGGCTACTCCATAAGCCTGCTTCGGGAGATAGAGGCTCATTATGCCCGGATGATGGCACGGGACGGGTGAACGGCCTGTGAATGTTTCATTGTTTCAGGGTTCATATTTTCGGATCCTGCAATGGTCGGTGCAGGCTTTCAGCAACGAAAAAGCCCGGCGGAGGGCCGGGCTTTTGCAAAAATCGCCGCAAGTCGCCAGGGCGATCAGAACTTCACGCCGAGACCGACTTTCACAGTGTGCTGGTCAAGATCGGTGTTGATGCCGAAGATGTCCTTGTCGCCATAGTCGTTATAGCGATATTCAAGCCTGCCGAACACATTGTCGGTGAAGGCATAGTCCAGGCCCGCGCCGACGGTGTAGCCGTTGAACGTGGTGCTGTCCTTGCCGGCGCCGGGCGTTTCGATGAAACCGCGTGTCGCGGTCCAGCCGGCGGTGGCATAGAGCAGGGCGTGGTCGAAGGCATAACCCACACGGCCGCGAACGGAGCCCTGCCAGTCGGTGCCGATCTCGGTGCCCGCATAGTCATTGTCGTTCCAGTTGTAATCGACGTCGCCTTCGATGCCGAGGACCAGATTATTGTCGAACTGGTAATTGTAACCCACGAAGGCGCCCAGAATGCCGCCGTCGAAATTATCCGAGGCGACCGGGCCGCCCGCCGAAAAATCGCCATTCGCCCAGCCCGCGCCGCCTTGAATACCAAGATAGGGGCCAGACCAGGTGAAGACCGGCAGAGTTTCCTGCGCGACCGGAGGTGCGGGCGTTTCGTAGACGGCATCCGCGGCCATTGCGGTGCTGGCCGACAGGGCCAGGAGTGACGTTACGATCAGCGTTTTCATCGTTTTTCTCCCTGAGCTGACTGACATCCATAGCATGGATTAGCTGCTTTTAATATGGGTTGGGGTTCGGCGGTTCCAAGAGGCGCTGTGCCCTCCCGGCGTTAATGGCCGTCTTGCCCCTGGTCGTGGCGTTTCATCGCCCCGCCATGCTGTTGTGATGCGGCGAACGTCCGCAGCCGCGTTTGGTTCCCTTCGGTGTTTCATCAAAAGTCCGGCAGGGCGGCCCGCCGGTGTCACGCTTGGTTGTCTTGACAGCGGGGGGCGTGACCATAGAGTTGTGGTTGACTGCAAACAGGGCCGGTGCTTCGCGCCGCACAACTAGCGGCATGGCTGCGGTTGAGACGATACCGCCGCGACCTCTCGTTGAGGGTGGTCGCTGCGGGCAGGAAGGGCATGGGAGGATGAAATCGCATGAGGTTTTATTTTAGCGGAGGAGGGGCGACGTGATTGTCGGAGCCGTTCTCAGCGCCATTCTTCTTCTCACTCTCATCGCATTTCCACGGCATCTCAAATCCGTTGTCATCTGCCTGCTCGTGATCTGGACGGCCACCGCGGCCTTTGTCATTTATGACTGGCGGCGCGGCAGCCAGCGGCTCGATCATGTCGTTGCGACCGCCGGTTTCGATGCGGCGGCCTGCACGGATCCGGCATTGCCCATTCGTGTCAGCTTCCGCAACGACAACAATGTTGCGGTGCAGCGGCTGACCTATACGCTGGAAGGCTTCGAACCCGCCTTCCGCGCCTCCGTCTCCTTCGACCCCTACCAGGTGAGCGAAAGACGGATCGAGGCCGGCGAGACTTTCGCCGCCTGCCGTTCCTTCCGGCTGCGCAACAATGAAAGGGTGGAACCGCAGCGGCTGGAATGGCGTGTCACCGTCATTTCCGCGGAGTTCGACTGAGCGGCCGGTGCGGCCGCTGGTTATCACGGCATTTTGAAAATTTCCGCGCTGTCGATAAAGTCCCTGCACCACAGGGGCTTTACGCGGGAGGGCGGGCCCTTGCCTTTTCGAACCGGGCAGCTTTCGAAGGGACCTGACTTGTTTTCGCCGGTTTGCGATGCCATCTCCCGCCCATTCGATTGATGTCGCGGGTAGACGGTTTGCGTATTGTTTTGAAGTTTCTGAAAATTACCGCCATTGGCCTTGTCGCCCTGCCGGTTCTGGCGGGCGCGCATATGGGTATCGGGCAATTGACCGGAAATTTCCACGAGGTCATTCCGGGCGAACTCTATCGTTCGGCCCAGCCGAGCGGCAAGGATATTGCCGCTTATGCCAAGGCTTATGGCATCAAGACGATCATCAACCTGCGCGATGAAAAACGTGAAGGCTGGTATGAGGCTGAAAGCCAGGCGGCGAAAAACAACGGCATCCGGCTGGTCGATTATCCGCTGAACTCAGGCGAAAAGGTTTCGGTTGAGGATTCGGAAACGCTGGCGGCCATGCTGCGCAATGCGGAAAAGCCGATCCTTATTCACTGTGAGCATGGCGCGAACCGCACCGGGCTCGCCTCCGCCATCTATGTGGCCGCCGTGGCCGGCAAGAGCGAGGCGGCCGCCGAGTTTCAGCTTTCGCCCTATTACGGGCATGTGCCGATCCCCGGCATCGGGCGGTATGAAATGTACCAGTCCTGGGACGATTTCGAGGAAACCATCGGCTTTTGAGACGCCGTGGCTGGATGCCGGCTCAAGGCCGGCATGACGGACGGTTGCGCAGCGCGCCTCAATAATCCCCGCCGCTTTCCCTGATCACCTTCGTCAGGCTTCCCGTCGCCGGGAAAAGCGGGATGAGGCAGGCCTGCAGCGCGTGGTAGATATCGCCCTTGCCGGGGAACAGCGTATGGGCGGGAACCAGATCTTCCGTCAGTTCCTCGTGCCAGCCGCCATTGGCATGGTCGATGAAGTTGTTGGCGACGGTGCTCCAGATGCGGCGGTAACTGTCTTCATAGAAGTTGTCCGCCGGCAGGTTCTCGTTGAGGAAGTGGGCAGCACCAGCCGCCTCGGACATGGGCCACCAGAGCTTTGCCCGCTTGTCGGGATTGTCGTTCCAGTCGAGCGTATAAAAGAAGCCGCCCTTTTCCCGGTCCCAGCCGAGCGCCATGGATTGTACGAAGAGCGATTTCGCGGCCACCGGCATCCAGTCATGGCGACGCTCTCCCAGCACCCATAATTGCAGGATGAGGCGCGCCCATTCCAGCCAGTGGCCGGGGGTGGTGCCGGAGGGGCGGAACATTTCGTTGCCGCGATACTCCTTGTCGAGCGTCCAGTTCTCGTCGAAATGCTCCGGCACGCGGAAATCCAGCTCGCCGGCGCGGCGGCGGATGACGAGATCGGCGATGCGCTCCGCCTTGCTGAGGTAACTATTGTCGCCGGTAACCTCATAGGCGGCCATCAGCGCTTCCGTCAGGTGCATATTGGAGTTCTGGCCGCGATAATTGTCGATGGGCGACCAGTCGCGGTTGAATTCCTCGGCGATGGCGCCGTGTTTTTCCTCCCAGAAACGGGTTTCCAGAACCTCGGTAATATCGGCCAGTATCTTGTCGGCCAGCGGGTGGCCGACGGTCTTGGCGGAAGAGGCGGCCAGAAGCACGAAGGCATGGCCATAACCCTGCTTGGTGGCGTCCACCGGGCCGGCATCGTTCACCTGCCAGAAATAACCGCCATGCTCGCCATCGCGGTGCCTGTTCCAGAGGTAGGTCATGCCGTGGTCGACAATATCGCCGCAGCCCGGACGCCCGAGCAGGTGGCCGATGGAGAAGCAATGCACCATGCGGGCGGAGGCATGGATGCCGCGCACGGGGTCGTTTGGCTGCAGCGGCGCGCCCCTGGCATCGAGATCGAAGAAGCCGCCGGCGGCATTGACGGCGCGATACTGGAAGAAATCGAAAAGTCCCTCGGCCTGTTTTACCAGCCACTGGCGATGCCAGGGCAGGGTATTCCAGTTGCGGCTGTTGTGATCGTCCTCGGGCATTCTCGTCCTCCATGCGGTTTGCTGCTTCGGCTTATATCCTTGCCGTATAAACCTGTCATCTGTCAGCGATATTTCGTAGTCTGCCGCAACGACGCAAAGCCATGTCTATCCCTTGAAGATATATTGACATAAACATATCTTTATGTGACTTGACGGCTTGCGATCTTGCAAATCGAAATGAGGAGTATGCCCGTGTTTGACGACCTGTTTGGCCCTGAAGGGGCAAAGCGCGACGGCGCGGAAATTTTCAAGGCGCTGCGCGAGGCCGCCAGCGAACGCATCCTCATTCTCGACGGCGCCATGGGCACGCAGATCCAGGGGCTGGGTTTTGACGAAGACCATTTTCGTGGCGATCGTTTTATCGGCTGTGCCTGTCACCAGAAGGGCAATAATGACCTTCTGATCCTGACCCAGCCGGACGCTATCGAGGATATCCATTACCGCTACGCCATGGCGGGCGCGGATATTCTCGAAACCAACACGTTTTCGTCGACGCGTATCGCGCAGGCCGATTACGAGATGGAAAATGCCGTCTACGACCTCAACCGCGAAGGTGCCGCGATTGTCCGCCGCGCCGCCCAGCGTGCCGAGCGGGAAGATGGCCGCCGCCGTTTCGTGGCCGGCGCCATCGGCCCGACCAACCGCACGGCCTCCATTTCGCCTGACGTCAACAATCCCGGTTATCGCGCCGTCAGCTTCGACGATTTGCGTATCGCCTATGGCGAGCAGATCGACGGCCTGATCGACGGCGGCGCCGATATCATCCTGATCGAGACGATTTTCGATACGCTGAACGCCAAGGCGGCGATTTTCGCCTGCGAGGAGCGTTTCGAGGCCAAGGGCATCCGCCTGCCGGTGATGATCTCGGGCACGATTACCGATCTTTCCGGCCGCACGCTTTCCGGCCAGACGCCTTCGGCCTTCTGGAACTCGGTGCGCCACGCCAACCCCTTCACCATCGGCCTGAACTGCGCGCTGGGTGCCGACGCCATGCGTCCGCATCTGCAGGAGCTTTCGGATGTGGCCGATACCTTCGTCTGCGCCTATCCGAATGCCGGCCTGCCGAATGAATTCGGCCAGTATGACGAAACGCCGGAGATGATGGCGCGTCAGGTTCAGGGTTTTGTCCGCGACGGTCTCGTCAATATCGTCGGCGGTTGCTGCGGCTCGACGCCGGAGCATATCCGGGCGATTGCGGAGGCTGTCAAAGGCTACAAGCCGCGCGAAATTCCCGAGCACAAGCCCTTCATGTCGCTTTCGGGCCTCGAGCCTTTCGTGCTGACCAAGGACATTCCCTTCGTCAATGTCGGCGAACGTACCAACGTCACCGGCTCGGCCCGCTTCCGCAAGCTCATCACCGCCGGTGACTATACGGCGGCGCTGGCTGTCGCCCGCGACCAGGTGGAAAACGGCGCGCAGATCATCGACATCAACATGGATGAAGGCCTGATCGATTCCGAAAAGGCGATGGTGGAGTTTTTGAACCTCATCGCCGCCGAGCCGGATATTGCCCGCGTGCCTGTAATGATCGACTCATCCAAGTTCGAGATCATCGAGGCCGGCCTGAAATGCGTTCAGGGCAAATCGATCGTCAATTCGATTTCACTGAAGGAAGGCGAGGAGAAGTTTCTCCAGCAGGCGCGGCTCGTCCATAATTACGGTGCGGCGGTTGTGGTCATGGCCTTCGATGAGGTCGGTCAGGCCGATACCTATCAGCGCAAGGTCGAGATCTGCTCGCGCGCCTACAAGCTCTTGACCGAGAAGGCGGGCCTGTCGCCGGAAGACATCATCTTCGACCCCAACGTCTTTGCCGTCGCGACGGGTATCGAGGAACACAATAATTACGGCGTGGATTTCATTCAGGCCACTAAGACCATCCGTGAAACCATGCCGCTGACGCATATTTCCGGCGGCGTTTCCAACCTGTCCTTCTCCTTCCGCGGCAATGAGCCGGTGCGTGAGGCGATGCATGCCGTGTTCCTCTACCACGCCATTCAGGTCGGCATGGATATGGGCATCGTCAATGCCGGGCAGCTTGCGGTTTACGACAATATCGATCCGGAACTGCGTGAGGCCTGCGAGGACGTGGTGCTGAACCGTCGCGACGATGCGACCGAGCGTCTGCTTGAAGTGGCGGAGCGTTTCCGTGGCACGGGCGCCAAGGATACCAAGGTTCAGGATCTTTCCTGGCGCGAACTGCCGGTCGAGAAGCGACTGGAACATGCGCTGGTCAATGGTATCACCGAATATATCGAGGCCGATACGGAAGAGGCGCGCCAGAAGGCGGAGCGCCCGTTGCACGTCATCGAAGGGCCGCTGATGGCTGGCATGAATGTGGTCGGCGATCTCTTCGGTTCCGGCAAGATGTTCCTGCCGCAGGTGGTGAAATCCGCCCGCGTGATGAAGCAGGCGGTTGCCGTGCTGCTTCCTTACATGGAGGAGGAAAAGCGCCTGAATGGCGGGTCCGAGCGCAGCGCCGCCGGCAAGGTGCTGATGGCGACCGTGAAGGGCGATGTGCACGACATCGGCAAGAACATCGTCGGCGTCGTTCTCGCCTGCAACAATTACGAGATCATCGATCTCGGCGTCATGGTGCCTACGACGAAAATCCTTGAAACGGCGATTGCCGAAAAGGTCGATGTGATCGGTCTTTCCGGCCTTATCACCCCGTCGCTGGACGAGATGGTGCATGTGGCGGCCGAAATGGAGCGGCAGGGTTTCGACATCCCGCTGCTGATCGGCGGCGCGACGACGAGCCGTGTGCATACCGCGGTGAAAATCCATCCGCGTTACGAGGCCGGTCAGGCAATCTATGTCACCGACGCCTCGCGTGCGGTGGGCGTCGTGTCTGCGCTTCTCTCCGAGGAGCAGAAGCCCGCTTATATCGAAGGCATTCGCAGCGAATATGCCAAGGTGGCGGAAGCGCACGCCCGCAACGAGCGGGAGAAGCAGCGCCTGCCGCTGTCCCGCGCCCGCGAGAATGCGCAGAAGGTGGACTGGACCGCATACAAGCCCGTCAAGCCGCAATTCTTCGGCACCAAGGTGTTCGAGACCTACGATCTTGAAGAGCTTTCCCGTTACATCGACTGGACGCCGTTCTTCCAGACCTGGGAATTGAAGGGCCGCTTCCCGGCCATTCTCGATGACGAAAAGCAGGGCGAGGCGGCGCGGCAGCTTTACAGCGATGCGCAGGCGATGCTGAAGAAGATCATTGAGGAAAACTGGTTCAGGCCGCGGGCGGTGATTGGCTTCTGGCCGGCCAATACCGTGGGCGACGATATCCGGCTGTTTACGGATGAAAACCGTAAGGAAGAGCTTGCGACCTTCTTCACGCTGCGTCAGCAGCTTTCCAAACGCGACGGTCGCCCGAATGTGGCGCTGTCGGATTTCGTCGCACCTGTCGATAGCGGCGTTGCCGATTATGTCGGCGGTTTCGTGGTGACGGCGGGTATCGAGGAAGTGGCGATTGCCGAGCGCTTCGAGCGGGCCAATGACGATTATTCGTCCATCCTCGTCAAGGCGCTGGCCGACCGTTTCGCGGAAGCCTTTGCCGAGCGCATGCATGAGCGGGTGCGCAAGGAGTTCTGG
>QFOL01000441.1 GCA_003241215.1 Agrobacterium fabrum
CTACAAGGACTGGGGCCCGAAGGATGCCCAGCCGATCGTTTTCCACCATGGCTGGCCGCTCTCGTCCGATGACTGGGATGCGCAGATGCTGTTCTTCGTTTCCAAGGGTTTTCGTGTTGTCGCCCATGACCGCCGTGGTCATGGCCGTTCCGCCCAGGTCACCGACGGTCACGACATGGATCACTACGCCGCCGACGCCTTTGCCGTCGTTGAGGCCCTCGATCTGAAGAACGCCGTCCATATCGGCCATTCCACCGGCGGTGGCGAAGTCGCCCGTTATGTCGCAAAACATGGCGAACCCGCTGGCCGTGTCGCCAAGGCGGTTCTCGTTTCCGCGGTGCCTCCGCTGATGCTCAAGACCGAGGCCAATCCGGAAGGTCTGCCGATGGAGGTTTTTGACGGCTTCCGCTCGTCGCTTGCCGCAAACCGTGCGCAATTCTTCCGCGATGTACCGGCCGGCCCGTTTTACGGCTTCAACCGCGATGGCGCGACCGTTCATGAAGGCGTTATCCAGAACTGGTGGCGTCAGGGCATGATGGGCGGCGCAAAGGCCCATTATGACGGCATCAAAGCCTTCTCGGAAACCGACCAGACCGAAGACCTGAAGAATATCAGCGTTCCGACACTGGTACTGCATGGCGAAGATGACCAGATCGTGCCTATTGCCGACTCCGCCCTGAAATCGGTGAAGCTGTTGAAAAACGGCACGCTGAAGACCTATCCCGGCTTCTCGCACGGTATGCTCACCGTCAATGCCGATGTGCTGAACGCCGATCTTCTGGCCTTCATCAAGGGCTGATCTTTGGGCGAAAAGAAATACGGCCTAATATTGGGCCGTATTTCGGGATTGGTCCACAACCTGTCCCGCATACGCAGCGTCATCCTCGGGCTTGACCCGAGGATCCACAGCCGCACGAAGAATGGATCCTCGGGTCAAGCCCGAGGATGACGCTGCGTGTGGGGAGACGGACGGAGGTACTTCCCGCATCATTTCATCAGACGAGTTTTGCCTTCCAAGCCTCGCGATAAGAACCAAGTCCTTCAATGACACCCGGGGAAAAATGACGCTCGCGGCCGGCAAGCGGCTTGGTGCCTGTAAGGAGCGCGGCACCGGCGCTGGTGCCGGTTGAGCCGCTGACTGCGATCACTTCCGTATCGGCAAAACCCGCTAGCGCCTTGAGATAAAGGGCGTTGCTGGCGAATGGGCCTTCAACGAGCACTGGGCCTTTCCGCCCGATAAGCGAAAGACTGAACTCCGTCATCAGGGCAAGATAAAGCGCTGCCGCCGCGTGTCTCTCGGCGACAGTGGCATTGTCGTCGCCTATCCAGCACGCTGTTTTATCGGGGAAGGGGCCGGAACCGCTGACAATGCTGGGCAACAGCATCATGCCTTTCGCAATCACGCTTTTGAGCGAGGCCTCGATTGCCTCCTCCGGGGCATGCCCGAATTGCTGCGTCAGCATTTCATATTCCCTGCCGCCCATGAAGCGGGACGAGGGAACGGGACGGCCGAAAGCATCGACATTCAGGAGTGTATCGCGGGTGGGATCGAGCGCGCCCGCCGCGCCGCCGATGGCGAAATTCACCACCCAGGTGCCGGTGGAGACGACCGAAAAATCACCGTCCCGGCGCAGAAGATGCGGCAGGAGGGATGCGTTGGAATCGTGGATGCCGCAATAGACCGGCATATGCGGGGAGAGACCGGTTTCCAGCGCCAGCGACGGGCGGATTGTTCCCAGCACATCGAAAGCGGAGCGGACCGGCGCCATCAAATGTTCGATATCGAGACGCTCGACGAGCGAGGAGAAGCTTCTCCGCCTTGGGTCCCAGAGATCCGTATGGCAGCCGAGCGAGGTCGTTTCCGTGGCCTGAATGCCCGTCAGCCGCCCCGCCCAATATTGCGCATAGGTGACGATGCTGCGCACTTTGGAGAAGTCGTCCGGAAAGGCCGTTTTCTGGAAATGGATTTGCGCGCCAAGGTTCAGCCCGACGGGAAGCTTCGGCGAGCCGGTCTCGGCAAAATCGGGCCTGATGCCGCGATAGGCTTCTTCAATGGCTGCGGGATAGCCGTGTTCATAATCGAGCACCGGCATGGCGAGATCGCCGTTCCCATCGAGAAGTGCTGCCGAAGCGCCATGGGTGGTGATGGAAATCGCATCGAAACCGGGCTTCTGGCCGAAACGCTGAAGCGCGGAGAGAATGAAGCGCCAGAGCATTTCCACATCGTAATGCGGATAAATTCCATCGCGAAGGACGGGGTTCGCCTGTTTCTCGCCGACAATCTCCTCACCGCTGCCGGTGTCGATGACAACGACCTTGGCATTGGTCTTGCCGATATCGATGACCGCGACGCGGCCCGGTCTGATGCTCTCGCTCATGGCAGATGGAACACCGTTACCAGGTCTTTTGCGACTGGCGAATTATCGGCATTGCTCTCCATGATGTCGGCCATATGCGCCCACCACTTCTTCATCACGGGATGGTCGGGCAAGGCCGCCATGCCGTGGTTCTTCGGGCGCGTCAGCACACCGAACAGGATGTTGGTTTCCGGGTCGAGATGGATGGAGTAATCGCTCACACCCGCCTCGCGCAGCAGCGCCACCAGTTCTGGCCATATCTCGTCATGGCGCTTTTTATATTCGGCCTCTTTTCCGGCAAAGAGTTTCATCTTGAAGGCGTGTTTTTCAAGTT
>QFOL01000442.1 GCA_003241215.1 Agrobacterium fabrum
AACATCAATTCCCGGCATGGCAAGAATGCGTGACAGTAAATCGTCAAAAGCACGGGCAGGCAAGCTGGTCACATGGTAAGAATTGAAAAACGTGTTGCGAAATTTCGCCCTGCGATACCGCCAGCCCTCTTTGCGGGCCTTCCTCGATACGGCCTCCGGCGTGGTCGGCAAACCGTTCAACCGCTTCGCCGCCAGTTCCGGCGCTGCGAACCATTCCTGAATATTGCGCTTGTCCCGCACGACGCGAACAAGCATCGCCTCAAGATACTTGAGACGACGCTCCATGTAGGAAAACTCTTCTACCGGAACCGGGATCGTCAAATAAAACTCACTCATCTACAAACCTGTTTTATGTGCGCTCTGGCGGCGCGTTGACGCATGGGAGAGCGGCCCGGCTCGGGTATGAACCGGGATGCTCATTGGCGATTTATTGAAATAGGCCTATCTGGCCCGCTTGGGTTTCGCCGCTGGTTTGGGATCGGTGAGCGCTCGAATTTGCTCTTCCAGCTTGAGAACCTCGCTCTCACCAAGCGCCACACAGAGCTTGGCGCGGGCAAACCGATCAAAAACGCGGTCAAAGCCGGGGCGGCACGTGGTCGCTCCGAGTGCGTAATATGCCCGAACGTCCGCCAGTATCCGCTGGAACGCGGAAAGAGGCGGCATCTCGACTCGCGCAATCGCTCTGGTCTCCACCGCCAATGCGATAACTGTTTCTCCAAATTCATCGATACACAGCCGCCTAATGGCGGCGGCTGTGGCGTCTGGCTGGATAAGGTGGGTACGGCGGATAAAGGCAAAGAGTCTCCCGCCTTCTGCTGTCTCGATGACACTCGCACCGCCTCGGAGTTTGCCACCGCGCAACGCGACGGCATCCAACGCTGGCGGTACCAAAGAAAATCGCGTCTCATAGTCGACGATAGCTTCCGGCGATAGCGCCATGTAGTGGTATTCTTGACCGCCACCAACGCCATCACGCTTCCGCCATAAGGCTGTTTCTTGGATTCCGTTACGTTTCATGTATCGGATCGTGGCGCTTTCGGTGTGCGGAATTCCCTTGAGAGACAACTCTGCTATTTCCCTTGCCACCATCCAGAGCTTTGGGCGGGAAGCCGCGACAATAGCGTTATCACCCATTTTTGGCTCTCCTAGGGGACTGGACGGTCTCGTTCCCCAATAGTTTAGCCATGACTTTCTCAACCGTCGAGCGCTTGAGATTGCAGGCCTGTGCGAGTTCGCCCGCGTCGTAACCTTCGGCAATCTTTTGCGCGATGATCTCCCGTCGCAATGCCATAGGGTCTGGCGTCCGAGCCTCCTCAAGAACGTGATCTGGCATCGCGTCGATGAAAATAAGAACGCGTTCACGGGCTAAACCAGTCAAAACGCTGATTTCTTCAACGGTCTTGCCAGCGGCATTTAGACGTGCAATCACAAGCTGGTTCTCGCGGTAGTATTCCGCGCCGGGAACGGGTTCTGCGGCTGCTTTGACAATTGGTGCAAACTCTGCACTAAATTCCAAGTTATTGATTTTACTAACTCTGGAATTCAGTGCCAACTTGGCACCTAATTCCGTTTCGCGTGTTTCGAGGCTGTTGAAAGCGTCCCGAACTTCGCCACTTGCGTTCGCCAAAATCTCAACTTGGCTGTCCAGCAAGCGGAACATTCCAGAGGCGATAAGGCTCATATCATCGCCCTGAAGAACAGCGGCGGTCATGAGATCGTTAAAGGCGCGAATAGCAGAGATCGATGCTTCGATCTTCTCGAAGGTGTTAAACATATCTGGCTCCTGTAGCGCTTTCTAGGCGCATGAACCTGCAAACGGCGCAGGTGTCCGGGAGTAGAAACCGTACAGGACGGCAGCATGCCCTTTAGGCTTTCGCCCTGGACATTCGACATGCCCTCCCGGACACGCGAAAATACGCGTCCGATTCCGGCAGTTGCCAGAGATATGTTGCGCCGTTAGGGCAGATTCGAAAGGGAGAATGCCGAAGGACTGAGCCTATCGGACTTCATAATTCGCACCGGCCTTGGTGGCGCGTACCACCTGTAGAGTTTCTAGCTCTGACAATTTGCATACGCCGATTTCTGCCGGATGCCAAGAGATTTTTTCATAGCTCAAATGTTGCAACAATGTTTGAACTACTACAGGTAATTTTGTTGCAACACTTGCTGTTACTTTTCGTCACAGTCTATCTTTTGCATCGTTCCCGCTTATTTCGACATGATAATGCTCACTTTTGAAGAAATTATTGAGCGTTTTCAAACCATTGTGCGATATATTTCGGGGGAAATGATAGATGGGAACGTCGTTTCCACTTGGAGCGCCCACAGTCACGCCTATGGATAGCCGATTAGTCAATTTTGTGGGCCGGTAACTCTTCAAAGCGTTTTGTTGCCGTGAATATTTCTTTTTATAAATAGGGCTTTAATGGATTGTTCCGCCCGACACTGGCAAATCAGGCGCAAACTGGTAAAATTAGGTCTTAGCTGGTTTGTCGCTAATGGTTGCCTGCCATTTGATCTTGCATCGCCGCTTTTTTTGGACCCGTGTCTCTGCTCTCAGCTGATCCCGAAAACTTTCGTGGAAACAATGCTCTAACCGCAGGATACAGGATATTCCCAGATATTCCCGGTTAAAGCCTACTCCTGCCATCTGTTATTGCGGGTTACACAAGTCCGGCATGACGGA
>QFOL01000443.1 GCA_003241215.1 Agrobacterium fabrum
TGGCGCCGAGCCGGTGCTCGATAAAGGGCTCCATGATCGCCGTGCCGATGCTCATGCGCGGATCGAGCGAGGCGAAGGGGTCCTGGAAGATCATTTGCACACTGCGGCGCATGGTGCGCAGCGTTGTCTTGTCGAGCTTCAGCACCTCGTAACCGTCAAGCGTGACATTGCCCGATGTCGGCTCTATCAGCCGGGTGATCGAGCGGCCCGTGGTGGATTTACCGCAGCCCGATTCACCCACCAGCGACAGGGTCTCGCCTTCGGCAAGATCGAAGGAGACTTTCTCCACCGCATGCACGGCGCCGGATTTGCGGCCGAAAAGGCCGGAACGGATATCGAAACGTGTGGTCAGGTCCTTGACCGAGAGAATGGGCGTGCGCGAGCCGGAGACAGTGTCTTTCACCTCCACCACCGGCTGGCTCTCGCCGGTCTTGATATCGATGATCGGGAAACGCGCCGGCAGCACCCTTTCCTTCATCGAGCCGAGCTTCGGCACCGCCGAAAGCAAGGCGCGGGTATAGGGATGCTGGCCGCGGTGGAAGATGTCGTCGGTGGTGCCGGTTTCCACCACATCGCCGCGAAACATGACGATGGTGCGATCAGAGACTTCCGCCACCACGCCCATATCATGGGTGATGAAGAGAACGGACATGCCCTCCTCTTCCTGCAATTGCTTGATGAGATCGAGAATCTGGCCCTGAATGGTGACGTCGAGCGCCGTCGTCGGCTCGTCGGCGATCAGCAGCTTCGGTCTGGAAGCGAGCGCCATGGCGATCATCACGCGCTGGCGCATGCCGCCGGAAAACTGGTGCGGATAATCGTCGAAACGGTTCTTCGCGTTGGGAATGCGGACCTTCTCAAGCAGGCGGATCACCTCGGCCTTTGCGGCCGATGAGGAAATATCCTGATGCACGGTCAGCGCCTCGGCAATCTGCTTGCCGATCGGGAAGATCGGATTGAGGCTGGTCATCGGCTCCTGGAAGATCATCGAGATATCCTTGCCGCGAACCTTGCGCATCTCCTCTTCCGGCAGCGCCAGCAGATCGCGCCCGCCGAGCATGACCCGGCCTTCGATGCGGCTCGTCTTTTTATCGAGGAGCCGCATGATGGAGAGCGAGGTGACGCTTTTGCCCGAGCCGCTTTCGCCGACGATCGCCACCGTTTCGCGCGGCGCGATCTCGAAGCTCATATTGCGGACCACCGATTTCCAGCCGCCATCGACACGGAAGGATGTGGTGAGATTTTGAACCGATAAAACCGGGCTTGCCGAACCGCCGGTCTGTTCCATTGATGTCGCCGCCAAAAGCATGCCGATCTCCTGAAAAGCAGAAGGCGGCCACGAGGGCCGCCGGATGTCTTACGCAGCAAGTGCGGTTTCGGCCATCGAAACCCAGTAGCTGATGCCGTAAGGCAGCGCATCGTCGTTGAAATCATAGGCGGCGTTGTGCAGTCCGGCGGTATCGCCGTTGCCGATGAAGATGAAGGCGCCGGGACGCGCTTCCAGCATATAGGAGAAATCTTCCGCACCCATATGCGGGTTGGGATTGGTGTTGACGGCGTTTGCGCCGGCGACGCCCATCGCAACACCGGTCGCAAATTCGGTCTCGTCATTGTGGTTGAAGGTGACGGGATAACCGCGGTCATATTTCACCTCGGCCGTCGCGCCATGCGCCATGGCGGTGGCGGTCGCCACTTCCTTCAGACGCTTTTCGGCGAAATCGCGGGTTTCCGGCAGAAGCGTGCGCACCGTTCCCGTCAACGTTACCGAACCGGGAATGACGTTGGAGGCCGTGCCGCCATGGGTGGTGGCGACGGTGACGACCAGCGATTTCAACGGGTCCGTCTCGCGTGAGACGATGGATTGCAGCGCGATGATGATATAGGCCGAAGTCAGAACCGGATCGACCGAAAGATGCGGTGCTGCCGCATGGCTGCCCTTGCCGGTAATGGTGATCTCGAAGGCGTCTGCCGCCGCCATGGTGGAACCCTTGCGGATGGCGAATTGCCCGACCGGAATGCCCGGCTCGTTATGCATGCCATAGACCTGCGAAATGCCGAATTTCTCCATCATGCCGTCATTCAGCATGGCGAGCGCACCCGCCCCGCCCTCTTCGGCCGGCTGGAAGATCACCGCCACGGAGCCCTTGAAATTGCGGGTCTCGGCCAGATATTGCGCCGCCCCCAGAAGCATCGCCGTGTGCCCGTCATGGCCGCAGGAATGCGCCTTGCCCGGCGTCTTCGAAGCCCAGGGCTTGCCGCTCGTCTCAAGGATCGGCAGCGCGTCCATGTCGGAGCGGAAACCGATGGTCGGGCCGTCCCCGTGCCGGCCCTTGATGATGCCGACCACGCCGGTCTTGCCGATGCCGGTCTCGACCACATCGCAGCCGAAGGATTTCAACTTTTCGGCCACGAATTTCGATGTTTCGTAGACATCGTAAAGCAGCTCCGGGTGTTCATGCAGATGGCGCCTCCAGCCGGCAACGTCTTCCTGCATTTCAGCCACACGGTTCAATATCGGCATTCTCTTTTTCCCTTTTTTTGTTCCCCGCCGGGTTGTCGGACGACATATTGCGTTTGGAATTTCTTCTTTTGCAAGCATGAAATTTGCTGCATGGGCGAAAAATAGGCCCAAAACTAAATGGCTCAAAATTTGTTCATCAATGA
Source organism: Agrobacterium fabrum (assembly GCA_003241215.1). Classification (GTDB taxonomy): domain Bacteria; phylum Pseudomonadota; class Alphaproteobacteria; order Rhizobiales; family Rhizobiaceae; genus Agrobacterium; species Agrobacterium fabrum_A. Next base: position 2,665 of record QFOL01000443.1, read on the forward strand.
GACATTGGGACTTGCTTTTC
>QFOL01000444.1 GCA_003241215.1 Agrobacterium fabrum
CGAGCGCGCGCAGGAGGAAGCCGGTAATCATGCTTCGATCGCCCTTCCCTTGAGTGCGAAGAGACCGCGCGGCCGCTTCTGGATGAACAGGATGATGAGAACGAGCACGAGGATCTTGCCGAGCACGGCGCCGACCGTCGGCTCGAGGAACTTGTTGAGCACGCCGAGCGACAGGGCGCCGACCAGCGTTCCCCAGAGATTGCCGACGCCGCCGAACACCACCACCATGAAACTGTCGATGATGTAGCTCTGGCCGAGATTGGGCGAGACATTGTCGATCTGCGACAGCGCCACGCCAGCAAGACCGGCAACGCCCGAACCGAGCGCGAAGGTGAAGGCATCCACCCAGGGGGTGCGGATGCCCATGGAGGAGGCCATGCGGCGGTTCTGCGTCACGGCGCGCATCTGCAACCCGAAGGCGGAGCGCTTCAGGAGAACCAGCAGCGCGAAGAAGACCGAAAGCGAGAAGCAGACGATCCACACCCGGTTCCAGGTGAAATTGAGATAACCGACGCTGAAGGAGCCGGACATCCAGCTCGGGCTGCCGACCTCACGATTGGTGGGGCCGAAGATGGAGCGCACGCCCTGTTGCAGGATAAGCGAGATGCCCCAGGTGGCGAGAAGCGTTTCGAGCGGCCGCCCGTAAAGAAAACGAATGACGCCGCGCTCCATCACGAGGCCGACGAAGGCCGTCACCAGAAAGGCGGCGGGCAGAGCGATGGCGAGCGACCAGTCGAACAGGCCGGGGAAATGCGTGCGGATCACCTCCTGCACCATGAAGGTGGAGTAAGCGCCGATCATCACCATCTCGCCATGCGCCATGTTGATGATGCCCATCACGCCGAAGGTGATGGCAAGGCCAATGGCGGCAAGCAAAAGCACGGAACCGAGCGACAGGCCGTACCAGACATTTTGCGCATAATCCCAGAAGGCAAGGGAGCTTTCGATGCTCGATATGGCGCTGTCGATATCCGGCTTCAGGCTCTGATCCACCGACGATGAGGCCGCCATCAGAATGCCGATGGCATCGCGCCCGCCAAGGCTCTTGATGGTGGCGATTGCCTCTTTCTTCTGTTCGAGCGACCGTTCGGAGGAGAGCAGCGAGACAGCCCGCGCCTCCTCCATCCGGGTCCGCACCTCAGTATCTGTCTCCCTGGCGATGGCCGCTTCCAGCAATTCGAGATTTTCCGCGCTCGGCGCTTTCAGAACCGCATCGGCCGCCGAAAGCCGCACGGATTTTTCCGGGCTGAGCAGGGTCAGGCCGCCAAGTGCGGCGCGGATGACGCGGCGCAGATTATTGTTGACCTTGATCTTGCTGACGGCCGCCTTCGGCGCTTCACCCGCACTTTCGCCCGTCAGCGGGTCGATCAGCGTAAAATTGGAACCTGCCGGTTTCGTCATGAAAACCAGATTGTCGGCCTTGCGCACGTAAAGATCGCCCGCCGCAAAAGCCTCGAGCGCCGGCACGACACGCGCATCGCCCGTGGCGGCGATCTGCCCGATCAGCACTTCGGCCTGCTTGAAATCCGCCGTGCCGAGCTGGTCGATCAGCGCCTTCGGCTCGCTTTGCGCGAAGGATTGGGCTGCGATCCCCAGGGTGAGCCAGAGGAAGATGGCTCCGAGAAAAGATCGGATCGTCATGTCGGGTTCCTTGGGCGTTTTACGACAGGGCGTTTGTGGGCAATGCCACTTGAGTATGCCGCTCACCCCCCTCTGCCCTGCCGGGCATCTCCCCCACAAGGGGGGAGATCGGCAAGGTGCGCTCGCATCGCTCTATCTCGACCGAAGAGAAATGCGGGGCCTAGCCACGAGTCGATCTCCCCACCTGTGGGGGAGATGCCCGGCAGGGCAGAGGGGGGCACGCTTGTTCAGTTTTCAACTATTGAAGCACCGCCCCCAACGAAGAGGGAGCGGCACCATCCCTCGGGGCTAATCAGCTACCCTTGCCGCCGCACTTCCCACTGGCCACATTGAAGTTGCCGCAAGACATCGGCTTCCTCCAGTCCGAGATCAGATCCTTCGAATCCGGCAGATAATCCGACCATTCGTCACCCACGACCTGCGGCGTCTGCTGTACGATTTCAAACTGCCCATCGGCCTGGATTTCGCCAATCAGCACCGGCTTGGTGATGTGGTGGTTCGGCATGACGGTGGAGTAGCCGCCCGAAAGGTTCGGCACGGAAACGCCGATGATGCTGTCCAGAACCTTGTCCGTCTCCGTCGTGCCGGCGGATTCGACGGCCTTTACCCAGGCGTTGAAGCCGATATAGGCGGCTTCCATCGGGTCGTTGGTCACGCGCTTGTCGTTCTTGGTGAAGGCATGCCAGGTCTTGATGAACTCGGCATTGACCGGCGCATCGACGGACTGGAAGTAGTTCCAGGCGGCAAGGTGACCGACCAGCGGTGCGGTATCGAGACCGGCAAGTTCTTCTTCACCGACCGAGAAGGCAACGACGGGAATGTCTTCAGCCTTGATGCCCTGGTTCGCCAGTTCCTTGTAGAAAGGCACGTTGGCGTCGCCGTTGATGGTGGAAACCACGGCGGTCTTCTTGCCGGCCGAGCCGAATTTTTTGATATCGGACACGATCGTCTGCCAGTCGGAATGACCGAACGGCGTGTAGTTGATCATGATGTCCTCTTCCTTGACGCCCTTCGACATCAGGTAGGCC
>QFOL01000077.1 GCA_003241215.1 Agrobacterium fabrum
TGGGTACGTCATTCCGGCCTTGAGCCGGAATCCAGCCGACGCGCGTCTGCGCGGCGAGAGAGTCCTTTCAGCCCAAAGACTTGGGCTGGCTGGATTCCGGCTCAAGGCCGGAATGACGGAGGAAGAGTGACAGGCTCAGCAAACGCCCGGCCCGTCATAAAGCCCCAACACGACCGCCGCATATTTGGCTCCGTGCTGTACCCACGACCGTCTTTACCGACGTCATTTCTGCCCATTTGCACATTTTGACGCAGGTCAAAAAGGTGATTTGCCGCCTGCCGTTTTTTGCGTTATCGAAATTTCAGAAATTACTGAAAATTCAGGAAACGTAAAAATGCCAACCAGCCTGTCCCCGCTCGTTCAGTCCTTCGTGCTGCATTTCGGTGAGATGGGCAGCCGCTGGGGCATCAACCGCACCGTCGGCCAAGTCTATGCTTTGCTTTATATTTCGCCGCAGCCGCTGTGTGCGGACGATATTGTCGAGGCGCTCGGCATTTCCCGTTCCAACGTGTCGATGAGCCTGAAGGAGCTGCAGGCGTGGAACCTTGCAATTCTCAAGCATTTTCCCGGCGACCGGCGCGATTTTTTCACGACGCCTGACGATGTCTGGCAGATTCTCCGCACCCTTGCCGAAGAGCGCAAGAAGCGCGAGATCGATCCCACGCTCAGCGTGCTTCGCGAAATTCTGATGGAAACGCCGGAAAACGAAGAAGAGCGGCATGCGCAGAAGCGCATCGACGAGATGAAGACGCTGATCGAGCAGCTGACCGGCTGGTATGACGATGTGAAGCGGCTGGAGACGGAAAGGCTGGCCTCGCTTCTGGCGCTCGGCTCGAAGGTCACGAAGCTTCTGGAGGCCAAGGACAAGATCGTCTCCCTCGCCAGACCCCGTAGCGCGAAGAAGGACGGGTGAGGAGAGCGGCCGTGAGCATATCAGTGGAAATCCGCCAGGGGGCCGATGGTGACGGGGCAGCCTGTCCCGCACCGGCTGCAGTCTCGCCCGATGCGATGCGTCGGCGCAATGACAACCGCAGAACCTCCCGCGGCAGAGCCGTCGGGCGGGAGAAAATCACACGTGCCCCGGTGGTGGGGAGAACCGTGGCACTGCTGCATGTGCTGGCGGCTTTGCTGTGGCTGCCGCAGGCAGGGTTGCTTGCCTTCTCAGTCGGAAGAATTGCCGACGGCGCGCCGATGATGGCGATCGTGCCGGCTGCGGCTGCGGTTTTCATCCTCGGCCTCATCAAGGCATGGCTCGAGAAAATGGCCGCACGGCTGTCGTTTCGTGCCGCCCGCGCGGTCCTGTCGCAGAAGCGGCTGGAAGCGCTGCAGGCCGTTGCGAAGGTTTCCCCGCTCGATCTGTCGCGCACCGCCTCCGGAGAGGCGGCGGGTGTTTTGGCCGAGGCGGCGGAAGCGCTGGTGCCTTATCTTTCCCGTTTCCAGCCGGCGCGCATGAAGGCCGCCATCATTCCCGTGGTTTTCGTGCTGGCGATCCTGCCCTTTACCTGGATTGCGGCGCTGGTGCTGCTGCTCGCCATGCCCACCATCCCGCTTTTCATGGCGCTCATCGGCTGGCAGGCCAAGGCCGCCAGTGAAAAGCAACTGGTCGAGACCGGCAATATGAACGCCTTCCTCCTCGACCGGTTGCGCGGACTGGAAACGATCCGCACGCTCGAAGCCGTCGATCTCACGGCGGAGCGCCTGAACGTCGATGCGCAGAACCTCAAGAAGCGGACGATGGCGGTGCTCAGGGTCGCCTTTCTCTCCTCGGCGGTGCTGGAGCTTTTCGCAGCGCTCGGCGTTGCCATGACGGCCGTCTATATCGGCTTCCATCTGCTCGGTTTTCTGAATTTCGGCGCCTGGGGCGAAAAGCTCACCCTGGCCGAGGGTCTCTTCATCCTGCTTCTCGCTCCCGCCTTTTTCGAGCCGCTGCGGGAACTCTCCGCCGTCTGGCACGACCGCGCGGCGGGTGAGGCGGCGCTTGATGTGCTCGGCAAGTTGACAGCCGGCGGTGCGGTCATCGCGGGCGCAGGCGCGGATGCGGCGTCTGTCCCATTCCCGACGCCCGGTCTGGTGGAGATCGACAATCTCTCCTTCGCTTACCCGAATGCTCCGCCTGTCATCCAGAACCTCAACCTGACGGTTGAGCAGGGTGAACGAGTTGCGATTCTTGGGTCTTCCGGTTGTGGCAAATCCACTGTACTCTCCTTGATTGCCGGGCTGACCGAGGCTGGAGAGGGCTCGATCAGGATCGGCGGCGTGAAGCTCGACAATGCGACGGCGGATGGGCTGCGCAGGACGATCGGCTGGGTCAGCCAGAAGCCGTTCTTTTTTGCCGGTTCGCTGAAGGCGAATATTCGCTTCGGCCGTTCGGCTGTCAGTGACGGCATGGTGGAAGAGACGCTGCGCCGCACCGGGCTTAATGAATTGACGCATGCACGCCGGCGCCTGCAGATCGGTGACGGCGGATATGGAATTTCGGGCGGGGAGGCGGTGCGCCTTGCCATTGCGCGTGCTTTCGCAGACCCCGCAACGCAGCTTGTTCTGGCCGATGAGCCGACAGCCCATCTGGACCGGGAAACGGCTGCGCTCGTCACGGATAACCTGCTGCAACTGGCAAATGGCAGGACATTGATTGTCGCGACCCATGATCCGGTGCTTGCGGCGCGCATGGACAGGATCGTGGATATGACGGCGATCCATTCGGGGGGGCAGCCATGATCGCGCGTTTTGCGATATTGAGACCCGTTATCGCCCTGTTCTGGTCGGCGCGGCGCGGCATGCTGCTGGCGGGCGCGGCGCTGGCGGTGACGACGGTGCTGGCGGGCATCGGCCTTCTCGGCGTTTCCGGCTGGTTCATCACCGCTACGGCGATTGCCGGTCTTTTGCCCGCAACGGCCTATGCCTTCGATGTCTTTGCGCCTTCGGCCGCCATTCGTCTTCTGGCGCTGGCGCGTACCGCCGCCCGTTACGGCGAACGCATGACGACCCATGACGCAACGCTTTCCGTGCTCGCGGCGCTTCGGGAGAGGCTGTTTCGCGGCTTTGCCGCGCCGCAGGCCGCGAAATCCCTCGAGGCAAGGCCTGCGCGCCTGCTGAACCGGCTGACGGCGGATATCGATGCGCTGGATTCGCTTTACCTGCGTGTTCTGGTTCCCGCCGCCGTTGCCATCCTTGCTGCAATCGTAACGGGGCTCGGACTTGCTTTTCTTCATCCTCTGGCGGGCATTCTGACAGCCGCTTTCCTCATCGCGGCGGGCCTTGGAATTTCGGTGCGCGCCGCGTTGCGGGCGGAAAAATTCTCGCGCCGCCGGGCAATCGGGCTCGAAGCCCTTCGTGCCCGCACGGCCGATCTCGTCAGCGGACAGGCGGAGCTGCTGACCGCCGGCCGTCTTTCCGCGCAGGTCGCGGCGGTGAAACGGGCGGACGACTACCTCTGTGCCTGTGACGATAGCCTGAACCGTATCGAGACCAGTGCCGGGTTTTCCTTCGGAGTTTCAGCGGCCATTCTCCTGAGCGCCGCCCTCCTGGGCATGGCCTGGCTTGCGGAGCAGGGGGCGGTGAGCGTGCCGGCCGCAGCACTCGGCCTGCTCGTCTGTTTTGCCGCGCTGGAGCCTTTCACGGCGCTGCGTCGCGGGGCGATGGAACTTGGGCGCACGCTGTTTTCCGCAAGGCGCATCGCGCCGCGTCTTTCGGCAAGGGCTGAAGGCCGCTGTCCCGCCTCGCCGGTCGACGGCATGGCGGCGGAGCTCAAAAACGTGCGTCTGGAGCGGGAAGGGAACGACAATCCGGTCCTGACGAACATCAACCTTGCAATCGCCTCCGGGGAACGGGTTGCCATCATCGGCCAGAGCGGCGCGGGCAAGACAAGCCTCATCCAGCTTCTGGCGGGTGAATTGCAGCCTGCTGCGGGCACGGTCGACGCCCTGCCGTCCACCCTGATGACGCAGCGAAGCCAGCTTTTCCGCGACAGTATCGCCGACAATCTGCGGCTGGCGAAACCCGCCGCAACCGGGGCCGAGTTATGGGACGTGCTTGAGGCGGCGGGTCTTGCCGAACACGCCAAATCCTTGGCCGCCGGGCTGGAGACAAGGCTTGGCGAGGCGGGCCAGGGGCTTTCCGGCGGCCAGTCGCGTCGGCTGGCGCTCGCCCGTTTCCTGCTGGCCGACCGGCCGCTCTGGCTTCTCGACGAGGTGACGGAGGGGCTGGATGGCGAGACCGCCCGCGACGTGCTCACCCGGCTGTTTGCGAGGGCGCAGGAAAAGACTGTCGTGATGATCACCCATAATCGCCGCGAGGCGGAATTTGCCGATCGCATCATCGTGCTGAAAGAGGGGCGTCAATTTGATGAATGTCAAAGCGGTACCCCGGAATACGGCGTAGTGCTGGAGACACTGCGCCCGGACTGAGATTTTTTGAGAGCCGGCGTCGTCTTGAAAATGGAAGGCCGGCCTTCCGGAAAAGGTGGATAGGACCATGGAACTCGACATAGTGGCGCTGTCGCGCCTGCAATTTGCAGTGACGGCTTTATATCACTTTCTGTTCGTTCCCCTGACGATCGGATTATCGGTGGTGATCGCCATCATGGAAACGGTCTATGTCATGACCGGCCGGACGATCTGGCGGCAGATGACCAAATTCTGGGGCACGTTGTTCGGCATCAACTTCGTGCTGGGTGTCTCGACCGGCATCGTCATGGAATTCCAGTTCGGCATGAACTGGAGTTATTACAGCCACTATGTCGGCGATATCTTCGGCGCGCCGCTGGCGATCGAGGGCATGATGGCCTTCTTCCTGGAAGCCACCTTCGTCGGCCTGTTCTTTTTCGGCTGGGACAAGCTGTCGAAACTCGGCCATCTCGTCGCGACCTGGTGCGTGGCCATCGGTTCGAATTTTTCGGCGCTGTGGATATTGATCGCCAATGGCTGGATGCAGAACCCGGCGGGCTCCGCCTTCAATCCCCAGACCATGCGCATGGAAGTGACTGACTTCTTCGAGGTCCTGTTCAACCCCGTGGCGCAGGCGAAATTCGTCCACACCGTCTCCGCGGGTTATGTGACGGCCTCCATCTTCGTGCTCGGCGTCTCGGCCTGGTATGTGCTGAAGGGACGCCATGTCGATCTCGCCAAGCGGTCGATGACGGTCGCCGCCTCCTTCGGTCTCGCTTCCGCGCTTTCGGTCGTCGTGCTGGGGGACGAAAGCGGTTATCTCTCGACCGAACACCAGAAGATGAAGCTCGCCTCCATCGAGGCCATGTGGGAAACCGAGCCGGCCCCGGCTCCCTTCACGGCCATCGGTTTTCCCGATCAGGAAGCGCGCGAGACACATTTTGCCGTGAAGATCCCGTGGGTGATGGGCCTCATCGGCACCCGCTCGCTCGACACGCAGATCCCGGGCATCAACGATCTGGTGGAGCAGGCCAAGACCCGCATCCGCGACGGCATCAAAGCCTATGACGCGTTGATGCAGATACGCGCCACGGGCAAGGGCGCGGAGTTGCCGGAAGAGGTGCGCGGCACCTTTGCCGAACTCGGCCATGAGCTTGGTTATGCCCTGCTGCTGAAGCGTTATGTCGACGATCCGCGCCAGGCGAATGAAGAGCAGATCGCCAGGGCGGCCGCGGATACCATTCCGCATGTGCCCACCCTGTTCTGGGCGTTCCGCATCATGGTCGGTCTCGGCATGTTCTTCATCCTGTTGACGGCGACCTTCTTTTACCTTTCGGCCCGCCGCCGGCTGGATCATTATCCGTTCCTGCTGAAGGTGGCGGTCTTCGCCATTCCCCTGCCGTGGATCGCGGCGGAAATGGGCTGGATAGTTGCGGAATTCGGCCGCCAGCCATGGATCATCGAAGGCGTGCTGCCCACGGCCGCCGCCGTCTCCAGCCTCAGCGCCTCGACGGTCCTGATTACGCTTCTGTGTTTTATCGCCATCTATACGGTCCTGTTCATCGTCGAAATGGGGCTGATGCTGAAGGCGATCCGTAAGGGGCCTGATCCGGACCATGAGCCGGAGGCGCCGCTCGTTCCTGAAAAACTCGCCGCTGCGGAGTAAGCCATCATGATCCTGCATCAACTCATCGACTATGAAACCCTGCGCGTCATCTGGTGGCTGCTGCTCGGCGTGGTGCTCATCGGTTTTGCCGTGACCGGCGGTTTCGATCTGGGCACGGGCGCACTGCTGCCCTTCGTCGCAAAGACGGATATTGAACGGCGTGTCGTCATCAACTCCGTCGGCCCGGTCTGGGAAGGCAATCAGGTCTGGCTGATCCTTGGCGGCGGCGCGATCTTCGCCGCCTGGCCACCGCTCTATGCCGTGTCGTTTTCAGGGTTTTACCTGGCGATGTTCGCCACCCTGTTTGCGCTGATCCTGCGGCCGGTCGGCTTCAAATACCGCTCCAAGCGTGAAAGCGCCGCATGGCGCAACGGCTGGGACTGGGCTCTCTTCATCGGCGGCTTCGTTCCCGCGCTGATTTTTGGCGTGGCGATCGGCAATGTGCTGCAGGGCGTTCCCTTCCATTTGAACGACGATCTCAGGATTTTCTATGACGGCACCACGCTGTTCGAACTTCTGAACCCCTTTGCAATTCTCTGCGGCCTGGTTTCCGTCGCCATGCTGGTGATGCACGGCGCGGCATGGCTGGTGCTGAAGACCGATGGCGCAGTGGCGGCCCGCGCCCGCGGTTTCGGCAGCATCGCGGCACTCGCCACCACCGTTCTCTTCGCGCTTGGCGGGGTCTTCCTGTGGCTCGGTATCGATGGCTATCGCTTCACCTCGGACATCGTGACCGACGGCCCCTCCAATCCGCTGTTAAAAACGGTCGAGATTGCGTCAGGCGTCTGGTTCTCGAACTACACGACGCATCCGTGGATGATGCTGGCGCCGGCGCTCGGTCTTGCCTTCCCGCTTGTTACCTTCGTCTTGTTCAGGGCCCGCAAGGAGGTGCTGGCGCTGCTTTCCAGCTCGCTCGCCATTTTCGGCATCGTCGCAACCGTGGGGCTGACGATGTTTCCCTTCATCCTGCCGTCCTCGGTCGATCCGAAATCGAGCCTGACGGTGTGGGATGCGTCGTCCAGCCATATGACGCTGTTCATCATGCTGGTTGTCGCCCTCATCTTCATCCCGATCATCGTCGCTTATACGTCATGGGTCTATCGCGTGCTGTGGGGCAAGGTGGATGAAAAGGCGATCCGCGACGACAGCGGTCACGCCTACTGATATTCAAGAAAGAAGGAGATCGAACATGTGGTATTTCGCCTGGCTGCTCGGCCTGCCTCTCGCCGCCATCTTCGCGGTCATGAACGCGATGTGGTATGAGCTGATGGAAGAAAATGCGAAAAAGGCCGAAGCGAAGCTGGACAAATAGAGCTTCGAGGCGCACGGCCCAAAAAGGGCGGCATCCGGTTGGGATACCGCCCTTTTGGGTAGGACAGCCGTGCGTGCGGCGCGCGGCGTCAGTGGATCGCGATGCCGCGCTTGTCCGCTTCTTCCTTGATGATGTCTTCGACGATGGCTCTCTTGAGATTTGGATTTCCCAGAAGATAGTCGTCGGCGATCTCGAAGATCGATTTCGGATTCTCGGTCCTGTGCAGGGTGTCGAGGTCCTGGCCGATCTGCTCTCTCAGGCTGGAATAGTCGTCCATCGCAGCGCTCCCGTTTATCGGTTCAATCCAGAAGGTCGGCCGGAACCTTGCCGCCGTTTTCGGACAGTTTCTTGATGACGGCCTTGTGCAGCCAGATGTTCATGGTCGCGGAGTCCGAGGTATTGCCGGTATAGCCGAGCTCGCCGGCGAGTTCCTTTCTGGCCGTCAGGCTGCTGTCGAGGTCGAGAGCCTTGAGAAGGTCGACGATGGAGTGTTTCCAGTCGAGCTTCTGGCCGTTCTTCTTGACAGCCGCATCCAGAATGGAAGCGACATCGACATTGCCGGTCGGCGCCGGTGCCGCCGTTGTCGGCGCAGGCGAGGCTGGTGCTGCCGGGCTTGCCGTGGCTGCCGGCGTGCCGGCCGGCGCCGAAGTCTGCGGTGCGGCCTCGGCCTTGCCGAAAATAGCGTTCTTGATCTTGTCGAAAAAGCTCATGGTGTCCTCCCCTTAGCGGTGAAATGCCCGCCCGACGGCGATGAGAATGCAGGCGCCGATGAAACCGGCGATGAGATAGCCAATCCAGCCTCCGAGCGAAATGCCCACGAGCCCCAGAAGGAAATTGGCGACGATGGCGCCGACAATGCCGAGGATGATGTTCATGAAAACACCCATATTGCTTTTCATGAACTGTTCGGCGAGCCAACCGGCTACGCCGCCGATGATAATTGCTGCAATCCAGCCAACTTGTGCGTCTTCCATAACAGGCCTTTCCTTTGTGAGAGAGGTCCGCAGGCATATGGACAGGCTTTTGCGCGCACTGATCCCCCCGCCTTGAATAGACCTCAGGCGGAGCAATAACGGCGATATGGGCGATTGGTTCCGTGCGGCGAACTATGCGCCGTATATTCTTTAGCTCTGGCTTTGAAAGTCGAGGCCGATATCGAGAACCGGCGCGCTGTGGGTCAGCCAGCCGACGGAGATGAGATCGATGCCGGTTGCGGCGATGGCTGCGGCCGTCTGCGGATTGATGCGGCCGGACGCTTCGGTAATGGCGCGACCGGCGACGATCCCCGCTGCCTCGCGTAGCTGTTCGGGTGTCATATTGTCGAGAAGGACCGCATCGACGCCCTCATCCATGGCCTCGCGCAACTGCGCAAGCGTATCGACCTCCACCTCGATCTTGACGAGATGCCCCACGCCCTGCCGGGCGCGGCGGATGGCGTCGCGCACGCCGCCCGCTACCGCGATATGGTTGTCCTTGATGAGAACGGCGTCATAAAGCGCAAACCGGTGGTTCATGCCGCCGCCGGCGCGCACGGCATATTTTTCCAGCGCTCTCAGCCCCGGCGTCGTCTTGCGGGTGCAGGCGACCGAGGCCTTGGTGCCGGCAATGGCGGCAGCGATTTTTGCGGTGACGGAAGCGATGCCCGATAGGTGGCCGAGGAAATTCAGCGCCGTGCGCTCCGCCGTCAGAAGGCCGCGCGAGGGGCCTTCGATCGTTGCGATGATATCGCCGGGCGCCACGGCGGCCCCATCCTGCACATGCCGTTTCATCACGATGGCCGGATCCACGAGCTGGAAAGCCAGTTCCGCCGCGTCGAGACCGGCAATAACGCCCGATTCGCGCGCGGCCATGACGACGACCGAGCGATGATCGGCGGGAATGACGGCGGCGGAAGTGATGTCGCCCGCCAGTCCGAGGTCTTCCAGAAGGGCGTTGCGCACGAGCGGTTCGATGATGAGGCGTGGCAGGGGTGAAAGGGTCATGTCAGGCGCTCCGCGCAAGGCTGGCCGAAGAATGGCTGGAAGGGGAGAATTCATGGGCGATGGTGAGGATGTCGCTGAGGTTCAGCCTGCGCCTCGTCGCCGTCGCATGTTTTTCAGGGAAATCGTCGCGGAAATGCGCGCCGCGCGATTCCGTGCGCAGCGCCGCGAAGACGGCGATGGCAAGCGCGACAAGGGCAGGATCGGATGCCGGGCCGTTCCGCTCAGTCAGTGGCAGAAGATCGCGGATCGCGCCCGTCAGCCCTTCCGCATGTCTTACGATGCCGAGATGGCGGGAAACGATGGGTCGGACGGGGGAGAGGTCGGCTGCCGGGAAATCGGGCACGGGGAGTGTTGCGATATCTGCCGCCTGTTTTCCCGCATATGCCGGTCTGCCGGCAATGTCTTGCGCCGCGCGCATGCCCATGGCCGCCGCTTCCAGCAGGGAATTGCTTGCAAGCCGGTTCGCGCCATGCAGACCCGTGCAGGCGGTTTCGCCGGCAACCCAAAGGCCCGGCACCGAGCTTCGGCCTCTGCCATCGGTGGCGACGCCGCCCATATGGTAATGCACCGCCGGGCGGACCGGCACGAGCTCACGGGCGGGGTCTATCCCGGCTTCGCGGCAGAGCAGGTCGATCGAGGGGAATCGGGTGGAAAAACCCGAGCCGAGCGCCCTGCGGGCATCGAGAAAGACCTTGCCGCCACGCAGGATTTCGCGGTCGATGGCGCGGGCGACAATATCGCGGGCGGCGAGTTCCGCACCCGGAACATCAGCCATGAAACGTTCGCCGTTTTCATTGAGAAGCAGCGCACCTTCGCCCCGCACCGCCTCGCTCACCAGCGCCAGCGGCCGTCGGGGCGAAGAAAGCGCCGTTGGGTGGAATTGCACGAATTCCATATCGGCGAGGATGGTGCCGGCCCGGGCGGCGAGCATGATGCCCTGCCCGAAATTGCCGGAGGGATTGGTCGTCGCCTCATAAAGCCCGCCGAGGCCGCCGGTGGCGAGAACGACCTGGCTTGCCGGCAAAGTGAAGCAGCCTTTTGGCCCGATGCAGGCGAGACCGGCGATGACGCCGTCTTCCGTCAGCAGGCGGCGAACCTCCGTGCCTTCCAGAACCGTAATGGACGGCGTGCGAAGAACGGCGGCGGCGAGAGCCCTGACGATGGCCGCGCCCGACCCGTCGCCTTCGGCATGCAGGATGCGCCTTCTGCCATGGGCGGCCTCCAGCCCGAAGACGAGCCTGCCCTCGGCATCCCGGTCGAAGCGCACTCCGGCCCGCTCCAGCGCCTCGATGACGGCGGGGGCGGCGGAAACGATCTCTGCGGCCATATCTTTATCGCAGAGGCCGTCGCCTGCGGCGAGCGTATCGGCAAGATGCAATGCGGCGCTATCGTCCGGCCCGAGGCTGGCGGCAATGCCGCCCTGCGCCCAGGCGCTGGAGGTCTCGCCGCCGAGAACGCCGCGTGTGACAAGCAGCACGGGCTGCGGCGCAAGCGTCAGCGCCGCCATCAGGCCCGCAATGCCGCTGCCGACAATGACCGTCCAGTCCTGCTGCGACGGGAGGCGTTCGCTCATACTTCCAGCATCCTTTCCACGGCACGGCGGGCGGCGACGGCAATGGCCGGGTCGACCGTCACTTCGTGGCGGTTTTCCTCAAGGGCCGTACGGATATTGCCAAGGGTGATGCGTTTCATATGCGGGCAGAGATTGCAGGGGCGGATGAATTCGACATCCGGGTGATGCACGGCGACATTGTCGCTCATCGAGCATTCCGTCAGAAGCACCACGCGGGCGGGGCGCTCGCGGCCGACATAGTCGGACATGACGGCGGTGGAGCCGGAAAAATCCGCGGCTTCCACGACATCGGGCGGACATTCCGGATGCGCCAGCACGGTGACGCCCGGATGGCTTTCGCGCAATTCGCGAATATCATCGGCGGTGAACAGTTCATGCACCTCGCAATGGCCGCGCCAGGCGATCAGCTCGACATTGGTTTCCCGCGCCACGTTCTTCGCCAGATATTCATCCGGCAACATCAGCACGCGCGGCACGCCGAGCGATTCCACCACCTGGCGGGCGTTGCCCGAGGTGCAGCAGATGTCGGAGGCGGCCTTCACCGCGGCGGAGGTATTCACGTAGGTGACGACCGGGACGCCGGGATAGGCCTTGCGCAGCAGCGCGATGTCCTCGGGCGTGATGGAATCGGCCAGCGAACAGCCGGCGGCCATATCCGGAATGAGCACGGTTTTTTCCGGATTGAGCAGTTTCGCCGTCTCGGCCATGAAATGCACGCCGGCCAGAACGATGACATCCGCTTCCACCTCCATCGCCTTGCGGGCAAGGGCGAGGCTGTCGCCAACGATATCGGCGACGCCATGGAAGATTTCCGGTGTCTGGTAATTATGGGCGAGGATGACGGCGTTGCGCTTGCGCTTCAGCTCCAGGATCGCATCCACATCGTCCTGAAAGCCCATCCATTCGGCCTTGGGAATGACTCTGCTGACGCGGTCATAAAGGCTTGCGGCGGAAATCTGCTCGTTCACGGTGCTCTCCCATTTATACTCTCTTTGAGTATATCTAGGGCAAAGACATATTCTCATTATGAGTATATGTCAATTGCGAGAGAGCGGCAGTTTCGTTCCGGAAAGGGCGCGTTCATCGAGAACCGTCTGGCGGAAGCGGAAGAGCTTGGCCGGGCGTCCGCCGGTTTCGGTCGCCATGTCGCCGGTTTCTTCCACCAGCTGCTGCTGTTCGATCAGCCGGCGGAAATTCTGCTTGTGCAGCGTCAGCCCCGCCAGCGCCTCGATGGCGCGCTGCAGCTGCAGGAGCGTGAAAGCGTCGGGCATCAGTTCGAACACCACCGGCCGGTATTTGATCTTGGCCCGCAGACGGGCGATGCCGGTGGCGAGGATGCGGCGATGATCGGCAAACATCGGCCTGCCGAAATTGATCCGGGGTTCGCTCAGCGCTTCCTCGACCAGCCCGGCTTCATACAGCAGCTCGTAACGCTGCAGGGTCAGTTCCTCGTTCCAGCCGCCGCCATCGAGGCCGAAGGTGAAATCGGCCCGCAAATGGCGCTGGTTTCTGGAGGCGGGGTCGGAATCCGCCCAGGCGCGCAGCCTGTCGATGATGCTGTCCAGAACCGCCGGGCGTCCCTGGCGATGGTCCTCCCAGGGGAAATATTCGTACCAGCCATGCCAGAGGGCGCGTTTGCCACCGGAGGCTTCCTGTTCGCGCACCAGCCCGAGATAACCGATGGAGATGGTTCTGCCGCCCAAAATGTCGTTGTTGCGGTCGCGGTCGGCGAAGGTATAGAGCTGTTCGAGATAACCGACGGGGTGATGGGTCTGTTCGTGGATCCACTCCCGCAAGCCGCTCTGCAGCGTTCTGTGCCCGAATTCGAACGGTCCCGACGGAAGGGCTGCACCCTCGCGAACGGTCATGACCCGTGGCTCATCCGTGGTGATGGCGGTGACGACGGCGATGAGTTCGGCATGGGCAAGCCCGATGGTCACGGCGGCTCCTCTGGTCGTTGGCTCTGGGATCAATCTTCTTTGGCACAGGAAGCCGGCTTCGCCAACATGGCGGCCGAAAAGGGCTGTCGATAATCCGCCGCCGACAAACCCGCATCCTGTCAGACGGAAGGATGAATTCTTGTGGTTAGCCGTCTATCGTCTGGTATGTTAAAGACCCGCACAAGCATTTCAGACGGTAAGAAGGCCGATGTTGCAGAACATATCGCTCGAAGAGACACTTGTGGGTTATTATACCTGGAATATCGGGCAAAACCTGATCTATCTCGACGCCGTGGCCGCCCGCCTGCGCGATTTTTCCCCGGAAGAAGCCGCCCGCGGCATTCCGGTCGAAAATTTCATCGCGCAGATCGAAAGCGGCTCGCGGGCACGTGTCGCCAAGGCGGTTTACAATTCGCTGACGAATGGCGTGTTCTATGATCAGGAATACCGCATCCAGCTCACATCCGGCGGTTTCCGCTGGCTGCGGACAACGGGGCGGGTGATCCTGGATGGCGATCGGCTTCCGATCATGTCCATGGGCACGGTGCGGGACGTCGGTGCGGGCAAGGTTTTATTGATGTGATGTGCGGCCGGTCTCTTTCGTGACGAGACGGCCGATCTATTTTATGTCGTTCATTGTTTGATGTTGCGGTGACATGGTCCGGCAGATCGCAATTTTGCTGTTTCAGATCGTTCTGGCCATTGGCCTCGGCATAACCGGCATCCGCATCGCCTCGCTTGTCAACGGCGAGGCGTCTTCCGCGCCGGCGGGCATTGCCGCCAATACGGAACTGCTGTGGACCACTTCACCGGTGCGGGTGGATCCCCGTCACCAGAATTACGAGCGCATTCCGACGCCGCCCGATCTTTATCCGCTGAAAATGCATGCGGATGAGCGCCTGCGCGTCATCTCCAGCAGTCGCTTCACCTTCAAGGGCCAGGAATTCCGCCTCTCCGGCGTGGAGGATGTCGAGCGCAACCGCGTCTGCGCCGGCCCCGACGGCCGCCGTTACGCCTGCGGCCTCAACGCCTTCAAGGCGCTGGAGAACCGGCTGCGCGGCAGATATCTGGAATGTCGGGCGGTGGAGGAGGGTGGTGCCGGCAATTCCGTGGAATGCCGTATCAACGGGCAGGATGTGCGGGCGTTGCTGCAATAGGCGATCCCGTCAAACGGCTTGCAGGATGCATAAAAGCGGCTGGCCGAAGCGGAGATATTTTTGTCTGGGAAGGATTTGGTGGAGCTAAGCGGGATCGAACCGCTGACCTCTTGCATGCCATGCAAGCGCTCTCCCAGCTGAGCTATAGCCCCATAAGGGTTCCGGCATTTCT
>QFOL01000445.1 GCA_003241215.1 Agrobacterium fabrum
GCTGCGCTGGTCCATCGACGCGCCGGACGCCTTTTACGATGCGCTGTGGGACGAACTCGGCATTATCGGCACGCGCGGCGACGTGGCGTTCAAACCGGGCGCGACGATAAGGGACGCCGAGTTCTATCCGGGCGCGAGGCTCAATTATGCCGAAAACCTGCTGCGCGATGCCGATGCGCGGCTGGCGATCATCGCCCATCGCGACGACGGCACAAGGCGCGAGATTACCCGCAGAGAGCTTTACGACGAAGTGTCCCGCATGGTGCAGGCGCTTGCCCATGCCGGTGTGAGGCAAGGCGACCGCGTCGGGGCCATCGTCACCCATGATATCGAGGCGATTGTCAGCTATCTGGCTGTCAGCGCCATCGGGGCGATCTGGTCCTCCTGCTCGCCTGATTTCGGCCCGGCGGGAGCCTCCGACCGTCTGTCGCAGATCGGCCCGAAAATCCTCATCGCCGTGCCGGAATATGGTTATGCCGGCAAACGCATCGATGTCGGCCCGACCATCCGTGCCGTGGCGGAAAGTGCGGCGCCTGAAAAGATCGTGCTGATCGGCGATGCCGTTCCCGAAAGCCTCGCCGATCTCGGCTGCGTGACGCTTACGGATTTCGTTGCGCCTTATGCGGCGGGCGAGATTGCCTTTAACCGTCTGCCCGTCAAGGCGCCGCTGGCGATCCTTTATTCCTCCGGCACAACAGGCAAGCCGAAATGCATCACCCATTCCGGCGGCGGTTTGCTTCTTCAGCACATTAAGGAACTGAAGCTGCAATGCGATATTCAGGAGGGCGAGCGCTTCTTTTACTTCACCACCTGCGGCTGGATGATGTGGAACTGGCAGGTCTCCGGTCTGGCGCTTGGCGCTACGCTCGTCACCTATGACGGCAATCCCGGTTATCCGACATCCGCGCGGCTGATCGATCTCATCGACGCCGAGCGGATCGCGACTTTCGGCACGTCGGCGAAGTTTATCGACGCCTGCCTGAAGGCCGGGCTGAAGCCGCGCGAAAGCCACGATCTTTCATCGCTCAGGACGATCCTTTCGACAGGCTCGCCGCTCATCCCGCAATCCTTCGATTATATCTATCGCGACTGGAAGGCCGACGTGCACCTCGCCTCCATTTCCGGCGGTACTGACATCTGCGCCTGTTTCCTCGGCGGTAACCCTTTGCAGCCGGTGCATCGCGGCGAATTGCAGGGTGCGATGCTCGGCATGGATATCGACACGCTTGATGATGAGGGACATTCCGTTCGCGGCGTTGCCGGCGAACTCGTCTGCCGCAATGCGCATCTGTCGATGCCGGTGAAGTTCTGGGGCGATGAGGATGGCTCGCGCTATCAGGCCGCCTATTTCAACCGGTTTCCGGGCATCTGGGCGCATGGCGATTTTGCCGAAATGCGCCCCTCCGGTGGCTATGTCATTCACGGACGCTCGGACACGACGCTCAATCCCGGCGGGGTTCGCATCGGCACGGCCGAAATCTACCGGCAGGTGGAAACCGTGCCTGAAGTCGAAGAGGCCATTGCCGTGGGGCAGGATATCGACGGTGATCAGCGGGTCATCCTCTTCCTGCGCATGAAGGGCGGTGCAGCCCTGACGGAAGAGCTGGAAAAGACCATCCGCAGCCGCATCCGTTCGGGTGCGACGCCGCGGCATGTGCCGGCAAGGATCATTGCCGTCAGCGCCATTCCCCGCACGCGTTCGGGCAAGATTTCCGAAATCGCGGTGCGTGACACCATCCATGGCCGGCCGGTGAAGAATGCCGATGCGCTCGCCAATCCCGAAGCGCTCGAACTTTTCCGCAACCTGCCGCAGCTGAAGGACTAGGCCGATGGAGGATCAACCGAAAACCGTGCTCGTCACGGGTTCCACCAGCGGCATCGGGCTCGCCATCGCCAAACGTTTCGCCGAAGCGGGGTATCTGGTCGCGGTGCATGGCATAGAGACGACGGAGGAGGCGACGCAGGCGCTGGAGGCGGTCGCGAAGGTGGCGCGGCACAGGCCGGTCTATTTTGCCGCCAACCTTGCCAATTATGATGAAAGTGCGCATCTGCCGGAAACCGTTATCGCCGAATTCGGTCATATCGATGTCCTCGTCAACAATGCCGGCATCCAGAAAGTCGCGCCGATCGACGAATTCGATTTCGCCGATTTCTCCCGTATCGTCGCGATCTCGCTGGACAGCGCCTTTCACACCATCCATGCGGCCTTGCCGGGCATGAAGGAAAGGGGCTGGGGCCGTATCGTCAACATCGCCTCCGCCCATGGTTTGCGCGCCTCGCCTTTCAAAGGGCCCTATGTGGCGACCAAACACGCCGTGGTGGGCCTGACGAAAAGCGTAGCGCTGGAAGTGGCCGAACTCGGCATCACCTGCAACGCCATCTGCCCCGGTTATGTCTGGACGCCGCTTGTCGCCGCCCAGGTTGCCGATCAGGCGCGCGTGCATGGCATGAGCGAGGAGGATGTGGTGAAGAAGGTGATGCTTGCGCCGCAGCCGACGAGGCGCTTTGTGCAACCGGAAGAAGTGGCGGAAATGGCGCTTTATCTCGCGGGCGATATGGCGCGCTCCATCACCGGTACCACCATTTCCATCGATGGCGGCTGGACCGCGAAATAAATTTCGCGTCGCCGCCGCCGGCAAGCATACGAACGCCGCAGCGCGCTCGAT
>QFOL01000078.1 GCA_003241215.1 Agrobacterium fabrum
GCAAAAGGCCAGCGCCGGCAAAGCCTATGGTTTCAGCGTCGAAGAAAACCTTGCCGCCCTGGTTGGGCGAAGCGATGTCTTTGCCGAGCGCCGGAAGACCTATGACACGAAGCTCGCCGCCGTCAAAAAGACGCTGGGGGAGGATATCAAGGGCAAGACCTATCTGGCGATCCTGCTGACCGACCAGATCAATGCGGTGGGCGATATGTCCGGCGCGGTGCAGGCATTGGAGGATCTGGGTTATACCCGCCTGAAGATCGACAACGCCGCCTCTTCGGGCGGCATGGGCTCGACCCTGGTGATGCCGCTGAGCGCCGATGCCTTCGGCAAGCTCAATCCCGATCTGCTTGTCGTGATGAACAGCTATACCAGCCCCGCCCGCGGCGAGGCCGGAACGCGCGCCGCCCTTGAAAAGATCATTCCCGGCTGGGAGCGTTTCGTAAAACCGGCGCGCGAGAAAAGGATCGTTTTCCTCGATTCCACCAGGGTCACGACGCCTTCCATTCCGAGCGCCCTGCACACATTGGACGAGGTTGAAAGCTGGGCCGGCCGCCGCTGATCCGCCAGCGGCAATGCCGCACGAACCTGCGGCGACATAAACTTGAGTTTTTAAAGAAAGTTATATTGCAGCAGCGAAAACTGCCTGTTATGGTTCCGCATCTTGACGCAACGAAGCCGGATCGCGCGCCGGAAAATCCCGACGCGCGATTGTCCGGCCCGCCGATCCGGGACTGCGACACCGCCGACCCCATCGGCAATATCCCAGGAAAGACAACACCATGAGCATGCCAGAAACGATAGGTTCCGCAGCACCGGACCGCACGCCCAAACGCCATCGCCATGCCGTCGCGCTGCGCGCGCTCAATGTCGCGCGCGTCGAAAAGCTCAGCCGTTCCATGGTTCGCATCGTCCTGACCGGGCCGGAACTGGAGGGCTTTGCGAGCCTCGGTTTCGACGACCACGTCAAGATGTTCTTTGCCCAGCCCGGCGAAACCGAACCGAGCCTGCCGGTGATCGGCCCGAACGGCATTGAATTCCCGGAAGGTGCGCCGCGCCCGCTGGCGCGCGACTACACGCCGCGCAGCTTCGACGCCGAAAAGGGCGAACTCGCCATCGATTTCGCCACCCATCACGACGGCCCCGCCAGCAACTGGGCGAAAGCCGCCAAAGCGGGTGACAAAGCGTGGATCGCCGGTCCGCGCGGCTCTTTCACCGTTCCCTTCACCTACGACTGGCACCTGCTGATCGCCGACGATACCGGCCTTCCCGCGCTGGCGCGGCGGCTGGAGGAAATGCCTGAGGGCACCCGCGTCGTGGCGTTGATCGAGGTCGAGACGGATGCCGACCGGCTGGAACTCACGACGAAGGCGGATGCGTCTATCGTCTGGGTGACGCAGAAGACGGAAAACGGAACCGACCACGATGCGCTGGCGGGCGCGCTGCGCAAGCTCGACCGGCCGAAGGGCGATTTCTTCAGCTGGGTCGCCTGCGAATCGAAGGCCGCCAAGGAAGTTCGCGCCCTTCTGGTCGAAGAATTCGGCGCCAACCCCAAATGGACTCGCGCTTCCGGTTACTGGCGGCGCGGCGCCAGCGGCGTTCACGATCATTTCGATGAGTGAACCGGCAATCGCGGCGGACGCCATGCCGGAGGCGGAAACGATGATGACGGAACTCAAGGCCCTTATCGCCAGGGTTCTCGATGATGAAGTGCGCGACATCGAACCGGGGGACAACCTGTTCGGTCGCGGGCTTCATTCGCTTGCCCTCATGCGGCTGATGCCGCCGCTTTCCCAGCTTGCCGGGACACGGCTCGATTATGACGATCTGGCCCGGCAGCCCACGCTTGCCGCCTGGCAGGCGCTCATCGAACGGTCGCGCGCGGGACATTGATCCCACGACACAGCACTTTTCGCGCCGGAGCGCGATTCCCGAATATTTCCAAGGAGAGGACCATGGCAGCAGACAATACGCGTATGCTCGCACGTCGCATCGAAGAAACTTTCGACAGGGGGGATGCAGCCCCGCCGAGCCAATACGAAGAACGGGTCTGGTTCGAGCAGTTTCAGGATCCCGATCAGGTCTTCCGGGCCCTTCTCGCCTATCGCATCGGCGAAGAATGCGACCTGTTGCGCCTGACCGAAGCCCTGAAGACGGTTTGCGAGGCCTGGCCCGAGCTTCGTGCGCGTTTCGCCTTCGGTGAGGATGGCTCTCTTGTCAAGAGCATCGAAGCTCCCTCCGCATCCATCGTGCAATTGCTGCATGTTCCATCGGCGGGCGAGGTCCTGACCTTGCTGCACGACCTGCAGGCAAGGCCCTTCGATGCCGAAACCGACCCGCCGTTTCAGGCGGTCGTTCTTCTGAGCGAGGGAGAAATCCTGCTGGCATTTCTGATCCACGGCCTGCTCGGCGAAGTCCTCTCGCCGCAAATCCTGCTGGACGGCATTACGGCGGCCTATGCCGGAGAGACGCCGAAACCGCTTTCGCCGCGCGTGGTCGAAAGCGACGGCGTCGACCCGCTTCCGCTCGGCTGGCTGCAACGTCCGGCCTCCGGCTCGACCGTCGTGGCGCTGCGGCAAAACGGGATCGACAGGCCAGCGAGCCACAGCCACGGCGTCGATCTTCCCGCCACCCTGCTCGGCCTCAACAGCTCCACGGCGGCGAATGCGCTTCTGGCCCGCGCCGGATCGCGTTTCGCGCTGTTCCTGGCGAAAAACGGCGGTCCCGAGACAGTAACCCTGCGCCTGCAGCCCGGCGTCGGCGCTTCAATGCCGATGTCGGCCGAGGCTGCGGCACGGGTAGCGATCTCCCGCGACCAAACGCCCGAACAGGCGGAAAAAGCCGTGCTGTCCGGTCTGGAGCAGCGAAACGACAATGAGGGCGGAACCGCAACCTTCACGTTGCAGGCTCTTGCGACACCCGTTCAGGCCATATCGGAGCATGGGCTCCAGTTTGAGCACCTGCCCCTGCCCTCCCTGCAGTCCGGTCTCGGTCTGACGCTTGCCGCCGGTCCGACAGCCGCCGGCGATATCCGCCTCGAATTGACAGGCGGCAGAGAGACATCGCCGCATGCGACGGCCTTCCTGCTGGAGCGTTTCGTCAGCCATCTCGAAGGCGGCGCGGATTTTTCCGGCATCGTCCCTCAAAACGCCGTGGCGGCACCGCAGCAGGCAGCCCTTTCGCCCGCTGCTTCCGGTGACAACGACGACACCGCCGCGACGATCCTTGCGGAATTCCGTGAAGCGCTCGTCTCGCCCGACATGGGGCCGGATGACGATTTCTTCGATTTCGGCGGCCATTCGCTGATTGCGACGCGCATCATCGGACGCCTTCTCAGCAATCACGGCATCGAGCTGCGCTTCAACGACCTGTTCAGCTACCCGACCGCCGCCTCGCTCGCAAAACAGGCGACCCGGCTCGAAACCGCAGCACCCGCGCAGGCAGAAGCGACGGCGAACGGCTCACTCACCGCACCGCTTTCGCTGGCGCAGATGTCGCTCTGGAAGGCCTATGCCGCCTTCGGCTTCGGCGAAATCTTCAACATTCCCTTCGCGCTCGATTTCCTCGATCCCGTGGATGAAAATGCCTTCGAATGCGCCTTCCTCGATATCATCGAGCGCCATCCCGGCCTGCGGACCCATTTCTACGTCGAAAACGATACGGTTCTGCAGAAGATCGTGCCGATGCACGACCTGCCCGGTTACAAATGGTTCTGGACCAGCGCAGAAAGCGAAGGTGTGGACCGGCACGCGGAGGCCGGCTGGCGGTTCGATCTTGCGCGTGAACTGCCGATGCGGCTGCGCTTCCTTAGGGATGCGAAGACCGGCCGCCAGGTGCTTTCCTTCCTCTTCCATCACATCGTGCTCGACGAATGGTCGGTGAACCTGATGATGGACGAACTGACCGAGGCCTACCGGGCAAGGGCGGCGGGCAAGGCTCCGGTCTTTGCCACCAAGCCGGCGCCCTTCCATGAATTTGCGAGAAAACAGGTCGCGTCAGGCGTCAATGCCGACCACCTTGCCTATTGGACCGATATGTTGCGGGATGCGCCGAAAGGCCTTACCCTCAACGGACAGGACAGCACGCCGCACGAGGCATCGCAGGACGAAGCACCGGCAGGCGGCTGGGTCGAGTTCAAGCTGGAAAAACATGTCAGCGACGGGCTTTACGCCATTGCCAAGCAGAACAGCGCCTCGCTGTTCAACGTGGTTTACGCCGCCATTGCCGCATCGCTGCGCCATCTCGGCGGGTTGAGCGATCTCGTGGTCGGCACCTCGGCTTCAGGCCGCACCGATAGCGGTTATTTCGATACGATCGGTTATTTCACCACGGTCGTCGCCCATCGCGTGCGTTTCGGCGAAACCATGACCGTCGGCGACCTGATTTCTTCGGTGAAGAACACCATCAACGGCTCGCTGGAACATAGCGAAATCCCGATCGATCTCGTCGAGGAAGCGCTGGGCATGACGCCCGGCCGCGACCACCTGTTCGAGGTCTTCATCCAGATCCACGCCAAGAACAAGCTGAACGGCACCCTTGCCGGGCCGGATGGCAAGCCGGTGGAGTTCCGCCAGATCGACCCCGACAAGCACGAATCCATGCTGGGGCTGCAATTCGAGGTGATGGAAGAGACGATCGGCGGCGAGCGCTCCATTCGCGTGCTGATGAGCTACCGTTCGGACCGCTACGGTCCGCAGGACGTCGAGCGGCTGCGCAACACCACCAGCGGCGTCTTCAGCCGCTTTGCCGAAGCCGGCGCTTCGAGCCGCGTGCTGACAACGCTCGCCTAAGCTGGAATTGGGCAAGAAAAACCCGGCTTCGCCTTAGCGGAGCCGGGTTCAATTTGTTGGCAAAATCCTGAAAGCCCACCTCCGTCATGCTCGGGCCTGCCCCGAGCATCTGCAGCGCCTCGACTTATTGGACGTGATTAGATCCTCGGCACAAGGCCGAGGATGACGTGGAGTATAGGGGTAAGCGTTATCGGCCTTCCCCTCAAACCGCCAGACGGAATGCCGTGGACGCCTCAGCCGCCGCAAGCGTCAGCGCCTCTTCGCGCAGCATGGCATCGAGGAACAATGGCAGTTCCTCGCGGTAACGGGCGAAATCCTCCGCTTGCGTCAGCGCCGAATCCGCATCGATATGCAGGTTCAACTCGCTGCCGTCATCCTCGCCACGGAAGGTCAGGTTGAAACCGTCGCCGGGACCGTTGGCAAGGATGTGCCTGACAACGGTAAGCCCGGCAAAGACCGGCGCGCTGAAGGGCAGGACATTGATGAGCGGCGAGAAGAAGAAGCGCCGACCCTTCGGGATTTCCCGGTCGGCGGCGATCTGCTCGATGCGGTAGCGGCCATGCAGGCGCTGCTTTCGCAGATTGGCGGCGTTGCGCCTCAGAAATGCGCCGAGGCTCTCGCCCGGCTCGATGGTGAGATGAAAGGGCAAAATATTGACCAGCATGGCCGGCATATGCGCGCCGACGCTGCCCCAGCGGCTCATGAAGGGCAGCCACAAGGTCAGCACATCGCGGTCCGGCCGCGGCAGGACACGGTGGAGATAAAGGCCGGAAAGCAGCACCAGAAGGTCCGGCCAGCCGATCTCCATTGCGCCCGCCACCTGTTGCAACCGCGCGCTGAAACCCTGCGGCAAGGCCGCGTCCGTATGCAGGCCGCCGCCGCCATAGTCCTCGCAATCCTTGTCCAGCACCGGCAGATCGGCGGGTGCGGCGAGATAGGCCGCCCAGAAATCGCGGTCCTTTTCAAAACGCCGGCTTTGTTTATAGGCATCCTCTTCGGCAAGGAAATCGCCGAAGGGGTGGAAATCCGGACCCGCTTCGCCCTTGCCGCAATAGTGCCCGTAAAGCTGGCCGCAGCGCTGCTCGACCAGCGTCAGGCCATAACCATCCACGACGATATGATGGGCGCGGATGTACCAGAGGTAACGATCGTCGGCGATACGGTAGAGCAGCTGCGCCGAAAGCCTGTCGGTTCTGAGATCGAGCCTCGCTTCCACATCCGCGTTCATGCGCCGCAGCGCCTCTTGGAGGGGAGCGGGACTGGTGCGGAGGTCGACAAGCTCCACCACCGGGGCATGGCTCGGGTCGCAGCATTGCTGCGGCGTCTCGCCATCCTCGCCGATACGGAAACGGATCGACAGTACCTCGGATTCGCGCACGGTGCGTTTGATCGCCTGAAGGAGCGCCGTTTCATTCACCGCACCGGAAAGATCGATGTAATGGGCGACGGTGGAAACCGGCTCGTCGGGATGGAAGGAAAACTCCTCCCAGAAATCGAGTTGCGGCTGCGTCAGTGGAAGCCAGCCGTCGGCAGGATCGATATGCGCCATCTGTTTTTCCTTGCACAATTTCCGTTATCGGGCGCGAAGTGCCGCCCGAAATGATTGGGTTCACGCCGCCCGGGCGGCCAGGAGCGAAGTCACCTGCCTGGCGTTGCGGCACCGCAAAAGCTGCTGCGGTGTGAGCTCCACGCCGAAGGCAGTGCGGATTTCAGCCGAGACGGTTTTCAGATGCGAAGGCAGAAGACCGAGCGCCAGCAGGTCGCTGTTCGCATCCACATTCGCCGGTTTTTTACCCAGCACGCCGAGATAGATATCCAGCACCCGGCGGTCGCCCTGATCGACGGCCGGGGCTGCGGGTGCGGAGATTTTTGCCGGTTCCGCAGCACCGGTTAGCAATTCGCGGGCGCGACGGCGATCCGGCTTGCCATTGGCCGAGAGCGGCAGATCGTCGACCTTGAGAAACCGGCCGGGCACATGCGATTCCGGCAGATGCTGGCGGGCAAAATTGCGCAGATCGGCGGTCGGGAGTTCAAGGCCCGGCGCAACGACGTAAAGCACACCGATGGCCGCCTCGCCCTTTTGTTCGACGCCGTAATCCACCACCAGAACTCGCTGGATGGAAGGATGGCGGATCAGTTCGTTTTCCACATCCGGCAATGAAACGCGAACGCCGCGCACCTTGACGTAACCATTGACCCGGCTGGCAAACATGATCTTGCCATCCGGCCGGTAACGGCCCCGGTCTCCGGTGCGGAAGGCGCGCACGGGGTTTCCTTCCGGATCGGCAACCGTCACAAAATCCGTCTGGGTAATCGCGCCATCTTCGAGATAGCCGATGGCGACATTCACGCCGGCCGTATGGATGCGGCCGACGACACCGGCCGGGCAATGGCCGCCCTGATCGTTGAGGACGAAATATCGATTGGCGGGCAGCGGATGGCCATAGGGCACGGCCGCCACGTCTTCGGCGACGATCTCGTGCCAGATGCTCCAGATCGTCGTTTCCGTCGGTCCACCGAGCGATATCAGCCGCAGGCCGGGCTTCAGCCGGCGCAGCTCCTCGATGATGACGGGCTTGATGTAATCGCCGCCCTGGGCGATGAGCCTGAGCGAAGCGAGCCGGTCACCACGACGGCAGGAGAGAAGCATTTCGAGGATGGCCGGCACCGAGCACCAGAGCGTGACGCCATGCTCGGCCACCAGCTCGTTCCAGCGCACCGCATCCTTTTCCTCGCCGGGTTCCGGCAGCACCAGGGTCGCTCCCGCGACGAGCGCGCCGAAAACATCGAAGACGGACATGTCGTGATGCAGCGGCGTGACCGATATGAACACGTCCTTTTCCGTCACCGCCCATGCCGCAAGCGTGCTGCCGATGACATTGGCGGTGGCGCGATTGGAAAGCACGACGCATTTCGGTTTGCCAGTCGTGCCCGACGTGTAGAGATAATAGGCCGGCTCCTCGCTGCGGGACAGCGCCGCAACCTCTGCCATGGTAACAGGTGCGCCAGCCAGCGCAGGCGCGGAGAGAAGCTCCGCCGGATCGACAGCGTCGAAACCCTGCGGAACGCTGCGGGCGACGATAATGGCCGGGCGGCAATTGGTCAGCAGATAGCGCAGGCGATCTTCCGGCGAGCCGGCATCGACGGGCACCCAGACAGCACCCATCAGCGCTGCGGCGAGCGTGATGGCCGTGTGCTCCGGACTGCGTGGCAGGCAGACCGCCACGACATCGCCACGGCCGACGCCGCAGGCCTTGAGGCCCGCCATCGCCCGCGCCACCATTCCGCCGAGTTCGCCATAGGAAATATGCCGCTTGCCGCTGATGAGCGCCGTATGTGACGGATCACCCTCGAAAAGATGCCCGGCGATCCGCTCCAGAAAGGGCGGGCAGACGAAATTCCGCTCGTCGCCGTTCAACCGGTAATGGGAAAGATCGACAATATCGCGCACATTGAAGGAGAAAGCGGCTCCGGCCGTGATCGCGGCAATCGCGCGCTCGATGGCTCCGAGAATCTCCGCCACCGTCGCCGCATCGATGGCCTGTTCGGCATAATCGATATCGAGGACGAGATCGCCCTGCGGATTTTGCGAAAAGCGGAAATCCAGCGCCACCTGCGGCGTCTGGGTAAGCCCGTCCGTCCAGCGCATGGTCGATTCGGGCGGCAGCGTCGGCCAGCTCAACCCGTTGGTAATCACGACAGGCAAAGCAAGCCCGCCGGAGTTGGCATTGAGAAGCACACGATTGAGATCGATACCCGAAAAGGCGAGATGGTTCAGCCCTTCCAGCACATCCGTCTGCAGGCCTGCCGCCCGCCCCGCAAACTCACCCTTGGCCGCATCCCATTTGACGGCGATGAAGCTCGAGCGGTTGGCGAAGGCTCCTTCCACCTGTGGCGCGACCGGGATGCCGACGACCAGAGCGCCTTCGTTGAGCCAGAGGGACAGCACATCGAGAATAACGGCCGTCAGCGCCGAATTCTTGAAGAGCCGCTCCTTCGCACCGATTCGTGAAAAGGCGACGAAACGCTGTTTTTCCACGATCAGGCTCTGGCGGCTGTAACGCGACGTGGCGATGGTTTCCAGCGGCGCCTTCCAGGGAAGCTGCGAAGGCACCTCGGTGTCCTTCAGCTTTTCTGCCCAATAGGCGGCATCCGCGGCACGCGCCGCCGCAATATCCTGTTTCGGCGTTTCGGCCGTTGCGGTTGTCGCCGGCGGCAAGACGCCGTCGAAAAGTTCCGCCGCGAGGCTGGCTATGGCGCGGCCGTCGAGGATCAGCGCATCGAAACGCAGAAAGGCCACGACACGACCGGTCGCCGTATCCATATCCGGCAGGAGGAAGACCGTCACCTGCCAGGGGGAAGCGGCGAGATCGAAATGCGCATGGGAAAAATCCCGCCGCACAGCGTCCATCCGTGCTTCCGCCTCGGCAGGGGAAAAGGCTGAAAGATCGACAATATCGAGATTGACCTTCGGCTCTTCCGAAACGCTCTGCACGAGGCGTCGTTCATCGATGCGGGTCCGCAGGCTTTCATGTCGCTCCACCATCGCCGCAAGGCGAGACTGCAACAGGGACAGGTCGATGCTGCCGCGATATTCGCGAAACTCCTGCATCGCCACGCCGCTCATCGGCAGATGGGTGCCGCGGCCGAGCAGATAGGCCTGTTGCAGGGGGACGAGGGAACGTTCCATAGGTTTTCCTTTTGCCTCAACTGCGGCTTCCGGCTGCTGTGCGGCAAATCGTTCCACGCTTTCGGAAACGAGATCGGGTCTATCCGCCAGCCGGCGAAGAAGGCCGACATAGGTTTCGAACAGGGATTTCAGCCAGCTTTCCGGCAGCGCATCGAGCCGGACATCCCAGTTGATCAGCAGGCCGCCATCCACCGCCGCCACCTGTGCATCCAGCGCCACCCCCGGCCCCTGCGAGACGGTGTGGACCATCGGACCGAACACCCGACCGACCCGTTGCGAAAACAATTCGCCACCCGGCAGATCGACCCCGGCGGTGAAGACCACCGGCGAGGTCTGCAAACCACCGCGCTGGCGGGAAAGATCGCGCATCACGCTGACGCCCGGATAGGACTGGTGCGCGAGAAGCCCGTTCATCTCATCGAACAGCCGGCCGAGCAGCGCTTCGAGAGTTTCTTCAGGCCTGATGTCGACGCCGAGCACCAGCACGTTGGAAAATTCGCCGACGACGCCATCGACCCCCTCCACCAGCGGTGTGCGCCAGAAAGCCGGCACGGAGAGCCGGAACCTCTCCGCCCGGGTCGCCTGCGAAAGCGCCATGGCGAAGACGCCCAGCAGAAGGGTCGATGTCGTCACCGAGCAACGCCGCGCCGCCCGTTCCAGATTGCCGCGCTCGGCCGCTGCAAGCATCGCTGCGAACCGGTCGGTGCGAACGGCGCGCGATGGGTCATCGGGCAGAAATGGCAGCGGCGGCGCGTCCGGAACATCGGCAAGACGCTGCCGCCACCACAGGCGGTCCCTCTCGCGCAAGCCCCTCAAGTCCGGATCGGACATGAGACGTTCGGCCCAGTCGAAAAACGACGGGGTCACTGATTCGAAAGTCCGGGTTTCGTCTGCGCCTGACGCCGTCTCGTAAAAACGGGCGAGGTCCTCCATCACCATCCGCACGCTGGCCGGATCAATGGCGAGCATATCGGTATCCAGATGCAACCGGCAGCGCCCACCGGGCAACAGGCTGAGGGAGACGGCCGCCGGTGGGGCAATGCGAAGGTCGGCGCGGCGATGGCTCCATTCCTCACGCTTCGCCTCAAGACGACGTGCAAGCGCCTCCGAATCAAGAGCGGTCATGTCCTCCACATCGAGGCGGAGCGGCCGGCCAATGGGATCGACGGACTGCTGCCCTTCGGCATCGATCCTGAGGCTCAGCATGGGGTGACGCCGGCAGAGCCTTTCCACGGCAACGGCCAGTTTTTCCGCATCCACCGCCTGTCCGTCGAATTCGAGGTAGAGATGGGGCGTAACTTTTCCGAGTATTCCATCCGCCTCGCGACCGACCCAGTAGGCCACCTGCATCGGAGTTAAATTTAGCATGTGAGTTTGTACCGGTTGACAAAACATGATTAGCATACTCAAGTATAAACCATCGTCAACCACTCGCACAGGAGGCATCCCATGAAAACGGGAGCACTCAGGACGAATGACGTCGAATCCGACGAAGTTACTGATTTTAATAGAGAATTCTTGTTTACATCCGGCAGCGGGCAATTGCGCGCCAAGGGCATTCGCGAAAAGATCGCGATTCCAGCCCGGGGCGGCGAAGACATTGCCAGCCCGCTGCAGCAGGCGTTGGCCGGCGCTTTCGAGCGCGCCCGCCGGGACGGACAGGAGAACCCCATCGCCATCGGCGCTATCCCCTTCGATGTCAGCGAACCCTCATGCCTGTATATTCCATACAACCATGAATGGAATTCCAGGGATGAGGAGCCGATCGTTACCGATTCGGCCATGCCCGCACTTGTCGGCCAGAACAGCCTGCCGGACGAGAGCGGTTTCAAACACGCCGTCGAACACGCCATCGTCAATTTCCGCCATTCCGAAGTCCGCAAGGCGGTGCTTTCTGTCATGCGTGAACTGACCTTCGCCTCCGAGGTCAATGTCGAAAGATTGCTGGCGAGCCTCGCCAAACAGAACCGCGAAGGTTACCAGTTCCGCATCCCGCTGCCCGATGGCGGCGACCTGATCGGCGTCAGCCCGGAACTGCTGATTCGCAAGCAGGGCGAGAAAATCATCTCGAACCCGCTGGCGGGATCGGCAAAACGCATGGTCGATCCGGCGGCGGACAAGGCCAATGCGGATCGGCTTTCGGCCTCGGAAAAGGACCATTACGAGCATAGCCTCGTGATCGAGGATATCCGCTCGCTGCTTTCCCCGGTCTGCGCGGAACTCGATGTTCCCGAAAAACCCTCCCTCATCAACACCGCGGCGCTCTGGCATCTTTCGACCCGCATCGAAGGTCGTCTCGCCGATCCGGAAACCAATGCGCTGCAGCTTGCATGCCTGCTGCACCCGACGCCGGCCGTCTGCGGCTTCCCCACCGAGCGCGCCCACCGCCTCATCCGCTTTGTCGAGCCTTTCGAACGCGGCCTCTTCACCGGCATGGTCGGCTGGACGGATTCTGAAGGAAATGGCGAATGGGTGGTGACCATCCGTTGCGGCACCGTGCAGCGTGAAACCGTGCGGCTTTTTGCAGGCGCGGGCATCGTGGAGGCCTCGGAGCCCGAATCCGAATGGGCCGAGGTGCAGACAAAACTCAAGACCATGCTGAACGCCTGCGGTCTTGCGGCCTGATTTTCCCAGGGACAAACCATGACAATCGAATTTGAACGCTGGCCCGAGGATTTCGTTCGCCGATACCGCGAACGCGGCTACTGGATCGACCGGCCGCTGAGCGGCATCCTCACCGAACAGGTGGAACGCCGGCCGGACGCCACAGCACTGATCTGCGGCGACCGCCGCTTCACCTATGCCGATCTCGACCGGCAATCCTCCAATCTGGCCGGCCATCTCTCCGCCGCGGGCATCGGCAGGGGTGATACGGCGCTGGTGCAATTGCCGAACATAGCCGAGTTCTATCTCGTCTTTTTCGCGCTCATCAAAATCGGCGCCGCCCCCGTCAATGCGCTTTTCAGCCATCGCCGGCTGGAAATGACCTCCTATGCGGAGCAGATTGCGCCGAAGCTGGTGATTGCCTCGCGCAGCCACGAGCTTTTTACCGATGACGCATTTGTGGAGGCGCTGAAGGCGACTTCCCCAAAGCTTGTCGCGACCCTGCTGCTCGGCGAAACCGATCCGCAGCGCAGCCTGGAGCAACGGCTGGCGGCCGCGGCCGAAAATCCGCCGGCTTACGCCCCTTCCGCCGCCGATGAGGTGGCGCTGTTCCAGCTTTCCGGCGGCAGCACCGGAACGCCGAAACTCATCCCCCGGACGCATAACGACTATGACTACAGCGCCCGGGCCAGCGCGGAGATTTGCGAACTTTCGCCGCAGACCCGCTTCCTCTGCGCCATTCCGGTGGCGCATAATTACCCGATGAGTTCGCCCGGCGCGCTTGGCGTGTTCCACGCCGGCGGTGCGGTGGTCATGGCCGCCAATCCGGAGCCGCTCGCCTGCTTCGATCTGATCGAAAAACACGGTGTCGATATCGTGCCGCTGGTGCCGCCGGCGGTGGCGCTGTGGCTGCAGGCAGCTCCTGCCCATCGCGAACGGCTAAAGTCGCTCAAGCTCCTGCAGGTCGGCGGCGCAAGTTTCGCCGAAGCGCTCGCCCGCCAGGTGCCGGAGGTCTTGGGCTGCGATCTGCAGCAGGTGTTCGGCATGGCGGAAGGTCTGGTGAACTACACCCGCGCCGGTGACCCCGACCATATCGTCTTCACCACGCAAGGCCGGCCGATCAGCCCGGATGACGAAATCCGCATCGTTGATGAGGACGGCAATGACGTGCCGGAGGGTGAAGCCGGCATGCTGGCGACCCGTGGCCCCTATACGTTCCGGGGCTATTACCGCGCGCCCGAACATAGCGCCCGGGTCTTCGACAAGGATGGCTTCTATTATTCCGGCGACGTCGTGCAGCGCACGCCCGAAGGTTATCTGCGGGTCGTTGGTCGGGTGAAGGACCAGATCAATCGCGGCGGCGAAAAGGTCGCTTCGGAGGAGGTGGAAAACCTGATCCTGCGGCATCCGGATGTGACGCACGCGGCGCTGGTGGCGATGCAGGACGAGCTTCTCGGCGAAAAAAGCTGCGTCTTCGTCGTATCCCGCAATCCCGCGCTCAAGGCGCCGGCCATCCGCCAGCATCTCGCCGGTCTCGGTGTCGCGGATTACAAGCTGCCGGACCGCGTGCGCTTCATCGAGGCCATGCCGCTCACCGCCGTCGGCAAGATCGACAAGAAGCGCCTGCGCGACCTGCTGACAGCCCCCGTCGCCATCAGCGCCTGACACGCAGCGCCAACCGAAAGGGACGCTCAAAAAGGGCGTCCCCGATTCCAAAGATTACGCGCCGCCCGAGCCGGCGCAGCAAAAAAACGAGGTCATCATGACGATCCCCACCATTTCCGACTATCCGATGCCGGTCGCCGCGAGCTTTCCGGCCAACAAGACAAAATGGCAGCCCGATGCGAAACGCGCCGTGCTTCTCATCCACGACATGCAGCGTTATTTCCTGCGGTTCTACGAGGCCGACGGCAAGCTGATGACCGCCCTCATCGACAATCTCGCCAAGGTGAAGGCATGGGCCGTTCAGAACGGCGTGCCGGTCATCTATACCGCCCAGCCGCATAACCAGCCGCCCGGCGACCGCGCGCTCCTGAACGACATGTGGGGACCGGGTCTCACCGTCGT
>QFOL01000446.1 GCA_003241215.1 Agrobacterium fabrum
CCCGAATTCGTCACCCGCGCCTTCGCCGTCGCCACCTCCGGCCGCCCCGGCCCGGTGGTGCTGACGCTGCCCGAAGACATGCTGGTGGAAGAGGTCGAAGCGCCCAAGGCAAAACCCTATACCCCTGTTGAAGCGCATCCCGGCCCGTCACAGATGGCCGCCTTCGCAAAAATGCTTGGCGAGGCGAAGCGCCCGGTCTTCATCATCGGCGGCACGCGCTGGTCTGAGGAAAGCGTCGCGGGCCTCAAGACTTTTGCGGAAAACAACAAGCTGCCCGTCGGCTGTTCCTTCCGCCGCCAGATGCTGTTCGATCACCTGAGCCCCTCTTATGCGGGCGATGTCGGCATCGGCATCAATCCGGCGCTGGCCAAGGAGATCAAGGAGGCCGATCTCGTGGTGCTGCTCGGCGGCCGCCTCTCCGAAATGCCGTCTTCCGGCTATACGCTGCTCGACATCCCCTACCCGTCGCAGAAACTCGTCCATATCTATCCGGAAGCCGAAGAACTTGGGCGCGTTTACCGTCCCGATCTCGCGATCTGCGCTGCACCGGATGACTTCGTTGCCGCCCTCTCCTCGCTTACGCTTTCCGCAAATGCATGGGCGGATCGCACCGCCGCCATGCATGCGGCCTATCTCATCTGGTCCACCCCGCCGAAGACCGGCCCCGGCGCTGTGCAGATGGGTCCGATCATGGACTGGATCGAGGCCAATGTGCCCGAGGATGCGATCTTCACCAATGGCGCCGGCAACTATGCCACCTGGGTCCATCGCTTCCACCGCTTCCGTCGCTTCAACACGCAATCGGCTCCGACATCAGGCTCGATGGGTTACGGCCTGCCGGCGGCGGTCGCAGCCAAGCATCTGTTCCCCGAGCGTGAGGTGATCTGCTTTGCCGGTGACGGCTGTTTCATGATGCATGGGCAGGAATTCATCACCGCCGTGCGTTACGGCCTGCCGATCATCACCGTGCTGGTCAACAACGGCACCTACGGCACGATCCGCATGCATCAGGAGCGGGAATATCCCGGCCGTGTCAGCGGCACCGATCTCGTCAATCCGGATTTCAACGCCTTTGCCAAAGCCTATGGCGGCCACGGCGAAACGGTGGAAAGAACGCAAGATTTCGCCGCCGCCTTCGAACGGGCGCGGGCAAGCGGCAAACCAGCCATCATAGAGGTGAAGCTGGATGCCGAAGCGATCACGCCAACGCGTACCCTGACGCAGATCAGGACCGGAAGCTGATATTCCGCATGGACACGGCTCCGGCATGGTGTAAATCCTGACTGAAACTTACAGCTTAGGAAACGACATGCCGGATGCAGCCCCTCCCGTCATCACCCCGCGCGGCGCAAAGATCGAGCCCTCGGCCGGTGCGCCTTTCGAGGCCGTGCGCGTGGCCCGGGATGTGCTGCACACTTCCCGCACGGCAGCGCTTGCAACCCTCGACCCCATCAGCGGCTATCCCTATACGACCGCCACCAATATCGGCATCGAACCGGACGGCACGCCGTTCTTCTTCGCGGCGGGGTTGACGCTGCATGCCCGCAACATGGAAGCAGACGCGCGCATCTCGCTGACGCTCGCCCCCTTCGGCAAGGGCGATGCGCTGACGTTGCCGCGTCTGACACTGGTGGGCAGGGCGGACCAAATCGGCCCGGATGAAGTGCCGCTCGCCATCGCACGCTACATTGCCCGTTATCCCAAAGCGAAACTTTATCTCTCCCTTCCCGACACGCGGCTTTACCGGCTGCGGACAGAAGGCGTGCAGATCAATGGCGGCCCGGCCCGCAATGCCAGCAACATCACCCCGGCCGATCTGCGCACCGATCTTTCAGGCGCAGACGAACTGATGGCGGCCGCGGAAAGCGAAGCAATCCGCCTCAACGCCATCAAGGGCGAAGCATCCCGGCTTGCTGTTCTCGCCGGCGCAAAGACTGGCCGCTGGGCAATCACCTCCATCGACCCTGAGGGCATCGATCTCGCCTCGGCGAGCGATCTGGCGCGGCTGTGGTTTGCGGAGCGGGTAACGACGTTGAAGCAGTTTGAGAAGGCGCTTGCTTAGCTTCTGAAATGAAGTGCCCAAGCGATTCACAAACCTGGGACAATCCCCTCTCCTCCGTCATGCTCGGGCCTGTCCCGAGCATCTGCTACCTATCAAATTGCGATAGGTGATTGGATCCTCGGGACAAGCCCGAGGATGACGAAACGAGCGTTTCGAATTTCCCATCAAAAAAAAGGCCGGGCCGCATTCCGCGACCCGGCCCCTTCTTAAAAACTCAGACGGATGCTCAGAGAGCAGCGGTCACGATGAACTCGACCTTGTAATCCGGCGTTGCCAATGGTGCGCCGCTGGTGGCGCGGGCCGGCGGGTTTGCCGGGTCGATCCAGCCTTCCCAAACGGCGTTCATTTCGCCGAAGGTGGACATGTCGGAGAGGTAGATGATCGTCTGCAGGATCTTCGACTTGTCCGAACCGGCAGCGGCCAGCAGGCGGTCGACTTCAGCGAGAGCGGACTTGCTCTGTTCCGTAACGCTCGTGCCTTCGCCAACCTGGCCGGCCAGATAAACGGTGTTGCCGTGAACGACGGCGCCGCTCATGCGCTTGCCCGGCTCGATACGCTTGATGGTCATGGAAAAC
>QFOL01000079.1 GCA_003241215.1 Agrobacterium fabrum
AGATCGCCACGGCGGGCGGCGGCAAGGGGCTGGTGCGGATTACCGATAACGGCTCCGGCATGTCGCCCGCCGATCTGGCGCTTGCGGTCAGGCGTCATTGCACCTCGAAAATTTCCAATACGCTTGATGATATCCGCACGCTCGGATTTCGCGGCGAGGCGCTGCCCTCCATCGGCTCGGTCGCCAAGCTGACGATTACCAGCCGCCAACAGGGCGCGGAACAGGGTTCGGTGATTTCCGTCACCGGCGGCAAGGTTTCGGACGTGCGGCCCGCCGCCTCGAATGCCGGCACCATCGTCGAGGTGCGCGACCTGTTTTTTGCCACGCCGGCGCGGTTGAAATTCCTGAAGACGGAACGCGCCGAGGCGGCCGCCATCACCGAAGTCGTCAAACGGATGGCGATCGCCTTTCCGCATATCCGTTTCGTGCTTTCCGGCACCGACCGTTCGACGCTCGAAATCCCTTCGACCGGCGACGATCATCTGGCCCGCATGGCGCAGATTCTCGGTGCCGAGTTCAAGGACAACGCCATCGAGATCGACGCCGGGCGCGAGGATGTGACGCTGACCGGTTTTGCCGGCGTGCCGACCTTCAATCGCGGCAACTCGGCGCATCAATATGTCTTCGTCAATGGCCGCCCGGTGCAGGACAAGCTGCTTTTATCCGCCATTCGCGGCGCCTATGCCGAAACCGTGCCGCATGGGCGATATCCGGTCGCGGTGCTGTCCATCACGCTCGATCCCGCCTTTGTGGACGTGAACGTGCACCCGGCAAAATCCGACGTGCGTTTTCGCGATCCGGGCCTCATTCGCGGACTGATCGTCGGTGCTATCAGGCAGGCGCTGACGCGCGACGGCGACAGGGCCGCAACGACGGGTGCGAGCCAGATGATGAACGCCTTCCGCCCCGGCTACAGCCCCTCCGGCCTGCGGCCCTCGCCTTCCATGGCAGCCCCCACGCCGTGGTCCGCCGCCACCTCGCCCTCCCGGCCGCTTGCGGTTTCAGGCGGGACACAATTTGCAGAGGCCGTGCAGTCACGCTTTTCCGACATCACCATGCCGACGGCGAGGGCCGAGCCTCGGGACACTGACGAGACCGCCGCAAGCCCCTCACCGGAACCTGTGCTTTATCCGCTCGGAGCCGCGCGGGCGCAGCTGCACGAAAACTACATCATCGCGCAGACGGAAAACGGCCTCGTCATCGTCGACCAGCATGCCGCGCATGAGCGGCTGGTGTTCGAACAGATGCGCAATGCGCTGCATTCCCGGCGTCCGCCGTCGCAGGTGCTGCTCATCCCTGAAATCATCGATCTGCCGGAAGAGGATTGCGACCGGCTGATGGATCACGCCGCCGGTTTCGATGCGCTGGGGCTCGTCATCGAGCGTTTCGGGCCGGGCGCGGTCGCCGTCCGCGAAACGCCGGCCATGCTGGGCGAAGTCAATGTGCAGGGGCTGGTGCGCCAGCTTGCCGACGAGATCGCCGAATGGGACGCGGCTTCTACGCTTGCCAACAAGCTGGAATATGTCGCGGCCACCATGGCCTGCCACGGCTCCGTGCGTTCCGGCCGGCGCATGCGGCCGGAGGAGATGAACGCGCTTCTGCGGCAGATGGAAAACACACCGGGTTCCGGCCAGTGCAATCACGGCCGGCCGACCTATATCGAACTGAAACTTTCCGATATAGAACGGCTCTTCGGCCGTAGCTGACGCCGCAAGCAGGCGGGGCTGGCCTTGCGCCGCGCCGGGCTATATAAATTTGAGATACAGGAGCGCCCAATTGTTCAGGAAAACGCTGCGCCGTTTCGGACTGGGTGCCCTGACGGGACAGAGCAGGAGACGAAAACGGATGAACAGATTTGAAGGAGGCGGCAACCGCCTCGCCGTCATCGAATATCTCGACGGGGACTTCCGCATCGTCCAGACCGGCTCGCACGTCATCTGCGCCATCACAGGCAAAAGCATCCCGCTCGATGAGCTGCGCTACTGGAGCGTGGCGCGGCAGGAGGCCTATGTGGATGCGGCGGCTTCGCTGGAGGCCGAAAAGAAGGCTGGCAATTTGCCGGCGTGAGTTGGGAAGCGGCGCGTTGAGTATAGCGCGTCGTGTGCCTCCCCTAATCCCTGTGCTTGTCACAGGGATCCAGCCAGCCCAAGTCCTTGGGCTGAAAGGACTCTTCCCGCCACGCAGACCCGCGCCGACTGGATTCCTGTGACAAGCACAGGAATGAGGAGAAGTGGGTGCACGGCGGTTTATCTTCTTCGGTACTCTAAACCGACGTCCGCGCATTCTCCCGCAGCAGGCGCGCACGGCAGTTCCCCACAGCCGTATCGATAATCGTCCCAGCCGCGTTGGGATCGTCGAACACCATGTCGATTTCGATCACCAGGCTGTTCCACAACAATTCTTCCGCCCGGCCGTGGTGCCCGTTGAGCCGCACGGCATCCTTGGCCGTCGTCACCAGTTGCAGGTTCTCTTTATCGGCGTCCTGCAGTAGGTCGGCGATCTCGTCATCGCTGAAATGGTGATGATCCGGGAAAGAGCGCTGCAGCACGATGTCGCCGCCGAGCGCCTCGACGGTTCGATAAAACTTGGCCGGGTCGGCGATACCAGCATAGGCCAGCACGCGTCTTCCCCTGAAATCCTGCGGTTCCTGCGGCATGATCGCCGCCACGAAGACGGGTTTGGCGGCCTTTGCCGCCTGCCTGACCAGCGCATCGGCCGCGTGGCCGTTACCGACCTTCAGGAGCCCGGTCATATGCCGCATCTGCTCGGAAAGCGGCGCTCTTACCGGACCGCCCGGCACGAGGTGGCCGTTGCCGATGCCGCGTGTCGTATCGATGACGACAAGCGCATAATCCAGCATCAGGCGGGCGCTCTGAAAACCGTCATCCATGATGATGAGATCGACGCCTTCCTTCACCAGCCGGTGTGCGCCTTCCACCCGCTTGCGGGAAATGACCGTAACCGCCTCTCGCGCCAGGAGCAGCGGCTCATCACCGACATCGGCCGAGCGGTGCTGTCCGGGATCGACAAGGGTGGTGACATCGAGCGTGCCGCCGTAACCGCGGCTGAGAAATCCGGGTTTCAGGCCCTTTGCGACGGCGGCTCTCGCAATTGCCATGGCCGTCGGTGTCTTGCCGGCGCCGCCCACGGTGAAGTTGCCGATGCAGATGACCGGAACGGCAACGCTTGCCCTCTTCGCCGTTCGCATCCGCCGGCCGGCTATCTTGCCGTAAAGAAGCGAGAAAGGCGACAGGAGCCACGCCTGCCAGCCCGCTTTCTGCCACCAGAACGGCGGCGCTTCAGAAACCATCTATTCCCGCTCCCGGCCGCGTCGCCCACGGCATTCCGTTCGCCCGTCACATGTCAGGAGGTTGTTTGCCAGAAAAAACCGTAAATTGCAAAAATCGAACAGAGGGGTTTGATGGAACCGCACCCGGCCCAGCGGAAATCCCACCGGGTTCAGAGAGGCCGTTCCGGCAAAAGCGCTTCAAGCCCCGTGATGTCATCGAAACAATAATCGGCATCGGCGCCGAGGCTTTCGAGCGAGCCTGTTCCAGTCAAAACGGCGATGCGCAAACCGGCACCGGCATTCTTCGCCATGTGCAGATCGTGGTTATTGTCGCCGACAACAGCCACACGTTCCGGCGGGAAGCCTATCGCCTCGCAGAAACCGAGAACCATGCCGGGCTGCGGCTTGGTGCCGTAACCGCTGTCATATCCCGCGACAAAATCGACGTCCTTTTCGAAACCGAAGCGGATGGCCGTCTGGCGGATGGAGTTTTCATTGTCGCTGGAGGCGATGCCGAGCTTGTAGCCGCGCGCCTTCAGCCTTGCGAAAAACGCCTTGAGATCGGTGACGGGTACGGATTTATCCGCCGCCTCGGTGAACAACCGGTCGAGGCGCGCCGTCAGTTCCCCGACATCGCAGGGCGAGCCGGCAGCGACCAGACCGGCGGCTATTTCCGCCGTATTGCCGGCGGCCAGAAGGCTGTCCGGCACCACATGACCGGTAACGGGGTCCATGCCGCAGGCGGAAAGAAGCCGGTCGGCGAGAATGGGATCGCCCTTGGCCGCAATCGCCGCAAGCTCGCGGTTCACCGGACCCCAGCTGGCGTCATAGCCGAGAAGCGTACCGTCCTTGTCGAAAAGGACTGCGGCGATCGACTGCGCCGCGTTGAGTTCGATATCCGCTACCATGAACCGATGGCGCTCCGCGGTTGCAGCTTGGCGGAAACGGTGAGCGGGTTGATATAGGGTTCCAGCGCCTTAACGGTGGAGGACAGCGCGCCGCGCATATCCTGAATGACCCGGTTGCCCGCATCGATCATCTTGTAACGCTCATTGTCGTTGACCAGCAGATAATGCACCGCCTTGGCCAGCATCTCGACATCGCGGATGATACGACCGCCGCCGGCGCGGATCAGCTTCTGATAGGCCTCGCGGAAATTCTGCACATGTGCACCTGACAGGACCGCGCAGCCGAGCATCGCCGGCTCCAGCGGGTTCTGCCCGCCCTCGGCAGTCAAGGAGCGGCCGACAAAGGCAAGCTCGGTCAGCCGCAGGTAAAGCCCCATTTCGCCGATGGAATCGCCGAGGAAAATATCGGTTTCCGGCGTGATCACGTCATTGCGGCTGCGGCGGGCGACCGAAAGATTCATGCCCTTCAGCATCGCCTCGACATCGTCGCCACGCTCGGGATGGCGCGGCACGATGATGGTCAGTTGCCCGTTGCGCGACTTGATCGCCGCATGCACGGTGGCCGCAGCCTTCTCCTCGCCGTCGAAGGTGGAGATGGCGGCCCATGTCTTGCGATTGCCGACCTGCTTGCGATAGGTCTCGAGAAGCGCCTCGTCGCAGGGCGGCGGGTCGGTATCACCCTTGAGGTTGCCCGAAATCACCACCGGCCAGGAGCCGAGATCGCGGAAGCGCTCGGCATCGAGATCGGACTGCGCAACCACCAGCGCCAGCTTGGAAAACAGCGATTCCGCAATGTCGTGCCGGGCTTTCCAGCGGTCGAAGGAACGGTCTGAGAGACGCGCATTGACGCGGATCTGCGGAATGTGCCGGCGTTCCAGCTCCATCATCGTCACCGGCCAGATTTCCGATTCAGCGGTGATGGCGGCATCCGGCGCCCAGTAGGCCAGGAAACGGTTGACCGCGATCTTGATATCGAGCGGCACATATTGATGGATCACATCGTCGCCGAGCCTCGTGCGGGTCAGCTCGGCCGATGTGACGGTGCCGGTGGTCAAAAGCACGAAGATATCGCGCTTGCGGATTTCGCGGATCAGCGGAATAAGCGCCAGCGTTTCGCCGACGCTTGCGGCATGAAACCAGACCAGCGGCCCGCGCGGGCGTTCGGCGCTGGCATAACCGAAGCGTTCGAGCCTTCGGCGCTTGTCTTCCTTGCCCTTCGCCGCCCGATAGGAAAGATAGGGCTTGGCGAACGGGTAAGCGGCGATACCGGCGATACGGTAACCGGAAAGAGCGAAACGTGCGATACGGCTGCTCATGACATTCTGCCCTTGATCATTCCGCGCAATGCCCTTCCCCTGTTTTTGGTTGTTATCGCCGCCTACTTCTTCTCAAATTGCGTCATTTTTTGTCATCGGAAACGAAAGCGCGATCACATTTTCTCGCCCCGGTATTCCCGGCCTGCGCCGCTCGCGCAGGAATCACGGAAAAACTCGCTTTCACCCGATAGTATTACAACGCAAGGGCAAAAGGACTCAAATTTTGTCGTCCGGATTGAGGAGACGGTGCATATGCACGATAAAATAACGCATATGGGCGTTATCGACAGTCATCTGCGCCTTGGACTTCCATGCGGTGAGCGCGGAAGCATAGTCCGGATAGATACCGACGATATCGAGCGCCTTCAAATCCCGGAACTGAACATCCTGAAGGTTTTCAAGTTCGCCGCCGAAGACGAGGTGCAGCAGCTGTTTCGGTTTGCCAGATTCCGTCATGTCTTTATCTCTTTCTTAAACTCTGAGAGAGGCCTTCATCTGCGGGATTTCCCAGCAAACGTCAACTGTCAGACAGATGTGAAAACGCTTTCAAAAGTGCAGGCAACGCATAATCTGCTGCAGCGCACAATGCGGAGTGGTTAACCTGCCGGCGATTATACATCAGAGGTTTTCCATCGAGCCCGACCAGACGGCCGCCGGCCTTCTCCAGAATGAGGTCGGCCGCGGCCAGATCCCACTCGTGCGAGTTCGCCTTGACCAGCGTTCCGTCGATGCGGCCATCCGCCACCATGGCCAGCCGGTAGGCGAGCGAGGGCACATGCGGAATGCGCTTGACGCCGCCCCGCACTTCTTCCGGCAGATGCGTAATCACGTCTTCGGGTGCGGCCAGATGGAAGATCCCGGCATTTTCGCGCGTTGCAAAAACGGGTGACCCGTTTTTCAGGGCTTCGCCACCTTCAAATGCGGTGAACTCCTCCGCCAGCGCCGGCGCCACGAGAACGCCAACGACCGGCCGCCCCTCATGCACCACCGCGACGCTGACGCACCAGG
The DNA here is from genome assembly GCA_003241215.1 of Agrobacterium fabrum. Taxonomy (GTDB): domain Bacteria; phylum Pseudomonadota; class Alphaproteobacteria; order Rhizobiales; family Rhizobiaceae; genus Agrobacterium; species Agrobacterium fabrum_A. The sequence continues at coordinate 6,522 of QFOL01000079.1, forward strand.
TATCCCGGCCGCCGATGAAGGCGCGGGTGCCATCGATGGGATCGACAACGAAGACGGTGGAACGGGAAAGCCTGTCCGTATCGTCATCCGTCTCTTCGGAAAGCCAGCCGTAATCCGGCCGGGCGGAGCGCAGGATGGTTTCGAGGATTTCATTGGCGGCATAGTCGGCCGCGCTGACCGGCGAAAGCCCGCCATTCTTCCACCAGACCTCGGGATCCTTGCGGAAGAAACCGAGGGCCGTCTCGCCCGCCTTGCGGGCGGCTTCGAGGACCAGCCTCAGATCGGAGGCCCAGCGGGCCTCAGCCATATCGTTCATTTTGCCGTCTTTTCCGCGCGCCTCACACGGCGCGCCCGTTTTTCTTTTCGCACTTGCACACAAAGCGCCGGCGAAAACAACCCGCAGGCCGTCTCACTTGCCCGCGATCGTCATGCCTTCGATGGCGAGCGTCGGGGCCGCGACGCCATATTTGCGGTCGATATCGTTAGCCGGCGTGACCCGCATGAACATGTCTTTCAGGTTCGAGGCGATGGTGACCTCGGAAACCGCAAAGGTCTTTTCGCCGTTCTCGATCCAGAAACCGCTGGCGCCGCAGCTATATTCACCCGTGATCATATTGGCGCCGTGGCCGATCAGCTCGGTGACGTAAAAGCCGGTTCCGACCTGTCTCAGCAGGTCCTCCGGCGAGAGATCGCCCGGCTCCAGCGCCAGATTGGTGGAGGCCGGCGAGACCGAGGTGCCGCCGCGTACGCCGCGACCGTTGGTTTCAAGGCCGAGTTCCCGCGCCGCCGAGGTGGAGAGGAACCAGTGCTTCAAAACACCGTCCTCGATCATCGTCATCTTCTCGCCGCGCACGCCCTCGCCATCGAAGGGACGCGAGGACGGGCCGCGCACGATCTGCGGATCGTCGGTAAGATAAAGGCCCTTTTTCAGAACCTGCTGACCCATTTTATCGCGCAGGAAGCTGGTCTTGCGGGCAACCGAAGCGCCGTTGATGGCGCCGGCAATCGCACCGACAAAACCGCGGGCGATGCGCGGATCGAAAACCACGGTGATGTTGCTGCCGGTATCGACCTGACGCGGGCCGACACGGCGCACGACTTTTTCACCGGCGCGGCGGCCGATTTCTTCAGCGGCATCGAGATCGGCATAATAAAGGCGGCTGTCGAAATCGTAGTCGCGCTCCATCTTCGTGCCTTCGCCGGCGATGACGCTGACGGAACGGCTGAAACGGCTGCCCATATAGCTGCCGGAAAAACCGTGCGAGGTGGCAAGCACCAGGCCGCCCATGCCGCTCGATGCGCCGGCACCTGAGGAATTGCTGACGCCCTTGACGGCCAGCGCCGCCTCTTCCGAAGCAAGGGCCGCCTCGCGCAGCTGATCGGCCGATACTTCCGTCGCATCGAAGAGCTCGAGATCGTCATAGGATGTCGCAAGCCGCTCCCTGTCCGCGAGGCAGGCAAAGGGATCTTCCGGCGAAACCTTCGCCATGGCGACGGCCCGTTCCGCCAAGGTCTTCAGGTCGAAGCCCGGATTGGCCGAAACGCTCGCCACCCGGCGACCCACGAAAACGCGCAGGGAAAAATCGTCGCTTTCGGAGGATTCGGTGCTTTCCACCTTGCCGAGCCGTACGCCGACCGATTGCGAGCGGGAGCGAACGACAACGGCATCCGCCTCATCCGCGCCGGCGGCGCGGGCAAGATCGACAAGCTCACTGGCGCGATCGAGAAGTTTGGAAGAATCTATTTCTGAGGACATGAGTTGGCCTTTCATTCCTGTTCCATTTATTGTGCCAGGAACCCCGCATCAAGGGCGAAACGCCGCTTTCTCCATTCGGACGGTATTGTCGCCACCCTATTCGAAAGTCCGCCCGCATGACCGAGCACGACGCTCTCTTTTTCGAACCCCTGCTGCTTCTGGCCGGCGCGGTCATCGCGGCCTCGGTTTTCCGCAAGCTGGGGCTTGGCACCGTGCTTGGTTATCTGGTGGCGGGCATCATCATAGGGCCGGCCCTGCATCTGGTCACGGATGCGAAGGACATCTTCAACGTCTCGGAACTGGGCGTGGTTTTCCTGCTCTTCATCATCGGCCTGGAACTGAAACCCTCGCGTATCTGGCAGATGCGCCGCGATATTTTAGGTCTCGGGCTGGCGCAGGTGCTGGTGACGGGCAGCGTGCTGGCCGCCATCGCCTGGTGGGCGGGGTTGATCGATGCACGCGGCAGTCTCGTCGCCGGTTTCGGCCTTGCGCTTTCCTCCACCGCCTTTGCGCTGCAAATCCTTGCCGATGACGGCGACATGAACACCCGGCACGGCAATCGCTCCTTCTCGATCCTGCTGTTTCAGGATCTCGCCATCGTGCCGCTGCTTGCGCTCGTCACCATTCTTTCCAACCGGCCGGATGTGCCGACGGATTCAATGGCGAACGATCTCGTCGCTTCGGTCGTTGCCGTGGCCGGCATGGTGCTGGCCGGGCGGTATCTGCTGACGCCGATGTTCCAGATCATCGCCCGCACGGGGGCGCGGGAGGTGATGATCGCCGCCGCGCTCTTCGTCGTCATCGGCGCCGCCGCCATCATGGAAGCAGTCGGGCTTTCGATGGGCATGGGAGCGCTGCTGGCGGGGCTGATGCTGTCGGAATCCTCCTATCGGCACGAGCTGGAAGCCGATATCGAGCCGTTTCGCGGCCTGTTTCTGGCGCTGTTCTTCATGGCGGTGGGCATGTCGCTGCATATCCGCATCGTCTATGAGAATATTGTGCTTATCCTGATCGCCGTGCCTGTCATGATGGCGGTGAAGGCGGCCCTGATCTATGGCCTCTGCCGCATTGCCGGCTCGTCCCGTTATGCCTCGAGCCGCATCGCGCTGCTTCTGGCGCAGGGCGGCGAATTCGGCTTCGTGCTTTTCACCACGGCGGCCGCCTCCGGGCTGTTTCCGCAGGCGACGGCTTCGATCCTCGTTGCCGTCGTTACGCTTTCCATGGCGCTGACGCCGCTTCTGGCGGTGATTTCACGCCGGCTGACGGCGGAGGATGCGGAAGAGGACAAGCTGGAGGAGGATTTCGACGGGGCGGGTGCGGATGTGCTGATGATCGGCTTTTCCCGCTTCGGCCAGATTGCCTCGCAGATCCTGCTCGCCGGCGGGCGCGACGTGACCGTGATCGACAGTTCCGCCGACCGCGTGCGTCAGGCCGCCCGTTTCGGTTTCCGTATCTTTTTCGGCGACGGCACCCGCAAGGACGTGCTGATCGCCGCCGGCATCGAGCGGGCCGATCTCGTGGCGGTCTGCACCCACAAGAAGGAGGTGACCGACCGTATCATCGACATGATCCAGTCGGAATTTCCGAGCGTGCGCATCTATGCCCGCTCCTATGACCGTGTGCATTCGCTCGACCTCAGGAAAAAGGGCGTGGAATATGAAATCCGCGAAACGCTGGAATCAGGCCTACTGTTCGGCAGGCGCATTCTGGAGGGGCTGGATATGGAGAGCGAAAGGGCGCTGGCGATTGCCGACGACATTCGCGAACGCGACGAGGAGCGGTTGCAGCTACAGGCCGTGGAAGGCCTCGCCGCCGGCCGGCAGATGCTGCACAACAAGCCGGTGCGCGAGGTGAAGCCGGAGCCGCTGATGAAGCCGAAGACCAAGGCGGAAAAGTGGGAGGAGGAAGAGGATAAGGAGGACAGCGAGACGGAAGTTTCGCTTTAATATTTGGGGACATAGCTCGACGTTGCCGGTCGTTTCTTCTCCCCGCCGGGGAGAAGATGGCCCGAAGGGTCAGATGAGGGGGCAAGCTTGCGGTTTATCGCTGAGCTTGCCCCCTCATCCCGCTGCCGCGACCTTCTCCCCGGCGGGGAGAAGAAACAAGCGGCACACGCTCATTCCATAGCGTACACTCAAGCGGTACCGCTCACGCCTCCACACCCTGCCCGCGATGAAACAGTTCCACCTGCATGTCGATCTGCCGCTTCAGATCGTCCTTGATGCCGGCCGATGCGTTCAGCACCTCTTCGGACTTCAGGAAATCCAGCACGCCGAAACGGTGCACCGGCGGGCGCAGGAAAATATGCGGCGGGCGTAACCTCAGTTTCAGGGCGATTGCCGCCTGCATCATCAACTGGCTGGCGCCGAACAGGCTGTCCAGCCGGTTCGGCATGGTGGTGCCGTCACCTTCCGGACCGCCGACGACATCGACGCCGATGACGATATCGGCCTGGTCCAGCAGGTGCTCGTAGGGCACGGGATTGAAGATGCCGCCGTCGATCATGATGCGGCCATCGATACGAACAGGCATGAACAGGGCCGGAATGGCGGCGGATGCGGCCAGCGCCTGGATGATCTCGCCGCTTTCCACCACCACTTCGGTCTGGGCGTAATAATCCGTGGTTATCACCTTGAGCGGAATGGCAAGCTCGGAAAAATCCTTCGGCAGAGCCTGCGGCATCAGGGCGTGCAGGATGAGTTCGAGGTTGAACTGCCCCAGACGAAAACCGTCCACCGCATGGCGCATCGATGCCGGGCCGAGGCTCCACAGCCGGTTGGCGACCGAACCCTTGCGTCCCATCAGTTCGAGCGTGTATTCGCGGATTTCCCGGCCCGACATCCCGGCCGCCATGCCCGCGCCGATGATGGAGCCGATGGACGAACCGGAAATCGCCACGGGCCGGATGCCGAGCTCGTCCAGCGCCTCGACGACGTTGATGTGGCAGATGCCGCGTGCGCCGCCGCCGCCGAGCGCCAGCCCGAAAGTCGGCTCGTGGCCCCCCGTGCCGTCGCCGTCGAGAACCTGTTCCCCGGCACGGACGATCGTGACGCTTTCGTTTACACCCTGCTCCATGCGAATACCCAAATTCTTTCCACGGCAAAGACTCTGCCTATTGCCCAAACAAGACAAGACCGTGGCGTGACGGGAGACGAGCCCTGTTAGAGCGTTTTCGCTTTTCTTTGAATCGCGAAAACACTCTAACTCTTTGTTATGTCGCATTTCCGGACGGAAAATCGGGCTCCGCTTTTCCTGGAAATGCTTTAGGGCTCGTAACGGTAGAAATGCATTTTCGTGTCGCCGAAGATGCGGCTTTCAAGCGGCTTGAAAACCGGATCGACCTTGACCGTCACATCGCCGCGCTCTTCGAGAATGGCGAGCGCGCCGGGGTTCAGCCAGCCGCCGCCATGGGCGGCCGCAAAAGCCTTCTCGCCATGGCCGTAACCATAGGGCGGATCGGCGAAGAGAAGATCGAAGGGCTCGATATTGTTGACGCCGCCGAGCTTGGTGGCGTCACGCCGCAGGATACGGGCGCGGCCATGCAGACCCAGCGCATCGATATTTTCCCAGAGCAGCCCCCTGCCCTCCACGCCGTTTTCGACGAAGAGCGCCACGCGACAGCCGCGCGACAAAGCCTCCAGACCGACCGCGCCGGTTCCGGCGAAAACGTCCAGAACGCGCGTGCCGTCCAGACTTTCCGGATAGGCATGGCTCAGAATATTGAAGAGGCTTTCCCGCGTCCTGTCGATGGTTGGACGAATGGAATTCGATTTCGGCGCGGCCAGTGTCCGGCCGCGGAACTCACCGCCTACGATCCGCATTACGTGTCATTCCCCTGCCTCCAGAAGGTTTGCCACCCGGGCCTTTGCCGCCCGGCTTGCCGCCGCCGGGACCACCGGGGCCTTTGCTCTTGCCTGAAAAACCCGAACGTTCGCTACGCTCGCCCGATTTTCCGAAAGATGGTTTGCCGAATCCGGGCTTGCCGCCACGGGGCTTGTCGCCCGCCGGACGGTCGCCGCGTGGGCGGTCACCGTCTTCCCGGGGCCTGTCGCGGAACGGACGATCACCGAAAGGTTTTTCACCGCGGGCGGTGCGATCACCAAAACTCTTTTCGCCGTGCGGGCGGTCGCTACGCGGACGGTCGCCCTCTTCACGCGGCTTGTCACGGAACGGACGGTCGCCGAAAGGTTTGCCGCCGCGTGCCGGGCGGTCGCCGAAGCTCTTTTCACCGCGCGGACGGTCACCACGCGGGCGATCGCCCTCTTCACGCGGCTTGTCGCGGAATGGCCGGTCGCCGAACGGCTTTCCGCCGCGCCCACCACGATCACCAAAACTCTTTTCGCCACGCGGACGGTCGCCGCGTCCGCGACCGCCTTCTTCTTCGCGGGGGGAATCCGAACGGATCCACTCGCCCTCGGCATCCGCATGCCGCACGACGTTGCGACGCGCTTCGTCCTGGGCGGAAGGCTTCTTGAAGAGGTTTTCGGCTTCCGCGCGGGCGGAAGACTTGCGTTCCTTGCCGTCACGGGTGGGCCTTGCGCCGGGCGCCATCCAGACATTGGCCGTGCGGCTGGTGCCGGCGGGCTGGCGTGGGCGGCGGTCGTCACCCTCGTCCTCGCTGCGGCCCTTTGCGCCAAATTTCCCGGCGGGCTTGGAGCCGAACTTGCCGGCTGGCTTGTCGCCGCGCTTGGTATCGAGACGGCCGAGCGCCTTTTCGCGGCGATCTTCCGGCTTGCCGCCCTTTTCGAAGCGCGGCTTGCCTTCCGGCGCATCGCTCTTCGCCCATTCGGATTTCACGGGCCGCTTCGGCGCGTTGTCTTCTTCATCCTCAACGGGCGCATTGTAGATCGGCGCGTCGAAATTGGCGCCGGCCTGTTCGATCAGACGCGGGCCGAGCTGGTCGCGCAGCATGCGGCCACGCACTTCCAGCACCTTGCCTTCAGCGAGATCGCCGAGCTGGAACGGACCGTAGGAAACGCGGATCAGGCGGTTGACCTCGAGGCCGAGCGCGCCGAGCACGTTCTTGATCTCGCGGTTCTTGCCCTCACGCAGGCCCATGCTGATCCAGACATTATGGCCCTGGGTACGGTCGAGCGTCGCGTCGATTGCGCCATAAAGCACGCCGTCGACGGCAATGCCTTCCTTCAGCTTGTCGAGTGCGGCCTGATCGACCTCGCCATGGGCGCGCACGCGGTAACGGCGCAGCCAGCCGGTGGTCGGCAGTTCCAGCACACGGGAAAGACCGCCATCGTTGGTGAGCAGCAGCAGGCCTTCGGTATTGATATCGAGGCGGCCGATGGACAGAACGCGCGGCAGTTCACCCGGCAGATTGTCGAAAACGGTCGGGCGGCCTTCCGGGTCGGAATTGGTCGTCACCAGACCGGCGGGCTTGTGGTAAAGCCACAGGCGCGTGCGCTCGGCGCCGCGAATCGGCATGCCGTCCACTTCGATCTTGTCAGCCAGCGTGGCGTTGACCACGGGCGTATCCAGCTTGACGCCGTTCAGCGACACGCGGCCTTCCATGATCATGCGCTCGACATCGCGGCGTGAGGCCACACCGGCGCGCGCCATGATCTTGGAAATGCGTTCGGGCTTGGAAGCGCCAACGGTTTCCGGCGCCGGGGCGGCCTGTACCTCGGTCGGTTTCTTTTCGCGCTCGGCGGCGGGCTTGCCGGGGCCTTTCGGCTTCCTGTCGCGGCTAATTGTCTTGCCGCCGTCACGCTTCGGCTTGTCTTTAAAAGTCATTTGCTGTTTGCCTGTTGTTTGGGCTGTCCTATCAGGTCCAAGCACAAGGGTTAAGAGATGGCCGAAAGGACGCATTTCATGGAGCTGGCGCTTTGGGAAGCCCGTGCCGCCGGCGAGCGGCAGGAGGTTCCAATCGGTGCCGTACTGGTACTGGACGGTCGCGTCATCGCCCGTTCCGGCAACCGCACCCGTGAATTGAACGATGTGACGGCGCATGCTGAAATCGCCGTGATCCGTATGGCCTGCGAGGCGCTGGGACAGGAACGCCTGCCCGGTGCCGATCTCTATGTGACACTGGAGCCTTGCACCATGTGCGCGGCGGCAATTTCATTTGCCCGTATCCGTCGGCTCTATTATGGCGCGCAAGACCCGAAGGGCGG
>QFOL01000447.1 GCA_003241215.1 Agrobacterium fabrum
TTTCAGCCAGGAAAGAGTGAATTTCATGTCTTTGCTCCTTGGCTAACCGGATTAAACGCTCAGACCGCCGAACAGCGTCGGCATGTCGAGCGGGCGGAAGCCGTAGTGGTTCATCCAGCGGACATCGGCGTTGAAGAAATCGCGCAGATCAGGCATGCCGTATTTCAGCATGGCGATGCGGTCGAGGCCCATGCCCCAGGCAAAGCCCTGATATTCATCCGGGTCCAGCCCGCCGGCGCGCAGCACGTTCGGGTGCACCATGCCGCAGCCGAGAATCTCCATCCAGTCCTTGCCTTCGCCGAACTTGACGATGGGGCCGGAACGGTCGCACTGGATATCCACCTCGAAGCTCGGCTCCGTGAAGGGGAAGAAGGACGGGCGGAAACGCATGACCACGCTGTCGACCTCGAAGAAGGTCTTGCAGAATTCTTCCAGAATCCAGCGCAGATTGCCGACATGCGCCTTCTTGTCGATGACAAGGCCTTCGACCTGATGGAACATCGGCGAATGGGTGGCGTCGGAATCCTGGCGGTAGGTCTTGCCGGGAATCACGATGCGGATCGGCGGCTTCTGGCTTTCCATGGTGCGGATCTGCACCGGCGAGGTGTGGGTGCGCAGCACCTTGCGCTCGCGCTTTTCATCCGGCTGGAAGAAGAAGGTGTCGTGCATTTCGCGGGCCGGATGGCCTTCGGGGAAATTCAGCGCCGTGAAGTTGTAATAATCGGTTTCGATATCCGGACCCTCGGCGATCGAGAAACCCATATCCGCAAAGATGGCGGTGATTTCATCGACAATCTGGCTGATCGGATGAATGCGACCACGCTCAGCCGGCGACTGGCGGACCGGCAGGCTGACATCCACCGTTTCGGCCTTCAGGCGCGCAGTAATGGCGGCGTCCTTCAGCGCATTCTTGCGCTCGCCGATGAGGTCGGTGATTTCGTTCTTGAGCTGGTTGATGGCGGCGCCGCGGGTCTGGCGCTCTTCCGGCGTCATGCTGCCAAGCGTCTTCAGAAGCTCCGAAACCGAGCCCTTCTTGCCAAGCGCGGAAACGCGCACAGCTTCAATGGCCGGCTCATCGGCAGCCGTGGCGATCTCCGACATCAATTGCGATTTCAAGGTATCAAGTTCAGTCATCTTTTCCTGCCTTGCCGGTCTTTTTAACAGCGGCTTCGGGGTTCACAGCATTCATCAGATAGTCGGTCGCCATGATAAAGCGTCGCAGATCACTACCCATCCGCACGCGCCCGATCAACCGGGCAACCGGTAAAAAACGCCCCAGAATGCCGGTCAGACGGCACAATTCTTCCAGCGCCCGGGGCGGGGCGTTTTCGCGCCAGCGCGCAAAGGCGGCATCGCAGGTTTTCGACGCATCACAGGCGCGTGTCGCGACCTGCAGAAACAGCAGCCAGATATCGCGGGCCTGCGCCGTCTCAAGCGGCATGACGTCCTGCGGACGTTCCTCGAAATCCATAAAACCGATGCGGCCGTCTGCAAGAAAGAAGTCACGTACATGCGGACGTCCATGGCAAAGGCCCGCCGCATGCAGCTCACCGAGGGCCTCGGCGGATTTCACCAGCAGGGCATCGTGCTCCATGGGTCTTGCGGCCTTAATCGCATCCATGCGCTCCATGATGGTGGGACCGACATCCCCCAGGACAACGGCCGTCAGCGAGGAATAAATGATGGGCGGAACGGGAAAACCGCGGGACTTGAAGGCCTGCAACGTCTCGAGTTCGCGGCGCATCAGGCCGGCGCCATCAAGCGGCGGCGATGGGCGCATGAAGGTATAGGGAAGCAGCTTTGCGAGAAAGGTCTGCAGTTTTATCCACCAGGACGGCGTTTCCGTGCCCTGGCGTTTGATCCAGACGGTCGTTGAGGAAAGCTCGAGTTTCTGCACACGGCGCTCGCTTTTAAGCAAAGCCCGCATCAAGGCTGCGATATCGCCATCTTCGAGATGAACGTGGAAACCCTTCGCCTTTTCCGCCTCGCTTGCGGCAACCAGCATTTTCCGCCCCCAATGGAGCCTGCCGACTGATAGCCGGATGCCCCACCCTTTTGGCAATTTCGGCCCAGAGGCGTTCCACGCCCTTGCCGAATCTGCCGTGAATTCCAAAAAACGAAAACCCGCGCCGGAGAACCGGCGCGGGTTTCAAATGAACAACAGATTGTCCGCGCCGTAATTACTTTACAGCGGTTTCAAACTCGTTGGCCGTACCAGCATCCTTGAGATACTCAAGCGCCTTCTTCGCTGCTTCGACGAGCGCGCCGAATGCTGCCGGCTCATGGATAGCCATGTCGGACAGAACCTTGCGGTCGACTTCGATGCCAGCCTTGTTCAGGCCGTCGATGAAGCGGCCGTAGGTCAGGCCGAATTCGCGAACAGCAGCGTTGATACGCTGGATCCACAGAGCGCGGAAGTTGCGCTTGTTAACCTTGCGGTCGCGGTAAGCGTACTGCTTGGAACGATCCACGGCAGCCTTTGCTGCGCGGATGGTGTTCTTGCGGCGGCCGTAGAAGCCCTTGGCTGCCTTGAGTGTCTTGGTGTGCTTGGCGCGGGAAGTTACGCCACGTTTTACGCGTGCCATGTCATGATCTCCTTAAAGTGTCCAAACTTCTTGCCGTCAGCTTCGGCGAGAACCATGGTTCCACGCGCGTCGCGAATGAACTTGTTGGTACGCTTGATCATGCCGTGGCGCTTACCGGCGGCGGCTGCAACAACCTTGCCGGTTGCAGTGATCTTGAACCGCTTCTTTGCAGCGGACTTCGTCTTCATCTTGGGCATTTTGCTACTCCGTTTTTGTATCGAAACAGGCAGACGAGGCCTATTTCAAGCTATTCAGGAACGGCCTCGGCATGCCCTGCCGGACCGTTCGGACGCGCGCTTATAACCGCAGTCGGGAACCATCATCATCTGACGGCCTTCAAGCTTCGGCTCGGCCTCCACCTTGGCAATCGCCTGAGTGTCCTCCTTCACCTGAAGAAGAAGCTTCATGCCCAGTTCCTGGTGGGCCATTTCACGGCCACGGAACTTCAGCGTCACCTTCACCTTGTCGCCATCTTCAAAGTGTTTCTTGCGCGCTTCAGCGGCCTTTTTCTGGGTCGCGTATTTCAGTTTGCCGAGATCGAGGATCTTGCACACCGGCGGTTCAGCGTTCGGCGAAATCTCAACGAGATCGAGACCGGCCTCCTCCGCCAGTTTCAATGCCTGATCCGTCGGCATGCTACCGAGGTTCTGGCCCTCTTCATCAATAAGCTGAACTCTGGGAACCCGAATTTCCCGGTTGGAGCGCGGCCCCTCCTTGACGGGGGCATCGGCTTTGAAAGGTCTGCGAATGGTCGTATTCTCCTGATCTGTTTCTGGATCACGTCGGCAAAAAACAGCTTGTTTGGTACAAGCGGCGGAAATGTCGTTATTGCCGTGGCGAAGTCAATAGCATATCTGCCCGAAAAGATCACCTGTTGTCACGGTTTTTGCAAATACGCCGCCGTTGTTGCAC
>QFOL01000448.1 GCA_003241215.1 Agrobacterium fabrum
CGGCGACATTGAAGACATGATTAAGGCGGGAATTCCCGGGGCAAAGGTCACGATCCGCGATCTGGCCGGTGATGGCGATCATTACGCGGCGGAAGTCGTTGCGGAAGCGTTCAAGGGCAAGACCCGCGTGCAGCAGCACCAGATGGTCTATGACGCGCTGAAGGGCAATATGGGCGGCGTTCTGCATGCCCTTGCCCTGCAGACCTCAGCTCCCGAATGATTGCGCCCGTGAAAGCGTTTGCGGCAACAGACCGTCTCTGTCCCGCCTGCGGCAGAGCGTGAAACCTGCGGAATAATCAAAGGCCCGCGTGATACTCTCACGCGGGCCTTTTCATGTCCGGCCGAACGGGTCAGCGCCGCTTACAAGGCGGGCGGCGTCTGCGAATCCAGAGCGGCGAAGGATGCGGCCGGCAAAGGCCCTGCCGTCAGCAGGGTAAAATCGTAACCGGATCTGCGATCCGGCCCCAGAACATATTGCCGGTGCATGCGCAGGAAGTTGCGCTTGTTCTTCTTATAACGGTCCGGCGAAAGCGAATGCTTGAAACGGATCGGCACGATCTTCGGCTGCGGCGCATCCCTGTGACCGGTCAGGCCCACGGTATTGCACCGGTAGAGATGAATCGGATCGGTCAGGCACTGGATATCGAACCATGTCACCTCCGGGTGACGAGCTATCATGCCGACGCTTTGGCGAAGCCTGTCCGCGCTCGACAGGAACGCACATTGCAGCGCCGCGCCGCCCAAGGTCGCAAAGGACAGTTTCCGGCCATCCAGCGCATCCGGCTTCATTTCCAGCACGCGGCCGATCACGGCGAGCGCAAGGCTGGCGCCCATGCTGTGGGAAACCACCAGAACCTCATCCGCGGGCTGCTGCAGCGCCGTCAGAACAAGTGCTGCCCTCTCCTCGATCCAGTCGCGGGCAATCGGCTCATCGCGGCCGACTGCGAGCGCGAACCGCCAGTCCGCATAAAGATGCAGGGTATGAAACCGCTCGGCAAACGGCAGGAAAGCCTTCACGAAAAACAGGGCGGCGGCGGGAAGGCTGATCGCCAAGAGCCAGAGAGGTAAAGCGAAAATTAAGGGTGACAGGGCAATAGCCGCCGCAAGCGCACCGCCGACGAGCATCAGCAGGAACGGAAAGATGAAGAACAGGCCAAAACGCCAGGCGTGTCGGAAGTAGCGCGCCGCACCGCCCTCGGCGATGATGCCGGCTCCGGCCTTGAAACCGAGCCAGATCTGCTGCCATACCGGCGCATCGCGCAATTGCAATATTACCGCATTATGGTCGTAAACGAAAATGTCGGAGCGCGTCCGCCAGTCGCCCGCCGAGGCCTCCACCGTGAATGTTTCGCCCCCGGGCGCATTCTCCAACGGCCCCACGGCATAATCGACATCCCATGTCTTGCCGGCCAGCGCCGCCGCCCGCTGGTAGCGCAGATGATGGGCCGCCGCATCGAGCGGATCGAAACCGGGGAAATAAAGAACAAGTCGTGACTTGACGGCTGGCATGCATGAACCTTCGGCCGGAGCATTTCCAGTAAAAGCGCAATCGCTTTTACGTCAGGACAATGCGCAAAAACAAAGAGATAGCGCGCTTTTGCGTTTCGGAGAAAAGCAAATGCGCGCTAGAGACACCCGAAAGGATCGCTTGATACAGCGGGCGATGCACGTATAGTAAAAATCGCGACGGAAATGTGATTTATTTATCGGTGAGGGAAATTTGTCTGGCATCGTCGATCAGGTACTCAACGGCGTCGTCAAGGGCGCGCTGTCTGAAATCCTCACCAAGACCGGCATCCGCAAGACGCGCCGCGCGCGCCGGACGAAAAACACCGGCTCGCTTGCCGGCGGCATCGTCGGCTCCGTTCTGGAAGCCGCGATCAACGCCGCCGTCAAACCCAAGCCTGCCAAGAAGCAGGTGAGCAAAAGGCGCACGGCCGCCGCCCGCAGCAGGCAGAGATATCGATGATCCGCCACGAGCGACTTTGCCTGTTTTTCGCCTGCGCCCTCCTGTTCCTTTCCGCACCACGCATGGGCTTCACCGACGACACAAGTGACAAAGAAATCAAGATCGGCTTCGCCGTGCTGCTTCATGATGCTGATCCGATAGCCGGCACCGCGCTTTGCAAAATTGGTCGAACCTGCCGTCTGCTTAAACAGGAAGAGCCTAAATTAATCGTCGACCTCAAAATCGACCACCAAAACGATAGAATCGTGAGTGAAATGCAGGTGGATTGCGAACGAGATTGTTCGCTAGCCAACGGTCGATCCGCAATGAAGCTTCAATGGCATCGGGAGCTTGATCTTTTTTCCGGTGAGGAAACCGGTATATTCACTCAGCTTGTCTCTAGGCCGCGCGAGACGATCGGAAAAATACTGCTGATATATCCAGACCCCTGATGGATACCGGTGGAATAAGAAAATTCCGGTCCTATTCTTCGATGCCACACCCGCAGTTTTTTACGCTTTCCGGGTGGAAATCGCGCCACGACATGTTATCTAGGAACAAACAGAAAGCAGCGGCCTTGAACCGCATGTGAAAGGAATAGGCCTATGAGCGGCATTCACGACATGATCGACAGCGAAGTGAAGAGCAACGACATCGTT
>QFOL01000449.1 GCA_003241215.1 Agrobacterium fabrum
TTCTTCTCCCCGCCGGGGAGAAGGTGGCCCGAAGGGTCGGATGAGGGGGCAACGTTGCCGTATCTCACCACCCTTGCCCCCTCATCCCGCTGCCGCGGACTTCTCCCCGGCGGGGAGAAGAAGGACGCGGCACCCGCTCACTCCAATATGTGACCGATATAAATGAGGCCGCAGCTTTATGTTTCGGCCGCAGCCGAACTATGCCAGCACGCTCTTCATCGCCCTGCCGGCCACATAGGTCTCAACCACCGTGCGGTCGTCGCCCATGGTCAGCATCAGGAAGAGTTCTTCCGTCAGGCTGTTCACCACTTCCATCTTCAGCGCCATGGCAGGCGTGGAGAAAGCGTTCAGCACCGTGATGTCGGCATCCGTGCCGGCCTCCAGCGTGCCGATACGGTCGACCATGGAAAGGGCCTCGGCATTGCCGCGGGTCATCAGATACCAGCTTTCCAGCGGGTTGAGGCGCTCGCCCAGCAATTGCTGGATCTTGTATGCCTCGTCCATGGTGCGCAGCATGGAATAGCTCGATCCGCCGCCGATATCGGTCGCCACTGCGATACGAACAGGCTTTTCGCGCCGTTGCAGCTTTTTCATCGGGAAGAGGCCGGAGCCGATGAAGAGGTTCGAGGTGGGGCAATGCACCGCCACCGCACCGGTTTCCGAGAGTACGTCCGCCTCGCGCTCCGAGAGGTGGATGGCGTGGCCGAGCAGGGTCTTGTTGCCCATCAGGCCGTAACGCACATAGATATCGGTATAGTCGGTCGCTTCGGGGTAAAGCTCGCAGGTATATTTGATCTCGTCGAGATTTTCCGAGAGATGCGTCTGGATGAAGAGATCGGGGAATTCCTGCGCCAGCGCTTGTGCCGCTTCCATCTGCTTCGGGGTGGAGGTGATGGCGAAGCGCGGGGTGATGGCGACGTGGTTGCGGCCCTTGCCGTGCCAGTCGGCGATGACCTGACGTGTCTCGTCGTAAGAGGTTTCCGGCGTGTCCAGCAGGCCCTGCGGGGCGTTGCGGTCCATCATCACCTTGCCGCCCACCATCAGCATGTTGCGCTTCATGGCCTCGGCAAAAAAGGCGTCGGCGGAGGTCTTGTGCACGGAGCAATAGGCGGCCGCCGTGGTGGTGCCGTGGCGCAGCAGCTCGTCGTAAAAATGCGTGGCGATGCGCTGGGCATGGGCGCTTTCGACGAAACGGCATTCTTCCGGGAAAGTATAGGTGTTCAGCCATTCCAGCAAATTGGCGGCGTATGAGCCGATGACCTGCATCTGCGGGAAATGCAGGTGCATGTCGATGAGGCCGGGCACGATGAGATGCGGGCGGTGGTCCTTTTCTTCGATGTCTTCGGGGGCTGTCTCGCGAATATCGGCGTAGTCGCCGATGGCGGCGATCCTGCCGTTCTCGATCAGCAGGCCGCCATCCTCGATATAGAGATAGCTTTGCGTATCGTCGATCGAAAGCGGCGCGCGGCGGAAGCTCAGCAGGCGGCCACGCAGCAGAACCATGCTCATTCAGTCTTTCCTTCGGCTTTTCCTGCCCCGGAAACCGCGCTTTCATACCATGCGGTCAGCAGCTTGCGCTCATCCGGGGTGATGGCGGTGATGTTGCCGGGAGGCATCGCATGGCTACGGCCGGCTTGCAAATAGATTTCGCGAGCATGGGCGGCGATCTGCTCGTCGGTTTCGAGCTTCACCGATTTTGGCGTGAAGGGCACGCCTTCCCAGACAGGCTCGGCCGCATGGCACATGGAACAGCGGCCCTGAACCACATCGCGGGCCTTGGCGAAATGGGCGTCGGCGACGAATTGCTGCTGCATCGGCGAAAGCGTCGCTGCCTTCTGTTCTTCTTCGCCGGTCAGCACCTTCGGCACGGTGGAAAGCCACATGATGACAATGAAGATCAGCGCGGTCGCAAGCCAGGTCCAAGTCGGCTTGCCCTTGCGGGCATGGGTGGTGTTGAACCAGTGGCGGATGGTGACGCCCATCAGGAAGACGAGTGCGGCGATGATCCAGTTAAACTGCGTGGCAAAGGCCAGCGGATAATGGTTCGACAGCATGAAGAAGATGACGGGCAGCGTCAGGTAGTTGTTGTGCAGCGAGCGCTGCTTGGCGATGCGGCCATATTTCGGGTCCGGCGTGCGCCCGGCGATCAGGTCGGCAACGACGATCTTCTGGTTGGGGATGATGATGAAGAACACATTCGCCGACATGATGGTGGCGGTGAAGGCACCGAGATGCAGGAAGGCGGCGCGGCCGGTGAAGACCTGCGTATAACCCCATGCCATCGCCACCAGCGCCACATAGAGCACGATCATCAGGCCCCAGGTATTGTTGCCGAGCGGCGATTTGCAGAGGAAATCATAAAACAGCCAGCCGATGGCAAGCGAGGCGAGCGACAGACAGATGGCCTGGAACTGGGTGAGCGCCAGCACGGAATGGTCGATGAGGAACAGGTCCGCGCCGCCATAATAAACGATGCAGAGCATGGCGAAGCCGGAAAGCCAAGTGACGTAGCTTTCCCATTTGAACCATGTCAGGTGCTCGGGCATCTGGGCAGGGGCGACCAGATATTTCTGGATGTGGTAAAAGCCGCCGCCATGCACC
>QFOL01000450.1 GCA_003241215.1 Agrobacterium fabrum
GCGCTCGAAGGAAACCTTGCGCATCTGGTCGGTTTTTCTGCCTGAAGGCCGCATATGATCCACTCTCCATGTTGGTCCCTGCCTTCTAAGGCGAGGTCCGGGCTTTTGCAAAGCCAATTTCCATTTTGCCGCGGCGTTGCAACGCATTATATTGATGCGAGCTGGTTTGAACGACAAAGAACGGACGAAATGGGTTTTTCCGCACCGCTATCAAAAGATCAGGCATCGTTGCTGGATGAACGGTCGCGGGAAATTTTCCGGCGCATCGTCGAAGGTTATCTCGATACGGGCGAGCCGCTCGGATCGCGCAGCCTGTCGCGGCTGTTGCCGATGTCGCTGTCACCCGCCTCCGTCCGCAATGTCATGAGCGATCTCGAAGAGCTTGGTCTCATCTATTCGCCGCATATCAGCGCCGGGCGTCTGCCCACTCAGACGGGGCTGCGCTTCTTTGTCGATGCCTTCATGCAGGTGGGCGATCTTCCCGCCGAGGAAAGGGCGACTATCGACCGTCAGATCGGTCCCGTTGCCGGCCATGAGCAGTCGCTGGAAGGGCTGTTGACGGAGGCGAGCCGTATGCTGTCAGGCATGTCGCGCGGGGCAGGCCTCGTGCTGACCGCCAAGAACGATGTCATCCTCAAGCATGTGGAGTTCATAAGGCTGGAGCCCACCAAGGCGCTCGCCGTCCTGGTGGGTGACCACAATCAGGTCGAAAACCGAATCATCGAACTACCGGCCGGCATTTCCTCGTCGCAATTGACCGAGGCAGCGAATTTCATCAATGCCCACTTGTCCGGCCAGACGCTGCAGGAGCTGCGCGGCCAGTTTCAGACGCAGCGGGCGGAGCTGCAATCGGAACTCGGCATATTGGCGCAGGACCTCGTGGAACGGGGGCTTGCCATGTGGGCGGGTGACAATGAGGAGGGCAAGCTCGGCCGTCTCATCGTTCGTGGGCGCTCCAACCTGCTAGAGGGTCTCGCCGGTGAAGAAGATATCGACCGGGTGCGCCTGCTGTTCGATGATCTCGAGCGTAAGGAAAACCTCATTGAAATCCTCAACCTTGCGGAAAGCGGCTCGGGAGTCAGGATTTTCATCGGCTCGGAAAACAAGCTGTTTTCACTCTCCGGTTCCTCGCTGATCGTTGCGCCTTATCGCGATGAGGATAATCGTGTCGTGGGTGCGGTCGGCGTCATCGGCCCGACCCGGCTGAATTACGCCCGTATCGTGCCGATGGTGGATTATACCGCGCAGATCATGGCCCGCATTTCCCGCAAGCAGAGATAGGACAGACCCGCAAGGTCAGCGAATGCGGCAAGCTTTTCGCCGCAAGCCTTGATTTTTGCCCGTCAAAGCTCGATATCGGGCGCAACCAACAACATTCAAATCTGGAGAACGTCATGACCGACGATACAAAAAAGCCCGGACCTGACGCGGATATCGCCGAAGAGCTTGTCGAACCCGCGCTTGCCGGGGAAGAGCCCATGGATGCTGCCGAACCCGATCAGGTCGAGCTGCTGAAGGCCGAAAATGCCGATCTGCGTGACAAGTTCCTGCGCCTTGCCGCCGAAATGGACAATCTTCGCCGCCGTACGGAACGCGATGTCAAGGATGCCAAGACCTATTCGCTGGCCGGTTTTGCGCGCGATATGCTCGCCGTTTCCGATAATCTTCGCCGCGCGCTTGAGGCCATTCCCGATGAACTCAAGACCAATGGCGAAGCCGGTCTCAACGGTCTCATCGAAGGCGTCGAGATGACCGAGCGTTCGATGTTGTCGACGCTGGAACGCCACGGCGTGAAGAAGATCGACGCCGAGGGCCAGAAGTTCGACCCGAATTTCCATCAGGCCATGTTCGAAATTCCGAATACGGCGGTTCCCAACAATACCGTGCTGCAGGTGGTTCAGGCCGGTTTCACCATCGGCGACCGCGTGCTGCGCCCCGCCATGGTCGGTGTCGCAAAGGGCGGCCCCAAGGTCGAGACCGCCGCATCGGCAGAGCCGGGCACATCGTCTCTCAATGAAAAAGACGCGTAAGGCATTTGTCCTTACGTCAGAAAAAACGCGCCTTCAGGGCGCGTTTTTTATTGCTATCAAACCGGGGGAGGCCTGCGATCAAGCCGCCGTCGCCTGTTCCTGATTGAGGAAGGCATAGATTGCCGTGTCTGAATCGGTGGCGCGCAGCTTGGCCACCAGTTCGGGGTCGCGCAGGGCGCGCGCAATTCGGGAGAGCGCCTTCAGATGATCCGCGCCGGCGCCCTCTGGCGCGAGCAGCAGGAAAACCAGATCGACCGGCTGGTCGTCCAGCGCTTCGAAATCGACCGGTGTTTCAAGACGTGCGAAGACACCGGTGATCTGATGAATGCTGTTGAGCTTGCCATGCGGAATGGCAATGCCGTGGCCCACACCGGTGGAGCCGAGCTTCTCACGCTGGAGGATGACGTCGAAAACTTCCCGTTCCGAGACTCCGGTAATTCTGGCTGCCTTTGCGGCCAGCTCCTGAAGCAACTGCTTTTTGGAATTCACCTTGAGGGCGGGAATAATCGCATCTTGTTGCAGCAAATCTGCCAACGCCATTCTCTTTTTCCTTCATGCCATCGAGACGA
>QFOL01000451.1 GCA_003241215.1 Agrobacterium fabrum
CGGCGCATCAGACCTTCCACGACGCGGATCAGGTCGCCGCGCACCGTGCAGCACACGCAGCCATTGTTCATTTCGTAGATTTCTTCATCGGACTCGACGATCAGATCGTTATCGATGCCGATCTCGCCGAATTCATTGACGATGACAGCGTATTTCTTGCCGTGGTTCTCGGAGAGAATGCGGTTGAGAAGCGTCGTTTTGCCGGCGCCGAGATATCCCGTCAGGACGGTGACTGGAATGGGCTTGGCTGTTGCTGTTTCGGTCATGGAAAACCCCGCGTGGAGAGAGGCCTGTTGGCCTCAGGAAGATGTGTTGTCGTCCATATAGGCGCGACGTCTTGGCAGTTCAAAGAGATTTTGGCCGAATTCGGCCATGGCACTCAAATTTTGTTATGAAATAACGTTATGTCAAAAGCGTGGATATCTTCAAGCAGTTCGACAAGGCTATTCACAGCGTGTGAAATCAGCCTTTCGCCCTTTTCCGCTGTTGCGGCGGCGGCGTTTCCGGCAACGCCGTCGGGGTTCAGATCGCTCATCAGCCAGCCGAAGGCATGCGGGCCATAGGCGCGCAGGTGTTTGAAGCGGCTGGCGAAATCGCTCTGGCGGGAGGGGAAGTTTTCGGCCTTCTGCATCGCCACCCGTTCGGGATGAAGCGCCAGCATGACCGATGTCTCGATATCGCCACCATGAATATCGACCGCCTTGTCCTCCGGTTTCACGATATCGGCCGGTACACCGAAACGGGTCCAGCTCGTTGCCACGGCCAGCATGCCGAAACGGGCGCGGGCCTCGGTGGCGACGATGGTCATCAGCGGTGAATTGCCGCCATGGGCGTTCAGCATCACGAATTTGCGCACGCCCTTTTCATATTCTGCTTCCGCGATGCCGAGCCAGCGCTCGACGGCCTCATCGTATCGCAGCGTTTTTGTGCCCGGCACATTCATGTGCTCGATGGAGTAGCCAACCGGTTCCACCGGCAGGAAGGAAACGGGCAGATGGCCGGGCAGGGCGGTCGCAAGGCGGGCGGCGATACCCGCTGCAATCAGCGTATCGGTCTCGAACGGCAGGTGCGGCCCATGCTGCTCGTGTGCGCCGAGCGGCAGCACTGAAATTGCACCTGTTGCGCGAAGATGCGGGTCTGTTACGTTTTCGTCGTGATAATGCGTGTATGAGTTTGGCATCTGGCAGTCCGCGCGTGCATTCGTTAAGGATTTCCAGCAACATATATCGGTTCCGCCACAGGGTAAAAGGCACTCGCATATGAGCAAGGACAAAACCGGGCATAAGGACAAAAGCGCCAAGAAGGAAAAAGGCGGCAAGAAGGTAAAGGACGCCAAAAAGAGGGATGAGAATTTCAACCCTGAGGAACTGGCGCAATCCATTACCCAGGCGGCCCGTTCCATGCGCACGGCGCTGAGCCACAGCCTTGCCGAAAGCGGGCTTTATGCGGGCCAAGACGGCGTTATCCTGGCGCTGGCGCAGGAAGGCAGCCTCACACCGGGGCAGATCGCCCAGAAACTCGGCGTCAAGGCGCCCACCATGACGCGCACCATCGGCCGCATGGAGGCCCAGGGTTTCGTGGAACGCAGCGGCGACGACGAGGATGGCCGCGTGACGCTGGTGAAGCTGACGGAAGCGGGTTTGAAAAGCGTCGACCACATCAACACCTCGATAGCGGACTGTGGAGCAAGGGCGATAGAGGGGCTTTCAGCCAAGGATGTGCGCAACATCGTTAAACTTCTGAAGACCATAGACGCCAATCTTCAATAATTTTTGTTGAAATTTTTAAAAGAAACATCTGTTTTGTGGGTATTCCTTAAACGGGTTGCGGATTTTGTTTAAATTGTTTAATTGCAATTTAAACAGGGACGTCCGTCGCTGACATGCGTTTGGGGGAGGAATGCCGTGGCCCAAAAGGTCAAACTGTCCACGATTGCCGAAAGCCTCGGTCTTTCGACCGCCACCATTTCGCTTGCATTGCGCGACAGCCCGCTGGTTGCGGCCGATACGCGCGACAAGATCAAGGAACAGGCGCGGGCGCTGGGTTATATCTATAACCGCCGCGCCGCCAGCCTGCGCACCTCGCGCTCCGGCATTGTCGGCGTGGTATTCCACGATGTGATGAACCCGTTTTACGGGGAAATTCTGAAAGCCATCGAAAGCGAGCTGGACCGCAGCCGCCAGACCTTCATTCTTTCCAACCACTACGATTCGGTGGAGAAGCAGCGCACCTTCATCGAAACGCTGCTGCAGCTCGGTTCCGACGGCATCATCATGTCGCCGGCCATCGGCACGCCGATCGAGGACATGACGCTGGCCGAAGAGAATGGCATGCCGGCCATTCTGGTGGCCCGTTCCATGGATGGTGTCGATATGCCGACCTATCGCGGCGACGACAGCTACGGAATTTCGCTCGCCACCAACCACCTGATCAGCCTCGGCCACCGCACCATCGCCATGGTTGGCGGCACCGACCAGACCTCGACGGGCCGTGACCGTTACCAGGGTTACGTCAATGCGCTGCGCAAGGCCGGCATCGAGGTCGATCCGAACCTGCGCATTCCCGGCCCGCGCTCCAAGCAG
>QFOL01000452.1 GCA_003241215.1 Agrobacterium fabrum
TGTGACGGTGCTGGCGCTCAATGCGCTCGGCGGCGGCAACTGGGCGGAAGGTTTCATCATTGCCGGCGCGGTTGGCCTTAGTCTCGGTTTCGTCAACGCCTTCCTCGTTTGGCGGCTCAACATCATTTCCATCGTCGCGACCATTTCCACCTTCAACATCTTCTTCGGGTTGTTGATGTTCTTCACCAAGGGCGTGTCGATCTATGACCTGCCGGAGTGGCTGTCGACGCGCGTGGTGTTTTACGAGCGCGAGATGGCTGACGGTTCGTGGGTGGAGCTGACGCTGCCCGTCGTGGTCATGATCCTCTGCTGCTTCGCCACCTGGTTCATGATTTCGCGCACCACTGTCGGGCGCAAGCTTTATGCCTTCGGCGACAATCCGGAGGGGGCGCGGCGCTTCGGCATCAATATCGGCGCCATGCATTACATTTCCTTCGGCTGGCTCGGCCTGATGGCGGGCATTGCAGGGCTCATGCAGGCGCATTATGCGCAGGAGGTGGTGCCCAACGCGCTTTATGGCCGCGAGCTGGATGTGCTTGCCGCAACCGTCCTCGGCGGCGCGCGGCTTGGCGGCGGCAAGGGCTCCGTCATCGGCTGCGTGCTCGGGGTGCTGATGGTGTCGATCACCCAGAACGGCCTCAACCTGATGGGCGTTTCTCCCTTTGCCTTCAAGATGATCGTCGGGGCCATCATTCTCATCGCCATCACGCTCTCTTCCACCCGCTTCGACAGGCTTCTGCCTGGCGCTCTACGTATATCCGCAAAGAAGGGGAGCGCGCAGCGATGAGCAGTCTCATCAGGAAATTCAATGCGATTTTCGGTGCGGATATGGCCGGGCCGGTGATTGCCTTCATCGCCGTCATGCTCATCTTCGGAACCTTTGCCGATAATTTTCTCTCGCTCGCCACATTCGGTTCGGTCGCCTTCCAGCTGCCGGAGCTTGGCCTGCTGACGCTGGCGATGCTGCTGCCGCTGCTGACCGGCGGGATCAATCTGTCCGTCACCTTCGCCGCCAACCTGTCGGGGCTTGCCGCAGCCTGGGTGCTGCAGGCCCATGGTGGCGTGGATGCGCCGCCGAGCGCCTTCCTGTTGGCCTGCCTTGCGGCGCTCGCCACCGGCGGCGCGGCCGGCGCAATGACCGGAGCGGCGATTGCCTACACCCGCGCGCACCCCATTCTGGTGACGCTGTCAATGATGATCTTCCTACGGGGCCTTGGCGAGTTTTTGACGCGGGGCGGCGATGTTTCCGGTTTTCCGGCCTATATGGCGCCGCTCGGCCATGGCACGCTTCTCGGCCTGCCGATCCCGCTTCTGATCTTCATCGTCTGCGTCGGCCTCTGGCATGTGCTGTTGACGCGCACGAGGCTCGGCTTCGGGCTGTTGATGATCGGCTCGAACATCGAGGCCGCACGTTATTCCGGCCTCAATACGCGCAAGATCCTCGTGCTCGTTTATACGCTTTCTGGCCTGATGTGCGCTGTCGCCGGCATCATCATGCTTGCCCGTTTCAATTCCGTCCGTGTCGGTCACGGGGAATCCTATCTGCTGATAACAGTGCTGGCGGCCTTCCTCGGCGGCATCAATCCCTTCGGCGGTTTCGGCCGCGTCCTGCCCGTCTTCGTCGCGCTTATCGTCCTGCAGCTGCTGTCATCAGGCCTCAATCTCCTCGGCGCCAACCAGCATCTGGCGACGGCGCTCTGGGGCGTGCTGATGATTGTCGTCATGGCGGCGCGCGGCCTGTTTTCAAGCTACTTCGCATCTCTGAGAAAGAAGGTATGACGTGAAAGGCTTCGGTGTTCACGCAATGATGTGGTCTCTGAAATGGGACCACGAAAACGCCGGGCGGTCCATCGCCGCTGCCGCGGATTACGGCCAGGATTTCATCGAGATCCCGCTTATCGATATCCCCTCCATCGATGCGGCGCATACGCGCGCCCTGCTTGAAAAATACGGCTTGCGCGCCGTCTGCTCGCTGGTGCTGCCGGAACCGGCCTGGGCATCGGTTCGTCCGGAAGCCGCCGTGGAACATCTCGGGGCCGCGCTCGACAAGGCCGCGGATATGGGGGCGGAAGCGCTGACCGGGGTCACCTATGGCGGCACCCATGAACGAACCGGATTTCCGCCGACGCCGGGTGAATATGACAATCTGACGAGGGCGCTCTCCAGCGCCGCCCGCCACGCAAAAACACGCGGCCTGCAATTCGGCATCGAGACCGTCAACCGCTATGAAAACCATCTGCTCAATTCCGCCGAACAGGCGGTGGCGCTGGTCGAACGCATCGGCGCGGACAATGTCTTTGTCCATCTCGATACCTTCCACATGAACATGGAGGAAAAGGGCATCGCAAACGGCATCGTCGCCGCCCGCGATCACCTGAAATACATGCATATGTCGGAGAGCGACCGCGGCACGCCGGGGTTCGGCAATGTCGCATGGGACGAAGTGTTTTCCGCACTCGCCGCCATCGATTTCAAGGGCGTGCTGACGCTCGAGAGTTTTGCGGCCATGCCCGCGAACATGGCGGGAGCGATTTCGACCTGGCGGCCCGTCGCCGCCAGCGCCGAGGAGGTGCTGGACAAG
>QFOL01000080.1 GCA_003241215.1 Agrobacterium fabrum
CCCTCGTTCAGTGAGCGGACTTATAAATCTACCCAACCAAACAAGTCAACATACCAAATTCAAAAAAATCAGAAAATGTGACAAGTGTTTGAATTTTATATGGTATTTGAAGTTTCCGTATGGATTAGCGGATTTTAACCGTTTTCGGACAGGCAAGCGGCAAGCTCCGCACGCCCTCCGCTATACAGGGTTTCGATTTCGCAACTAAAGGACCCGAAGGGCCTCGCTATTATCAGTCGGAAGACGGGCTGAAACGGGCGACCAGGGCATGCGCATTGCCCGGATAAGTGAAACGCACATAGGTGACCGCACCGGAATTGCTCCAGGTGCGTCGTTCCACGACAAGACAGGCCTGCCTGTCGGAGATGCCGAGCAGGCGCGCGGTCTCCTTTGACGGTGTCTCGGCGCTGATGCGGTGTTCGGCAGTGCTCCACGGAACATGGCCCAGCAACCAGGGGCCTGGCGCGATTTTGTGAAAGTCGGTTTCAGCCGCCTCCGGCACAGCGTCGAGATTGATGAGACGCTGCTCGACGCAGAATTCGCGCGCACCCGCAAAATGAATGCAGATGATCTCGATCATGGGGGTGCCGACGGAAACGTCGATCCGCTCGCGATCCCCGCTTTTCGCATTGCGCCTTTGGCGCTCCAGTATCTTGAAGCCGTAGTCGAGGCCAAGGGACGCAACCTCGGCGCCGATGTCGTGAATTTGCAGAACGGCAGACTGAATCTGCGGCTGACGAACGAAACTGCCGGATTTCTTGCGGCGTTCGATCAAACCGGCCTTGGCGAGCTGACCCATGACCTTGTTCACGGTCATGCGCGAGCAATGATATTGATCGGCAAGATCGACCTCGAAAGGCAGCCGATGACCCGGCGGCCATTCTCCCGAGACGATCCGGCCCTCGATGTCGCTGAGGATACGCTGATGCAGGGTCTGTCCGGCCGATGCTTTCGTCACGTCCGCAATGCCTTTCCCCGCTGGCTTTTTTCCGTTTCTGCCGAGCCCATATCAGCTATCGAGGAGTTCGGCCATGACCTTGTTGAAGCGATCGGATATTTCCCGGCGATGGATATGGCGGCCAGCCTGCACGCGTTTTTTGCCGTGCACCCAGACGGAATCGACGCCAACGCCACCCGCGAATATCCACTGATCGAGAATCTGGGATATCGGAAGATAAGAAACGGCGGAAACATCAAGCGCAACAAAATCGGCGCTTTTTCCATTTTCCAGGCCGTTTCGCGACGCCAGAGCCCTGCCGCCGCCTTCGAGCGCCTGCCGGAAGAGCTTTTCTCCCGTGGAATGGCCGGCATCGGCGATGACATTACGTGCCCGATGCGAGAGTCGCTGCGAATATTCAAGCGTCCGCAATTCTTCCGGCACGGAAATCAGAATGTTGGAATCGGATCCAACGCCGTAATGGCCGTTTTCAGCGAGAAACGCCGGAGCCGGGAAGATGCCATCGCCGAGATTGGCTTCCGTGATCGGGCAGAGACCGGCAACAGCACCGCTTTTTGCCATGCCTCGCGTTTCGGTTTCCGTCATGTGTGTCGCATGGATAAGGCACCAGCGACCATCGACCGGCGCGTTTTCAAGCAGCCATTGCACCGGTCTCGCACCGGAAAAGGCAAGCGAATCTTCCACTTCCTTCGTTTGTTCCGCCACATGAATATGGATCGGCCCGCCTTTTGCCAGCGGCTCGATGGCTGCCAGCTCGTCGCCGGTCACCGCCCGCAGGCTGTGCGGCGCTATGCCGAGGGTGGCGCCCGGCAGCCTGTCCACCACAGCCTGCGCGCCCTGCATCAGCTCTCCGTAACTGTCGAGCGAATGGATGAAACGTTTCTGCCCGTCGATTGGCGCCTGGCCGCCGAAACCGGAATGGGCATAAAAGACCGGCAGCAATGTGAGGCCGATGCCCGTCTGCGAGGCGGCCGCGCCGATACGTTCAGCCATTTCGGCGATATTGCCGTAATGCGAGCCATCCCTGTCATTATGCAGATAGTGGAATTCTCCAACCCGCCCGAAACCGGCCTCGAGCATTTCCATATAAAGCTGGGCGGCAACCGCCTCGACATGGTCAGGCGTCATGGAGAGCGCGAATTTATACATGACGGTGCGCCAGCTCCAGAAGCTGTCATCGCCGGGACCGCGGGTTTCGGCAAGCCCGGCCATGGCGCGCTGAAAGGCGTGGCTGTGAAGATTGGGCATGGCCGGGACGATGACGGCGTGACGCTCATCCTGCGGCTGCGGTGAAACGCCGGTTTCGACGGATGAAATAACGCCGCCACCGCAGACGATGCGAACGTCTTTCGCCCATCCATCCGCCAGAAGCGCTGCGCCCGCGTGAATTACCGTCATGCCACCCTCTCCTTCGGTTCTGTCCGGCAAGGCCATTTCAAACACGAAATTGCAGCTTGCCAAGCCGATTATTATGTATATACATTTAACTCACAAAGGAAAGGCGAAAAGCAAATGCCAGGGAACAAATCTGCAAACGGAACGGCGACGGGGAACGCCACGGCTTTGTGGCGCAACGCCCGGCTGGCAACCTTCAATCCCGCCATGGAAGGCATCGGCGCCGTCGAAAACGCCGTCATTGCCGTGCGCAACGGCCGCATCGCCTTTGCCGGCCCTGAAAGCGATCTGCCCGCCGATCTGGCAACGGCCGATGAGGCCAACGATTGTGGCGGCCGCTGGATCACCCCTGCCCTGATCGACTGCCACACCCATCTTGTCTTCGGCGGCAACCGCGCCATGGAATTCGAGATGCGGCTGAATGGGGCGACCTACGAAGAGATCGCCAAAGCGGGCGGCGGCATTGTTTCTTCGGTGCGCGACACGCGCGCGCTTTCGGAGGACGATCTGGTGGCGCAGGCTTTGCCGCGTCTCGACACGCTTCTTTCCGAAGGCGTTTCCACGGTCGAAATCAAATCCGGTTACGGTCTCGACATCGAAACCGAGCTGAAAATGCTGCGCGTTGCACGCAGGCTTGAAACATTGCGGCCAGTGCGCATCGTCACCAGCTATCTCGCCGCACATGCGACACCTGCGGACTATAAGGGGCGCAACGCCGATTATATTGGCGATGTCGTTCTGCCGGGGCTGGAAAAAGCCCATACGGAAGGGCTGGCGGATGCGGTTGACGGTTTTTGCGAAGGCATCGCCTTTTCCGTCGAGGAGATCGACCGGGTTTTCAAGGCTGCAAGACAGTATGGCCTTCCGGTCAAACTGCATGCCGAGCAGCTTTCCAACCTTGGCGGTTCCGAGCTTGCGGCATCCTATAACGCCCTTTCGGCCGATCACCTCGAATATCTTGATGAGGCCGGTGCGAAGGCGCTGGCGAAAGCAGGAACCGTGGCCGTGCTTCTTCCCGGCGCTTTCTACGCGCTCAGGGAAAAACAATCGCCGCCGGTGCAGGCCCTGCGCGATGCCGGGGCCGACATTGCGCTGGCAACGGACTGCAACCCCGGCACTTCGCCGCTCACCTCCCTGCTGCTGACCATGAATATGGGCGCAACGCTTTTCCGCATGACCGTGGAAGAGTGCCTGACGGCGACGACACGCAACGCGGCAAAGGCGCTCGCCCTGCTTGCCGAAACCGGCACGCTGGAGGCTGGAAAATCCGCTGATTTCGCCATCTGGGACATCGAGCGCCCGGCAGAGCTTGTCTACCGCATCGGTTTTAATCCGCTCCACGCCCGCATTTTCAAGGGACAGAAGGTTTCTTCATGACTATCACGCTTCACCCCGGCAATGTCACCTTAGCCGATCTAGCCGCGATATACTGGGAGAACGGCAGCGCCAAACTCGACCGCAGCTTTGATGCAGGCATTGAAAAGGCGGCTGCCCGCATTGCGGAGATCGCTGCCGGCAATGCGCCGGTCTATGGCATCAATACCGGTTTCGGCAAGCTCGCTTCCATCAAGATCGACGCGGCGGATGTGGCGACGCTGCAGCGCAATCTCATCCTCTCGCATTGCTGCGGGGTCGGCGCACCGCTTCCTGAAAATGTCGTGCGGCTGATCATGGCGCTGAAGCTGGTCTCGCTCGGTCGCGGCGCATCCGGCGTGCGGCTGGAACTGGTGCGGCTGATCGAAGCCATGCTTGAGAAGGGCGTCATCCCCGTCATTCCCGAAAAGGGTTCGGTTGGGGCTTCCGGCGATCTCGCGCCGCTTGCCCATATGGCGGCGGTGATGATGGGCGAAGGCGAAGCCTTTTATGCGGGTGCGCTTCTGCCGGCCGGCGAAGCGCTTGCGAAAGCCGGATTGACCCCGGTGGTTCTGGCCGCCAAGGAAGGGCTGGCGCTGATCAACGGCACACAGACTTCGACGTCGCTGGCGCTCGCCGGTCTTTTCCGCGCCCATCGCGCGGCACAGGCGGCGCTGATTACCGGTGCGCTTTCCACAGATGCCGCCATGGGGTCTTCCGCACCTTTCCATCCCGATATTCACAGCCTGCGTGGCCATAAGGGCCAGATCGACGCGGGAGCGGCGCTTCGTAATCTGCTGGAAGGTTCGGAAATCCGCGTCAGCCATATCGAGGGTGACGAGCGTGTGCAGGATCCCTATTGCATTCGCTGCCAGCCGCAGGTGGACGGCGCCTGCCTCGATCTTCTGCGGCAGGTGGCCCGGACGCTGGAGATCGAAGCCAATGCGGTGACCGACAATCCGCTGGTTCTTTCCGACAATTCCGTCGTCTCCGGCGGCAATTTCCACGCCGAACCGGTGGCTTTTGCCGCCGACCAGACGGCGCTCGCCATCTGCGAAATCGGCGCAATCGCCCAGCGCCGCGTGGCGCTGCTGGTCGATCCGGCCCTCTCCTATGGCCTGCCCGCCTTTCTTTCGAAGAAGCCGGGGCTGAATTCCGGCCTGATGATCGCCGAAGTCACTTCCGCCGCGCTGATGAGCGAAAACAAGCAGATGGCGCATCCGGCCTCGGTGGATTCCACACCCACCTCCGCCAATCAGGAAGACCATGTCTCCATGGCCTGCCATGGCGCGCGCCGCCTGCTGCCGATGACGGACAATCTTTTCGCCATTCTCGGCATCGAGGCGCTTTCCGCCGTTCAGGGCGTGGAGCTGCGCGGGCCGCTGAAAACGAGTCCCGAACTGCAGAAGGTGATTGCCGCATTGCGCGCGGCGGCCCCTTCGCTGGAGGAAGACCGTTATATGGCCCCGGACCTGAAGGCGGCGGCGGAACTGATCGCCTCCGGCGCGCTGGTCGCGGCCATTTCGGACGGCATTCTGCCGAAGCTGGAGGTTTGAGATGATGAGTACTTTATCCTCCACTGCCATGGGATTACCCCCCTCTGCCCTGCCGGGCATCTCCCCCTCAAGGGGGGAGATCAGATGCCGCACCCGCTCGTTCTCAGATATTGTGGCGCAAGGTATTCGCCGCTTGCCGATCTCCCCCCTTGAGGGGGAGATGCCCGGCAGGGCAGAGGGGGGTAACCCCACGGCAGAAGAGGCCGATCGATGAACAGACCCTTCACGCTTCACCAGGGCACCTCGCCCATCATCCTCGGACTACCCCACACCGGCACGGATGTTCCGGCTGAGATTTGGGATCGCCTCAACGATAACGGCAAGATTCTCGCCGATACGGACTGGCATATCCATGAGCTCTATGACGGGCTTCTCGCGGATGCGACAACGGTGAGGGCGACCTTCCATCGTTATGTGATCGACGCCAACCGCGACCCGGCCGGGGTAAGCCTTTATCCGGGGCAAAATACGACGGGCCTCGTTCCGGAGACCGATTTCGACGGCGAGCCGATCTGGAATGAAGGACAGGAACCCGCAGCGGACGATATCGCCTATCGTCTGGAAAACTTCCACGCGCCCTATCACGCAGCCCTCGCGGCGGAAATCGAACGGGTCAAATCCATTCACGGCATCGCCATTCTCTATGATTGCCATTCTATCCGTTCGCATATTCCCTTCCTGTTCGAAGGCAAGCTGCCGGATTTCAACATCGGCACGGATATGGGCAAGACCTGCGATCCGGCCATCGAAAAGATCGCCGTCGAGGTGACCGCCGCTGCAGAGGGTTACGACAGCATTCTGAACGGTCGTTTCAAGGGCGGCTGGACGACGCGCCATTACGGAAAACCGCAGAACGGCGTGCACGCCATTCAAATGGAGCTGGCGCAGTCCACCCATCTTCAAAGCGAGACGCCGCCTTTTGCCTATGACACGGGCAAGGCCGAACGGCTTCGCTCCCATCTCAAGACCATTCTCACGCGCATGGAAAAATTTGCGCTCGACACGAAACGATAAGGGGAAAACACATGAACAATCCACGCCACAATATTCGCGATGTCCGCGCGCCGCAGGGCACTGACCTCAATGCCAAAAGCTGGATGACAGAAGCGCCGCTGCGCATGCTGATGAACAATCTCGACCCCGACGTGGCCGAGCGCCCGCATGAGCTGGTGGTTTATGGCGGCATCGGCCGCGCCGCCCGCACCTGGGAGGATTTCGACCGCATCGTCGCCACGCTGAAGGATCTGAACGAGGATGAAACCCTCATCGTGCAGTCCGGCAAGCCGGTCGGCGTGTTCCGCACCCACAAGGATGCGCCGCGCGTCCTGATCGCCAACTCCAACCTCGTACCGCACTGGGCGAACTGGGATCACTTCAACGAGCTGGATAAGAAGGGCCTTGCCATGTACGGCCAGATGACGGCCGGTTCGTGGATCTACATCGGCACTCAGGGCATCGTGCAGGGCACCTATGAGACCTTTGTCGAGGCCGGCCGCCAGCACTATGACGGCAATCTGAAGGGCAAGTGGATTCTCACCGGCGGTCTCGGCGGCATGGGTGGCGCACAGCCGCTCGCCGCCGTCATGGCCGGCGCCTGCTGCCTCGCTGTCGAATGCGATGAAACCCGCGTCGATTTCCGCCTGCGCACCCGTTACGTCGATGCGAAGGCGCATACGCTCGATGAAGCGCTGGCGCTGATCGACCAATGGACCAAGGCGGGCGAGGCGAAATCCGTCGGCCTGATCGGCAATGCGGCGGAAATCTTCCCGGAACTCGTCCGTCGCGGCGTTCGTCCCGATATCGTTACCGACCAGACCTCGGCGCACGATCCCGTCCATGGTTACCTTCCGGCCGGATGGACCGTTGCCGAATGGCGCGCCAAGCAGGAAAGCGACCCGAAGGCCGTTGCCGCTGCCGCCCGCGCCTCCATGAAGGTGCATGTGCAGGCCATGGTCGATTTCTGGAATGCCGGCGTTCCGACGCTCGATTACGGCAACAATATTCGCCAGGTCGCCAAGGATGAGGGCCTGGAAAACGCCTTCGCCTTTCCTGGCTTCGTGCCGGCCTATATCCGCCCGCTATTTTGCCGCGGTATCGGTCCGTTCCGCTGGGCAGCCCTGTCAGGCGATCCGGAAGACATCTACAAGACCGACGCCAAGGTGAAGGAACTGCTGCCCGACAACAAGCACCTGCATAACTGGCTGGACATGGCGCGCGAGCGCATCGCATTTCAGGGCCTGCCGGCGCGTATTTGCTGGGTCGGCCTTGGCGACCGCCACCGTCTCGGCCTTGCCTTCAACGAAATGGTCAAGAACGGTGAGCTGAAGGCGCCTGTTGTCATCGGCCGAGACCATCTGGATTCCGGCTCCGTCGCCTCGCCCAACCGCGAGACCGAGGCCATGAAGGACGGCTCGGACGCCGTTTCCGACTGGCCGCTTCTCAATGCGCTGCTCAACACCGCATCCGGCGCGACCTGGGTGTCGTTGCATCACGGCGGCGGTGTCGGCATGGGCTTCTCGCAACATTCCGGCATGGTCATCTGCGCCGATGGCACCGACGATGCCGCTCGCCGGCTGGAGCGCGTGCTGTGGAATGACCCGGCAACCGGCGTCATGCGTCATGCCGATGCCGGTTACGACATCGCCGTGGAATGCGCAAAGGAACAGGGCCTGCGCCTGCCCGGCATTCTCGGCGATTGATCCTCTTTCGGCCGGAAAGAGAAACACCTCTTTCCGGCCGATCTTTCTCAAAAGTGGAAAACCATGACCCTGCTGCGCGCAAGCGATTACAAGCGAATGCCCTGGAAAAACGGCGGCGGCGAGACGGTGGAAATCGCCATCTTTCCACCCGGCTCTTCCGTCGAGAATTTCGACTGGCGCATCAGCATGGCAACGGTGGCGAGCGACGGGCCGTTTTCGATCTTCCCCGGCATAGACCGCACCCTCTCCATTCTTGAGGGAAACGGTATGGCGCTGGCAATTGCGACGGACGATCCGCTGCTGCTGACAATGGCAAGCCCGCCCCTGCCCTTTCCGGCCGATGTTCCCGTGAATGCGACCCTACCCGACGGCGCGATCACCGATCTCAACGTCATGACCCGCCGTTCACACTTTCGTCATGTCGTTAAAAGGCATTCCGGCCCGTTTTCGGGAAAAGCCGACGGAAACATGACGCTTGTTCTGGCACTCGACCCGCTGACGATTTTAACCGGTAAAGGCGAGAACCGATTGGGGAAGCTGGATGGTCTGCTGATCGAAGGCGGTTTACCGTTCACCGTCGAAGAAGATCGAAGCGAAAGCGCGTTTTTCCTGATCACTCTCGAGCGTCTCTGAAGCCTTCCGGAAAAGGCTTCACAAGTTCCGTCCAGACAATGCCCAAACCGCTGCCGCCTCAGTCCAGGCCCAGCGGATCGGCCACCCGTGGCCAAAGCTCAAGGCTCGCCTTGCGATAGGGCGTTTTTGCCGGATCGGTCGGATAGGATGTCGGGGCCGCGATATAAACGATCTCAGAGGCAACCGGCGCAAACCCCGCATGGAAATGATTGGTGGACTTGACCAGCAGCACGTCTTTTTTCGCGAAATCGACGCCGAGATTGGAAAAGATATCCGGCTCATAAGTTTGCGTGCGGCTGGTAATAAGGATGATATCGATCTGCGTGCCGAGCGGCCGAACGACAGCGGCACGGCCGAGCGTTACGCGGCTGTTGCGGAAACTCTGCCAGCCGGCCTCGGCCGTGCGCATCACCTTTATGCGGAAATCGAGCGGCTCGCCGCCTTCCGGGCTGGATTTGCCGCCGATGCGCAGATCTATCTCCGCGCCCTCGCCCGCCGCGTGACAGAAGGAAACCGCAATCGGGTCCCAGATCGTCGCGACGGCGATATTGTCCACGCCGCGCTCCACCATGCGCCGCAGAATATGGGTGGCGTCACCGGCGACACCGCCGCCCGGATTATCCCAGATATCAGAGACGACGACCGGCCTGTCCGGATTTTTGCTGCGAATGGCAAGAACCTGGTCGAGACCCGTTTCCGTATCCAGCATCGGCATGGCGGTCAGCTTGCGCATGGCATAAAGCTCATGGCCGAGCTTTTCAGCCAGCACATCACCCTTTGCCCTGGCATTATCCGTCACGACAACGATGCGTGTTCCCATATCCGGCACGTCACCGGCCATGAAACCGTGAATGACGGAAATCGACAGGATGCCGTCCCTGCCTTCCATCGCCTTTAACCGGTCGACATAAGAACGCATCGGCTCGCGGCTGGTGGGATAAATAGTGATCATGCGACAATCGAAAGTGGAGATAACCGGTTTGATCTCTCCCCGAAGCGTTCGCAGCGCCAATTCCACCACATGCTCGCCGCGCTCCTCGAAATCCGTATGCGGAAACTCCAGAAACGTCGCCATAATATCGAGATTTTGAACCCGAAGCGCCGTCAGATGACTGTGGGGATCAAATTCCGCCGCGACCAGCACATCCGGCCCGACCATGGCGCGGACGCGCGACAGGAAATCGCCTTCCGGATCGTCATAACCCTGCGCCACCATGGCGCCGTGCAGACCGAGCACCACCGCATCGACCGGCAGGGCGGCACTGAGTTCGGCAAGAATGGTGTCCCGCAGCGTTTCATAGGTCTGGCGCTGGATAAGGCCCGCCGGTTCCGCCCAGCAGGAGGTTCCCTCGATTACCGTAAACCCTTCCGCCTTGCCACGACGGCGCAAGATCGGCACTGGCGACGAGCAGAGCGTCGGCGTTTCGGGGTGTTCCCCCGGCCCGGCATAAAAAGCCGCACGAAAAGCGTCCATATCCGTTGGGACAGGTGAAAACGTGTTGGTTTCGGTGGCGAGCGACGCCGTGAAGATGCGCATGTCTCTTGATTCTCGTTACCGCAATCTGCCCATGGGCAGTGTTCATTTCAGAATTTAATTAGCCGGGTAATTTACCAGACCGTGCCGCGGGCCGCGACCGGCTCAACCCGTGTCACGATACCATTTCGATGGAAAACCATCCTGTCGAAAAGATTGCTGACGACGCAGGTATGGTTCGGGACGACCTTGACTACATCGCCGATTTCGGGCCGGCCCGAGGCGCAACCGGATAGATCGACAACCGCATGTTCTTCCGAAAGCGAGACGATTTTCGCGCCCTCATAACCTTCGAGCAGCCCGTAATCGCTAAAACCCAGCAGATCCGAGGTCAGGGCCTTGGAACCACAATCCAGCACGGCGCGATCGGCCGTGGGCCTCGATACGACGGTGGCGAGAACATGCATGGCAAGATCGTCGACCGTGCAATGTCCCGCGCGCAGCATGGCGCGATCATTATAGACATAGGTGCCGGCCCGATGTTCGGTAGCGGAAGGAACGAGATGGGCGGCGTAAAAGTCCGGCGAACCGCCGCTGGATCGCACCGGGCAATCTATGCCCTTTGCATCAAGCAATGCCATGGTCTCGCAAAGGAACTTTTCCACCGTCTCGGCGCCGCCCGGTGCCGGATAGGTCAATATGCCCTTGAACGTGAGGCCCGGCGCCGCAGCGATCTTTTCCGCAAGCGCCAGTGCCGCTTGCGGCGTCTGCACACCGCAGCGCTTGCCGCCCGTATCGCATTCGACCAGCACGGCAAGCGGTCTTGCCGCCTCGAATGTACCGTCAAGGCCGGCAATCGTCACCGCGCTATCGGCGACCACGCTCAACCCACCGATACGCGCATTCAGCGCCTTCAGCCGCTGAAGCTTTGCCGCACCGAGAATGTTGTAGGTGATCAGAATATCGTCAAAGCCGGCATCCGCAAAAACCTCTGCTTCGCTGACTTTCTGGCAGTTAATGCCGATCGCACCCGCCTGAAGCTGCTGTTTTGCGATGGCGGGTATTTTGTGCGTCTTGATATGCGGCCGGAAGGCCTTGCCGTATCCATCCAGATAGGACTGCGCCCTGAGGATATTGGCACTGAGTCTATCCTCGTCAATGACAGGCATCGGCGTCGAGATCGCATCAAGGGGGATGCCTGCGTCAGGCCAGGGATAGGTCATCATATACTCTCAAAAAGCGGCAGACCGGGCTTCAGACCAGAGGTTTATAAGCGATAACGTCCATTTCCACCTTGGCGTCAACCATCAGCGGCGATTGCACGGTCGAGCGCGCTGGCGGATGATCGATGAAATATTTCTGGAAAACGGCGTTGAAGCTCGAAAAATCCCGCGCGTCATCCAGCCAGACATTGACCTTGACCACGTCGGCCAGCGTGCAATCGGCAAGCGCCAGAACATCCCTGATATTGGCGACGACCTGCTCGGTCTGGGCCACGATACCGCCCGTCACCACCTCGCCATCAACAGTCGGCACCTGCCCGGATACATAGACAAAATCGCCGGCTCGCACCGCCTTGGCAAATGGCCGGCGCTGCCCGCCAGCCTGGTTATCCGCCGTCTCGTATCTTACCAGCCTCTGTTTTTCCATGGGGTCCTCGCAAATTATTTTCATAATCTTAGAATTTTTCACACTTTATAGCCGATTTAATGGCGACTTTCCACAAGTTATGTAAATTATTTAGCAATATGCAATCATACGCGTAAATCCTGTCATTGCGTCGCATTTCGTCTCGCGACTGTAAACCGCGATGGCTCACCCGTAGGAATCTAAATTATCTCAAGAGACAGTGCGCTCTAAAATCCGGCCAACCCGCAGGGCATTTTCACCTGCCACCGCTGAACTGCCCATTCCAACAAGTCTCTGGCACACCTGTCTGCACAAAAAGTTTGCCGCGGCTAACATCTGAGGGGAATCTCCAAAATGACTGCGGTAAAAATTTATATGGGCTGAGCAGCCAGACTGGCTCAATGCTGCGCGGCGATGCGGTCGTTGGAAGCCACCCTGTCCGTAATAATTTCTGCGATCTTTTTCGCCTGCACACGAATATCCGGAACTGCAGTTATTTCCCAGAAACGGCCCGCCGTCAGTGCACCAGCGGCAAAGAGACCGGGCCAGCCCTGCCCATCTGTTCGCAGCAAACGGGATTGGGCGTCAACCTCGATTCCGAGCCCGAAAGGATCGAGCAAAAGAACGCCGTCATTGCACATCGTTTCAAGAAGGTGCGAGTGGCCGATGCCAGCCCGTTCCATGCCCGTGCAATTGATGACCCAATCGACCTGCAATTCCTTCAAAATCTGCGTATGCCTGCGGCGATAACGGACCGCAATCCCCTCCTCCTGCTCCTCGATGCCACGAAGATAACCCGCGTGGATTTCCAGGACGCCGTCCGAAAGCAGTTTCACAAAAGCAGCGGAGACCTCAGGCGCGATCCGGTGCCGATGAATGTTCCACCACGGCAGCGCATGTCGGAGAAACCGGCCGCGCTGTGCAGCCGTGAGGCTTTGCCAGAGCGATTGCGTTTTCGGCCGCAAACCGTCCATCACGGCGCGCCACGGCGTACCGTCCCTGACCTGCCTGCGCAGGGATTGCAACAACCGGCTGATTTCCGTTGAGCCCTCGGGCAATTTAGGTTCCGAGGCTGGCGGAGACGGGCTGACATGCGGATGTGGCACCAGCCCGCGGCGCGACAGGACATGGATCGGCCCTCGGTGTCCTTTTCCACGCAGTGTCAAAACCTGATCGATCATCGTCAGACCTGAGCCCAGAATACAGATGCGGTCCCCCGCTTTCACCCTGGACAACCATCCCGGCTGCCAGCAATGACCGATGATACGGCCCGGCCTGTCATCGTCTTTCGCAACGGTTTGCACCGGCAAACTCGCCGACCCGACACCAAGGCACAGAACCACATTATGCGCACGCAGCCGCTCGCCATTTTCGAGTGTAAAGGCAAATCCCCCGGCAGTATCCGATCGGCAGGCCGAAGCCTTGGCGCGAATGAAATCCACCCGCGCTCGTTGCTCCCTGCTCCGGAGCAAGCCGGCCAGCCTGTCCCGGAGGTAAAGACCATAATCTCCGCGCGAGGCAAATACCGACGCTTCGGTGGCGATGCCACGCTCCACGAGCCAGTCGACAAAGTCGTCGGGTTGGTCAGGAAAAACGCTCATTCTTCCGGCGGGTACATTCAGCCGATGATAGGGCAACTCCGTGCGGTAGGCCGTGCCGCGCCCGAAATCGGATTCGTCGCCAACGATAGCGACCGAAGCATACGGTGGCAGAGATGATAGAAGATGAGCGGCGGTACAGATGGCCGAAAAACCCGACCCAACGAGAGCGACATCATAGGACATTCATTCCTCCAACCTGCGACAGCTTGAACAGCCGGCAACGGGCGCCGAACCCAACGATACTCTAGTCAATAAGTAGAGATTAAACACCTGCGAATGTCCACCCTTCACTTTCCACCGCAATCATTCATGGGATGGCAGATCATCCCGAAAGTTAGCCGCGGCTAACTGCAGCGTGGCCCGCATGCTGCTATCCAAAAACCGTCGCCCCATACATCGCGACCGTCATTGGGGAGAAGTTAGCCGCGGCTAACCGTCAAACTGTCACAAAAAGCAAATGTGATTCTTCCACAATGCCTTAGCGGCACTTTCCAACCTGAGAAAAAAGCCTATTGCGCCAAAAAGAGAATCGGCGCTTATATCTCAGTTGCGGAAAAAACCGCCTTTTTCGAAAAAAACCGCTACTGCAATTTCGA
>QFOL01000453.1 GCA_003241215.1 Agrobacterium fabrum
TCGGCCATCATGGCGGCGCCGCCTTCCTGGCGGCAGACCACGGTTTCGATGCCGCTTTCATAAAGCGCATCCAGCACGGCGAGATAGCTTTCGCCCGGAACGCAGGAAACGCGGGAGACGCCATTGGCCTTCAGCGCTTCGACGATCAACTGTCCGCCTGTTCTCTTCATGGCGTCGTGGTCCTTTCGATGTTTTCCAGTTCGGCCAGCACCTGCGCCTGATGTTCGCCGAGCTTGGGGCTCGGGCGTTCATAGCACAGCGGCGTTTGCGACATGATAATGGGTGTACGGACACCGGGAATGACGGTGCCGTCTTCCGCCTCCAGATCGACGCGAAGACCACGCGCTTTCACCTGCGGATCGGCGAACATTTCCTCGATGGAATTGATCGGCCCGGCGGGGACGGCGTTCTTTTCGCAGGCGGTCAGAAGATCGCGCTTCTGCCATTTCAGCGTTTCGGTGGAAACGATCTGCCGGACTTCCGTTTTGTGGGCCACACGGGCCTTGTTCGTCGCGTAACGTTCGTCATCGGCAATCGCGCCGATGCCGAGAATGGTGCAGAGGCGGCGGAACTGGCCGTCATTGCCGACCGCGAGGATCAGGAAACCGTCGGCCGTCGGCACCACCTCATAGGGGGAAATATTCGGATGGGCGTTGCCGAGCCGGACGGGAGGCTTGCCGGAAATCAGGTAATTCATGTTCTGGTTGGCGAGTACGGCCGATTGCACATCGAGAAGCGCCATGTCGATATGCTGGCCTTCGCCTGATCGAATGGCGTGGATCAGGGCCGCCTGAATGGCTGTGACGGAATAGATGCCGGTGAAGATATCGGCAACCGCCACACCTGCCTTCATCGGCTGGCCGTCGGCTTCGCCCGTGATCGACATGAAGCCGGACATGCCCTGTACGATATAGTCGTATCCGGCGAGATCGGCATAAGGCCCGGTCTGGCCGAAGCCGGTGATGGAACAATAGATCAGCTTCGGATTGAGGACCCTCAGGCTCTCGTAATCGAGGCCATATTTGGCAAGCCCGCCGCGCTTGAAATTTTCGATGACGACATCGGCGGTGCGCACCAGCCGGCGCACCAGCTCGCAGCCTTCCGGTGTCTTCAGATCGGCGACGATGGAGCGTTTGCCGCGATTGGTGGCGTGGTAATAGGCGGCGGAGAGGTTTTCCCCATCGTCGCTTTCGACGAAGGGCGGTCCCCATGCGCGGGTATCGTCACCGCCTTCGGGGTTTTCGACCTTGATGACGTCGGCACCCATGTCGGCCAGCATCTGCCCCGCCCAGGGACCGGCCAGAACGCGCGCCAGCTCGATGACGCGAATGCCTGATAGCGGCGGTTTCCTGTTCGGCATGTCGGTCATCGGTCCCCCGGTATTCTTGTGTCTGCCGGTTTATAGACCGCTGCCTGCCCCGCCGCATGTGATTTTATCTCATGGGCTTATTCCGTTTCGGCACAGAGCGCGTTCAGTCGCCGATGACACGGCCGCACCAGGCGGCGAAATCCGCCGCGACGGCCTGCCAGCCGATCTCGTTTAAGGTCTCGTGGCGCATGCCCTTGTAGATCGTGTGTTCGACATGGCTGAAACCCGCCTCGCGGAAGCGCTCGGCCAGCCAGACAATTTCCCGGCCGTCATTTGTGGCTTTGTCCTGATCGCCGCTGACAAGGAGGAGCGGTAAAGTCTTTGGCAGCCGCTCGATGAGCTTCGGTGCGCGATAGGACAGTTCGAAGACATCCTGCCAGAGCGAAACGCTGGCCTCGAACTGACAGAGCGGATCTTCGGCATAGGCATCCACCGCGGCCTTGTCATGGCTCAGCCAGTCCGCATGGGTGCGTTTTTCCGGCATCCTGGCATTCCAGGCGCGGAAGGTCGCTTTCGGCAGGATGGCGCTCGGTACGTCGGAGCCCTTCAGCATTTTTTCAAGACGCAGCACGACCTGTGCGAAGCGGCCGAGAAGGCCGCAATTGAAATTGGAGTTCCAGATCGACAGACCATCGAAGGCGTCGGGGTGGCTGACGGCGGTATTGAGGGCGATGAGCCCGCCCATGGACTGACCGAAAAGGATGACGGGCAGGCCGGGATGCCTTTCGCCCACCAGAAGACGCATCGCCATCACATCGGCAATCGCCTTGCTTGCGCCGTCCCTCCAGGCGAAGCGGCCGAGAGGAGCATCGGCCGCCCGGGTGCGGCCATGCCCGCGGTGATCATGGGCATAGACCTCGAAACCCTGCTTCGACATGATGTCGGCAAGGCGGCGATAACGCCCGGCATGATCGACGAGGCCGTGGCATATCATCAGCACGCCGCGCGCGGGAGACAGGGCGGAAGGCTGGTGGCGAAAGGCAAGCGACGCCCCGGAGGGGGCGTCGAGCCTCTCGATCCGGCTGAAGGCCAACTCTTCCGTCGTCTCACTCATGCTCGCACCCGTGCCTGTCATAGTGTCCCTTGTCATAATCATGGGGTCATAATCGTGCCAGAGGTTGCCCCAAGGTCCTATTTACCCTACATAGCGGCAAATTTCCCGATACGTACTCTTAAAAATCCG
>QFOL01000454.1 GCA_003241215.1 Agrobacterium fabrum
ACGGGCAACCTTGCCGGTCTCGAGCTTCAGCGGGCGGCCTGCCCATTCGATTTCCACGGAGTGTTGATTGAACATATCTTGTCCTTGGTTGTGGCTGCCGCGACGGCATCGTGCCGGCGGTGGCAGCGCTGTGACGCAATCACGGGCAAGACAGCGGGAGGCTTCCGGCAAGTAAGCATCCGGCAATCCTGCCCCATGACAGGTCTGCGGTTGAAAAGGCGGCGCCGGCCCATCCGGGTCGCCCTTATCGTCCGGGGGCCACATCAGCGGCGAACGCCCGGAAATTTCTGTGGCCTGAAAAGGCCGGATATAAAAACCGGCGGGCATCGTTGAGAAGCCCGCCGGAGACGTTATTAGCGGCGAATGCCGAGAGCACCGATCAGCTTGGAGTAACGGGCTTCGTCCTTCTTCTTCAGATAGTCGAGAAGCGAACGACGGCTCGAAACCAGCGTCAGAAGGCCACGACGGGAGTGGTTGTCCTTCTTGTGGTCCTTGAAGTGACCGGTCAGGTTGTTGATCCGCTCGGTGAGGATTGCGACCTGAACTTCCGGCGAACCGGTGTCGCCTTCCTTCGTGGCATATTCCTTGATGAGGGCGGCTTTGCGCTCTGCAGTAATCGACATCGGACGATCCTTTCTGTTTTAAGGAAAAATGGGACGCCTAAAGCCGGGATGTCGTCCAGCTCTGGCCATTCAGCAGCATAGGCAAAGCCCAAGCTGGCGCTGCCTATAAACTATTCCGGGTGCAATTGAAAGAGGCGATTGACAGCGCCTCTTGAGCCTTGGCTTAGCCGAAAACACGCTTCGGCCGGAATTCACCTTCGCCGATTTCGCCAATGGCGACGAGCTTGCCATGCGCGGTGGCATAGGCTTCCGGATGATTGGCGGGTGCATCGCGCCCGCGCAGCAGGATGGGGTTGCCCATCTTCAGCCGGTGGGCCTGATCGTCGTTGATGATGAGGCGGGGAAGGGCGGAAAGCGCCTCGGCCGTATCGATCAGGAAGGCGTCCAGCGCGGCGAGCCGCTCATCGCGATCCTCCACGGCTTCCAGCGCCGTCAGGGTTTCGAGCGGCACCATCATGTCTTCGCCGAAAGGGGCGACCATGGTGCGGCGCAGCTCCGAAATATGGCCGAAACAGCCGAGATCGCGGCCCATATCGCGCGCCAGCGCCCGCACGTAGGTGCCCTTGCCGCACTCCACTTCGAAATGCGCGGTATTGGCGTCCGGGCAGGCAAGCAGCGTCAGGCGATGGATTTCCACCTCGCGCGCCGGGATTTCCACCGTCTCGCCGTCGCGCGCCAGATCATAGGCGCGCTCGCCGGCGATCTTGATCGCGGAAAATTGCGGCGGTGTCTGGAGGATCACGCCGGTATAATTGGGCAGGATATCGCGGATCGCCTGCTCGTCCGGGCGCAGATCGGAGGAGTCGACCACCTCGCCTTCCAGATCGTCAGTCGCGCGCTGTTCGCCCCAGGTGACGGTGAACTCGTAGATCTTCCGGCCGTCCATCACGTAGGGCACGGTTTTGGTGGCGTCGCCAAGCGCGATCGGCAGCATGCCCGAGGCCAGCGGATCGAGCGTGCCGGCATGGCCCGCCTTCTGGGCATTGAAGAGCCATTTGATCTTGGAAACGGCCTCGGTGGAGCCGAAATCGAGCGGCTTGTCGAGAATGAGCCAACCCGAAATCGGGCGACCCTTGGGTTTGCGGTTTTGCTGTTTGCGTGGTTTGGACATGCTTCAGTTCTGTTCGTCGTCTTTTTCGTTCGAAGGTCCAAGATCGCGCTGCACTTCGGGCGAGCGCAGAAGCGCGTCGATCTTCTGGTAATTGTCGAAACTCGTATCGTCGCGGAAACGCAGTTCCGGCATGTATTTCATCTGCCGAAGCTGCGGACCGAGACGGCCGCGCATGTATTTTGCATGGCGGTTGAGGGCGCTGATGATATCGGTGTGGTCGGCAACGCCGAGCGGCGTCACGTAAGCGGTGGCGATCTTGAGATCGGGCGACATGCGCACTTCCGAGATGGAAATGACGGTGCTTTCGATCAGATCGTCGCGGACTTCGCCGCGCTGGAGAATCTGGGTCAGGGCGGCGCGCACCTGTTCGCCGACGCGCAGCATGCGTTGGGAAGGGGCCGATGATGTAGCTTTTGCCATTGGTTATGCCTCAAACGGAGCGAGCGCCGGTAAGCCGGCGCCCGACAGTAAATTCCTGTTTTGCGGCGAGAACGCTTAGAGCGTTCTCGTGATGTGTTCGACGCGGAAGCACTCGATGGTGTCGCCGGCGCGGATGTCTTCGTAGTTTTCGAAGGCCATACCGCATTCCTGACCGACCGGCACTTCCGAGACTTCGTCCTTGAAGCGCTTGAGGGTCTTGAGCTTGCCTTCGTGGATGACGACGTTGTCGCGAACCAGGCGCACGCCCGCACCACGTTCCACCTTGCCTTCGATAACGCGGCAACCCGCGACCTTGCCGACCTTGGTGATGTTGAACACCTCGAGGATTTCGGCATTGCCGAGGAAGGTCTCGCGACGTTCCGGCGAAAGCAGA
>QFOL01000455.1 GCA_003241215.1 Agrobacterium fabrum
CCTCAT
The DNA here is from genome assembly GCA_003241215.1 of Agrobacterium fabrum. GTDB lineage: Bacteria > Pseudomonadota > Alphaproteobacteria > Rhizobiales > Rhizobiaceae > Agrobacterium > Agrobacterium fabrum_A. The sequence goes on from QFOL01000455.1 coordinate 7, forward strand.
CTCGTCCGGCGGCAAGCGCCTGCGGCCGATGCTGACGCTCGCCTCGGCCTCGATGTTCGGTTACGAGGGCGACAACCACATCAAGCTCGCCACCAGTGTCGAATTCATGCACACGGCGACGCTGCTGCATGACGATGTGGTGGATGAGAGCGATCTGCGCCGCGGCAAATCCACCGCCCGCACCATCTGGGGCAACCAGGCGAGCGTTCTCGTCGGTGACTTCCTGCTCGGCCAGGCCTTCCGCATGATGGTGGATGTCGGCTCTCTCGATGCGCTCGACGTGCTGTCCACCGCCGCTTCGGTAATCGCCGAAGGCGAAGTGTTGCAGCTTTCGGTCGCCAAGAACATGGAAACGACGGAAGACGATTATCTGCAGGTGATTCGCGCCAAGACGGCCGCCCTTTTCGCGGCGGCGGCGGAAGTCGGCCCCATCGTTGCGAAGACCGACAAGGCGACTCGCAGCGCGCTGAAATCCTACGGCATGAATCTCGGCCTTGCCTTCCAGCTGGTCGACGATGTGCTTGATTACGGTGGAAAGTCCGCCGATCTCGGCAAGAATACCGGCGACGATTTCCGCGAAGGCAAGATCACCCTGCCGGTCATCCTGTCCTATCGCCGCGGCACGCAGGATGAGCGCGCCTTCTGGCGCAACGCCATCGAAAAGGGCGAAAGCAGCGACGAGAACCTCGAAAAGGCGCTGGGCCTCATCACCAAGTACAACGGTCTTGGCGATACGATCGGCCGCGCCACGCATTACGGCACGATTGCCCGCGACGCGCTCGCACCGCTGCCGCAGAGCCCGTGGAAAAATGCACTGCTGGAAGTGATCGACTTCTGCATCGAGCGTCTGAACTGACGTCACAGGCCGGGCGAAAGGCGGAAGGAAAAGGCCATCCGCCCAATGTTTAAGGCCAGCTTCTCCGCAAGGTGTGATTGTGGCCGGAGCCATAATTTCTTGCGGGGCTGCTTCAAAAAAGCCATTCTATCGTGACCAACAATGGAAACTGATTTTTCCGTGCTTCTGCACAAAGGCAAAGGTTCCCTCATGCGGCGTAAACCAGCACTCCGTCTTCTCTGCAGCGCGGCCCTTGCCGCTGCTCTCGCAATCGGCGCGGGTGCAAGCCCCGGCTTTGCGGAGACGAAGGCGACACCGGAAGACAAGGCCGTCACGTTCGATCCCGGCAAGGTGAACACCTTCTCCGGCGCTTTCCTCGCCGGGCGCAACGCCGATGTCGATCAGGATTATCCCACCGCGATTTCGCTTTACAAAAAGGCGCTGGAATTCGATCCGGCCAATACGGAAATCCGCCAGCGGCTGATGATCGCCGAACTTTTGAGCGGCAATTTCGAGGCCGGCGCCAAGATCGCCGATTCGATGAAGGATGACACCTCCGTCGAGCGCGTGACGACCATCGTGCGCGGTCTCGATGCCATCAAGGACAAGGACTTCGCCAAGGCCGAGAAGATCCTGAAATACACGGGTCCCAACGATCTCGACCGCATGGTCAACACGCTTTTGACCGCATGGGCGCGTGCCGGCTCCGGCAAGCCGAAGGAAGCGCTGGCGCTGGTCAACAATATGAAGGGCCCGGGCTGGATTTCGATCTTCCAGAAATACAATGCGGCCGCCATCGCCCTTGTTTCCGGCAATAACGAGGCCGCCCGCAAGAGCCTGAACGAGGCGGTGACGGATCGCGAAGGCGGGGCGACCGCGTCCGATACCTATATGCGCGCGGTGATGGCGCTTGCCCGGCTGGAAGCCTCCGCCGGCAACAGGCAGAAGGCGCTGGATGCGATTGCGGTCGGCGACACTTTCGCGCCGAATTACGCGCCGTTGAAGGCGCTTCGCCAGTCCATCGAAAAGGGTGAAAAGCCGGAACAGCAGATCACCAATGCCGTGGAGGGTGCTGCCGGCGTCATGTTCTCCATCGCCGGCGCGCTGAACCGCGAAGGCGCCGAAGAGATCGTCACGCTTTACCTCCAGACCTCACACGCGCTCGATCCGAAGAGCCCGGATACGCTCATCCTTCTCGGCGGCCTTTCCGAAGCCCTGAAACAGCCTGATCGCGCCATTGCCTTCTACCGCGAGGTGCCGAAGGATTCGCCGATGTATCGCATCTCCGAGCTGCAGCTCGGACTGACGCTCGCACAGACCGGCAAGGTGGAGGAAGCGCGCGCGCATCTCAAATCCCTGCTAGAATCCGATCCGAAGGACATTCGTTCCTATCTCGCCTATGGCAGCGTGCTTTCGGACGCCAAGGACTACAGGGCAATGGCCGAGAACTACGACAAGGCCATAGAGGTGATCGGCTCCGTGCCGCAGAAATCCGACTGGTCGGTCTTCTTCCAGCGTGGCATCGCCTATGAGCGGCTAAAGGAATGGGACAAGGCCGAACCGAATTTCAAGCGGGCGCTGGAGCTCAACCCGGAGCAGCCGCAGGTTCTGAACTATCTGGGTTATTCCTGGGTGGACAAGGGCATCAATCTCGATGAAGGCATGAAGATGATCAGCCGCGCCGTCGAGCTT
>QFOL01000081.1 GCA_003241215.1 Agrobacterium fabrum
GCTTTGGCCAGATACCAGGCGGATGTCACGCCGACGACGCCGGCTCCGAGGATAGTGACGTTCATGATCGTCTCACTTGTGATTGACTGATGTTGAAGCGGCTGCCGGGGTTTCTCCCGGCTGAATATAACTACGGCGATAACGGCGTCCGAGGCCGGTCAGGATTTCATAGGCGATCGTGCCGGCATCCTCGGCAATGTCTTCCAGCGTCTGGTCCGGACCGATCATCTGCACAAGGCTGCCCTGGGTCAATGTTCCCTCGGGTAGGGCGGATATGTCGAGAATGATGCTGTCCATCGAAACGCGTCCCGCAATCGGCAGGCGCACGCCGTTATACCACGCCGCGCCACGATTGCTGAGCGACCGCGGCAGGCCGTCAGCGTAACCGGCGGCGATGGTCGCCAGACGCGTGGGGCCGACCGCTTCGAAGGAGCCGCCGTAACCGACCAGCGAACCGGCCGGAACGGTGCGGGTCTGGATGACGGCCAGATCGAGGCGAACGACCGGCTTCATCGGGTTGGGGCGTGCGATGGAGGGTGCGCCACCATAAAGTGCGATGCCGGGCCGCAGCAGGTGGTTGTGATAATCATTGCCCAGAAAGATGCCGCCGGAATTCGAAAAGCAGACGGGCGTTTCAGGAAAGGCAATGGCGGCTTTGCGCATCACCGCAAGCTGCGCGGCATTGGAGGCATGGTCCGGTTCGTCGGCGCAGGCGAGGTGGCTCATCACGAAGGCGATGTCGATACCATCGAGCAATTGTGGCCGGGAGGCGAGGATTTCGAGCTCTTCAGGGGAAAGGCCGAGACGGCACATGCCGGTATCGATCTGCACGGCGGCGCTGAGCGTCTTGGCAAGCTTATTGGCGTGGGCCGACCATTGGGCGATCTGCTCCAGCGAATTCAGAACCGGGGTGATGGCCATGGCGGCGCAGGAGGTTTCATTGCCGGGCTGAAGACCGTTAAGGACGAAAATCCGCGCTTCTGCCGAAAGCCGCAGTCGCAACGCCAAGGCTTCATCAATATGGGCGACGAAGAAATTGCGGCAGCCCGCCTCGAACAGGACTTGCGAGACGATATCGGCGCCGAGACCGTATGCATCGGCCTTGACGACCGCTGCCGTCTGCGATGCGGGCGTCATGGCGGCTAGGGTCAGATAATTGTCGCGTAATGCGCCGAGATCGATGGTTAAATGGCCGCTTGCACCACCGGCGGCCTGCTGGCGGCTGATCTGCATGTCCATGGTCGTTCACCCTCATTTTTATCCCATGAGGGTATTGCAACGATTATCGAATTTCTTGGCGATTATTCGAAGAAAATGCGATAGAATTCACAATCGCGCAATTTTCTTTTGCTGATTGGAATCTTCTATGTCGTCCCTCGATGCGACCGACCGCCACATCATCCGCCTGCTCCGGCTCAATGCCCGCATCAGCAATGCGAAACTCGCAGCAGAAGTCGGGCTTTCCGCATCCGCCTGCCTTCGCCGGGTCGATATTCTCGAGCGGGAAGGGATCATTCGCGGTTACACGGCGCTGACCAGCGGCCTTGCCGGCGGCGAGGTGATTTCGGTCATCGTCCAGATCACGCTCGACCGCCAGACGGAGGATTTTCTCAATCGTTTCGAAAATGCGGTGCGGCGCTATCCGGAAATCCGCGAATGTTATTTGATGACGGGCGGTTCGGATTATTTCCTGCGCTGCGAGGCGGAAAGTGCCGGGGATTTCGAGCGGATTCACAAGGAAATTCTGTCGAAGCTGCCGGGGGTTTCGCGCATTCATTCGAGTTTTGCGATCCGGAATGTGTTGGCGACGCCGAAGGCGCGGTAGTCGCATTTTACGAGCGGCAGAATATGCGGCCACCCCCCTCTGTCCTGCCGGACATCTCCCCCACAAGGGGGGAGATCGACAAGTGGCTTGCCCACCACATTCAGCAACGTCACTTTATTGATAAGATGGCTGCGAGGGGACGAGCGGGCGCTCCATCCGATCTCCCCCCTTGAGGGGGAGATGTCCGGCAGGACAGAGGGGGGTAAGCCCCACGCTCCGCCACTTCAAGTCACCCCCACCACCGATAAAAATGATGCACCGGCCCCCGCCCGTGCCCGACGGCAAGGCCTCGCCCGGCATCGAGCGCCCCATTCAGATAGTCCTTCGAAAGCCCAACCGCCTCCCGCAACTCACAACCCTTTGCCAGATGAGCCGTAATCGCTGCCGCCAGCGTGCAGCCGGTGCCGTGGTCGTTCTTCGTCTCCACCCGTGCTGCGGAAAGCGCCTGCATGGCGCCATCCGCAAACAGATAGTCCGTGCTCTCCGGCCCGTCGCTATGGCCGCCCTTGATGAGCACGGCTTTTGCGCCCGCCTTCAGGATCGCCTCGGCTTGCCGGGCGATCTCCGTCTCCGTTTTCGCCATCGAAGTGCCGGTCAGCAGCGCCGCTTCGGGCAGGTTCGGCGTAACGATGGTGGCGAGCGGCAGCAAGTCGCGCCGCAATGTCTCGATGGCGTCTTCATGCAGCAAACGGTCGCCTGATGTAGCCACCATGACCGGATCGAGCACCACCGGCTGCGATTGCCGCCGAAGCCGTTCCGCGATGGCGGCGATGGTTTCAATCCGCGAGACCATGCCGATCTTCACCGCATTGACGGTGAGATCGGAGAATACCGCATCCATCTGCGCGATAATGGTGGCGACTGAAATATCCTCCACCGCCGTCACGCCTTTGGTGTTCTGGGCGGTGATGGCGGTGATGACGCTGGCGGCATAGGCGCCGAGCGCGGAGAAGGTCTTGATGTCCGCCTGGATGCCCGCGCCGCCGCCGCTGTCGGAGCCGGCAATGGTCAATGCAATTGATGTCATGGCTGTCTCGCTTTCAGCGCCGCGTCAATCTTGGAGCGGAAGTCCTTGGTTGCGCTGGCAATATCGCCCGCGCGGAAAATGGCGGAAATCACCGCCACACCATCCGCACCCGCCGCGATGACCGGCGGCACACGGGCAAGATCGATGCCGGCGATAGCGCCGACCGGCATATCCGGCTTCCACTCCTTCAGCATGGCGCGCAGCGTGGTCAAGCCGTCGATACCGACCGGCTTGTCCGGATTGATCTTGGAAACGGTTTCGAACACGCCGCCGATGCAGGCATAGTCGGCGGGCATGGAGGCCGCCCGCTCGGCATCGGACCGGTTCTTGACGGTGAGGCCGATGATCGCCTTTTCGCCGAGAATGCGCCTTGCGGTTTTGGCGTCCATGTCGTCGGCGCCGAGATGCACCCCGTCCGCGCCCGAGGCGAGCGCCACATCCACCCGGTCGTTGATGACCAGCGGCACGCCGGTGCCGGCGATGGCCTCGTGAATGGCGCGCGCGTTTTCGATCATCTCGCGCGTCGAGCCGTGCTTGTCGCGATATTGCAGAATGGTCGCGCCGTTCAGCGCGGCGGCGAGCGCAAGCTCCGGCAGCGGCGCGACATCGCCGAGGCTCGCATCGACCAGCGCGTTGAGGCGGTAATCAACCTTGTTCATGCTCTATCCTCGCGTGATGTGTGATGTCCTCACCGGAAATTTCGGAAAGCGCATCCAGAAACGCCGGTTCGAAGCTGCCGGGGCCTCTTGCGTGCTTGGCTGCGAGTTCGGCGGAAACGCCGGTGACGGCAAGGGCGGAGGCCGCCGCCGTCAACGCGTCTTTTTCGACAGCCATGAAGGCGGCGATGACACCGCCCGAAAGGCACCCCGTTCCCGTCACCTTCGCCATCCATGGATGACCGTTGACAATCCTAACGCCACGGGTGGCATCGCGCAGATGATCGACAGGTCCGGTCTCGATCCGCACCGCATCCGGCACCTCGCCGATCAGGCTCATTTCGGCGTGATTGCCACGCACGATGGTCGGGGAAAGTGCGATCAGTTCGCGCGCGAATGCCAGACGCGACGGTGAATAATCGCAATGAACGGGGTCGACGATCCATGGCTTGCCGGATGCATTGGCGATCTCGATCGCCAGCCGGATGACCTTGCGCCGCTCGGCATCCAGTGTGCCGAGATTGACGGTCAGCGCATCCGCCTTCGTCACGAAGCTCTCGATTTCCTCGAGCGAGGTGGTCATGGAGGGAATGCCGCCGACGACGGTGATGCCGTCGGCGGTAAATTTCTGCACCACGGTATTCATCAGGCAATGTACGCGTGGGCGCGTTAGCCGCACTTTCTCGAGAATCTCGGCGGCTTTTGCCGCTGTTGGCAAACTCGTGGTCATGGCTGTTGCAGCTCCACGGCGATGTCGTCCGCCGCCGGCGCCTGCTTGATCAGCTGCATCTCCTGCATGAAGGCGCCGAAACGGGCGTAGCGCGTGCGGTCGAGCGCGGCCGGGCGCTTGGCGAAACGCGGCAGCGTATCGAAGAAGGCCTGCTTGTTCAGCGCATCGTCAAGGTTCGGATAGGCCTTGATGAAAAGCTGCCAGGATTCCTGCGGGTGGTTGGTGATGAAGATGGCGGCCTGTTCCACGGCGGAGAGGAAACGCGGCAGGCGGCTGTCCTTCACGAGGTCGCGATGGGTGACGAAGATCAGCTCGTCATAGGCCGGCACGCCGTGTTCCTCCGGGAAGAAGGAGCGGCCTTCATGTCCCTCGAGCTTCATCTGCGTCAGTTCGAAATTGCGGAAGCCGCCAAGCGTGGCATCCACCTTGCCGGCGATCAGCGACGGCGAGAGCGAAAAATTGACGTTGATGAGTTCGATATCGTCCTTCGTCAGGCCGTCCTTTTCCAGCATGCGCTTCAGCATGGCATCCTCGAAGCCGGAAACGGAAAAGCCGACCTTCTTGCCCTTCAGGTCTTTCAGGCTCTTGATCGGGCCATCGGCCAGAACGGTGACAGTGTTGAGAGGCGTTTCGACCAGCGTGCCGAAACGCACGAGCGGCAGGCCGGCATCGTGATCGAGATAGAGGTTCGGCTGGTAGTGCACGCCGATATCAGCCTGTTTCGCCGAGACGAGGCGCGGCACGGCGGAGGGGTCTGCGGGCGGAACCAGTTCCACCTCGAGCCCCGCATCGGCAAACAGGCCGCGTTCCTTGGCGATTACCATCGGCGCATGATCGGGGTTCACGAACCATTCGAGCAACACGGTCAGCTTGTCCGCCGCCTGCGATTGCATGGGCGAAAGCACGCTTGCCGCCGCGACGACGAGGGAAAGAAGAGTTCGTTTCATGGTGCCGAAAGTCTCCGTAAAGATCTGAAAGGAATGGTGTGTTCTGTTTCCTTGGCCCAGGGGGCCAGATTGGCGGTCGAAAAGTCGACGACAAGCCGCAGCAGCACCGCCATGATGGCGAGAATGGCCATGGCGGCGAACATGGTGTCGGTCTGCATGCGGGCGTTGGACTGGATCATGACGAAACCGAGCCCGGCTGATGCGCCCACCCATTCGCCGATGACAGCGCCAAGCGGGGCGAGCGGTGCGGCCACCCTCAGGCCTGAAATCAGCGAGGGCAGCGCCAGCGGCGCACGCAGCCGGGTGAGGATCTGCCAGTGGCTCGCCTCAGTCAGCGAGGCGGCGTCGAGAATGGCGCGATCCGTGCGATTGAGGCCGTCGGTGAAGGAGGAAGCGACCGGAAAGAATATGATGATCGCGGTCATCACCACTTTCGAGGCCATGCCGAAGCCGAACCAGAGGACAAGAATGGGGGCGAGCACGAAGACCGGAAAAGCCTGCAACACCAGAACCATGGGCCAGACGAGGCGGCCAAGGCGCGGTATGGCGGCAATTGTGAAGGAGACGGCAATGCCGGCGGTGATGCCTGCCGCAAGCCCGAGGGCCATTTCGCCAAACGTCACCATGGCCTGGCCGAACAGGAAGCCCGGCTGGCGCAGGAAGGCACCGGCGACATCGGCCGGGGACGGCAGAATGTAACGGGGCGGTGCGAACAGCCATGTCCCCGCCTGCCAGAGAAGAAGCAGAAGACCGACACCGTTCAGCGCATGGGTGGCACGCATGAGCCGGACCTCAGACGCAAACGCACCATGTGCGAAGGGCGGAAGTTTTCAGCATCATCGTTCTATCTCCAGATGTGACAATCACGGAGATCCGGGAAACGCGGAGAAGAGAAAGGGCGGCACATTTAAAAAAGCGCGGCAGTTTCCGTTCCTACGCCGGCATGACCCGGATCAGGTTCAAGGGTCCGGCTCATCACCATCTCAGCATCGTCAGATGCTCCCCTCGGAATGGGTCGGAAACTGTCGTTTTTTTAGCTGGCTGTCAACGGCTCAGATACCGCGAAGCTGTTCAAACAGCTGGCGATGGCTGCTATCGGCACGATAGAACACCGCTGGCTGGCCAAGCGGCGTATCTACGGTGACTTTTCCTCCGCCAGAATGACGTACGCCGCTCCACAGATGCACCCATTCCCCATTGCCCGGAAGATAGAGCGTGCGCTGCGTTTCGCCCGCTTCCCAGACCGGGGCGACCAGCATGTCCGCTCCGTAGAGATAGCTGTCCTGAATGGTATAAGTCTGTCGGTCGTCCTCGTAATGCAGGAAGAGCGGCCGCTGCACCGGCAGGCCGGTGCTGGCCGCTTCGGCGGAGAGCGATTTCAGATAGGGGGAGAGCGCGGTGTAGATCGTCGTCATGCGGGCGAAATGGGCAAGAACCGCTTCGTCCTGATCGATCTGGAGGTTGTCGCGCGGGCGGTTGCCCTCATGTGTGCGCATGACCGGGGTGAAGGCGGCCATTTCCGCCCAACGCATGATGAGTTCCGCCGTCCGGACATTGCCGAACAGGCTGGTGTAACCGCCAATATCGGAATGGTGATAGGCGTTGCCCATGAGGCCGGAGGAAAGCGCGCCGCAGATGACGGTGACTAGGCCGTCGTGGCGGGAGAAGTCGACGGACTGATCGCCCCCCCAGATGAGCGGGCAATGCGCCTGTACGCCGGTGAAGCCGGCGCGCATGAAGAACAGCGCCTCGCCGGTCTTGCCGCGGCTCTCGACACCCTTTGCATTGACCTCGGCCCAGAGTGTGGGCCAGGCATTGTGCATCAGCTTGGCGTCGACGCCGTTGGAAAGGGCAATGTCTATCGGCAGATATTCGCCGAAATCGGCCATCCAGCCGGAAAGGCCGAAATCCAGCATGTTCCTGCCGATGATCTCCTCGGCGAACCAATCGGCCGCAGCCGGATTGGTGAAATCGACCACGCCGCAATCGAACTCGCCGAAATCCACCAGCGCTGTCTTGCCGTCCGAACCGGTGGCGAAATAACCGGCTTTTTCGGCCACCGGGAAAAGCGGGCCGTCGACGCAGAGATAGGGGTTCACATAACCAAGGAAGCGGATGCCCTGATCGGCAAGCTCGGCGATCTTTTGGCGCAGATGCGGATAACGGGTGTCGTTCGCCTGCCAGTCCCAGAACAGGCGCGCGCCGAAGGATGTCTGGCGAAGCCCCACCCAGTCTTCGCACCACAGGCCTGATACCTTCGTTCCGGCCGCGCGAATTTTCTCCAGCCGGGCAAAGGAGTTGACGCCATCCTTTAATCCGATGATCGCGCCGTTATAGACCCATTCCGGCAGTTCCGGCTGACGCCCGAAGCGCAGGGAGAGGGCGGAAACGATATCGGTGAAACTGTCACCGGCGAAGAATTCGATCTTTTCGGGGATCGCCCATATCTCGATCTCATGGAAATCGCCGTTGCGGAAATCGAAGACCGAATAAGCGGTCGTTTCAACGTGCAATGCATATCTGCGTGACGACAGGTAAGTCGGCTGCGGATAGTTGGTGTTGTAATAATCACCGCCCGCCTTGCCGCTGACATCGGACTTGAAGGTGATTTCGGTGCTCTTGTCGCGGCCGACTCCCGGCTCCGAGGTCCAGAGCGGAAAGCGGCGACCGCGCATGTCGAAATACGACATCTGCTCGCCGCCGCCCCAGACATGTTCGTCCACTTCCGCGACGACCCGCAGCCAGAGGCGGTTGATGGTTTCATCCAGTGCCGTTAGCCTGATAGCATTGCCGTCGAGCGTCAGGCGCAGGCGCGGGGCCTGTCCCGGTGCGGATGAGAGCGTGACGCTATCCCCACTCACCTCGGCATGGCGAAGGGCGGTTCGCTCGATGACATAATCTTCGATATCGAAATTGCCGCGATACATATCCATCCTCTCCTTGCCGAAACCGGCGAAAAGGGCTGGATTCTCCGACGAGTGAGAAAGGATGGTACGATTGCCGATTGTGAGCGTGAAGCCGTCTTTGGTCGTTTCGAAATGCATGACTTAACCTTTTAGCCCTTGAGACCACCGGCTGTGAGGCCAGAGACAACCCGCTCCTGGAAGATGACGATCAGGATCGCGACGGGCACGATGCCGACCACCAGCGCCGCCGAAATGACCGGCCAGGGGAAGGCGAATTCACCCTGATAAAGCTGGATGCCGACAGGGAGTGTACGGAGCGCCGGGTTGGAATTGAAGGACAGCGCCAGCAGGAATTCATCCCAGGCATTCACGAAGGCAAGAATGCCCGCGGTGAAGACGCCCGGTGCGCAGAGCGGCACGACGACCTTGAAGAGTGCACCGATGCGGGTGCAGCCGTCGATCATGGCGGCGTTTTCGAGATCGCGCGGAATGCTCTCAAAGAAGGAGACCAGCATCAGCGTGCAGACCGGCAGCGAAAGCACCGTGTAGGGCAGGATCAGCGCCGTCCAGCTGTTGAGCAGGTTGAGCGCTCGCATGATTTCGAACAGCGGCACCAGCAGCGTCACCAGCGGGAAGGTGGAGACGGCGATGATGAGCGAGAGGATCAGCGCCCGGTATTTGAGATTCAGCCGCGCCAGTGCGTAAGCCGCCAGCACCGAAATCAGGATGGTGAGCGCGGTTGAAAGCAGCGCCACCATGAAGCTGTTGAACAGGAAGAGATGCAGCGGCTGGTCGGAGAAGGCCTGCATGTAATTGGCCAGCGTCGGCGTGTGCGGAAACCAGGTGATTGGCTTGACCGTCAGTTCCGCTTCGGTCTTCAGCGAGGTGAAGAGGATCCAGATTGCCGGAAACAGGCCGTTGACCAAGAGGATGGAGGCCGCGATGAAGCGTAGCGGTTTGCCGGAAAAGAAGGAGGACAGACCGGAATTTGCAGCGGTGCTCATGGGATCAGTCCTTGGTCCTGATAATGCGGAGATAAACGGCGGTGACGCACATGGAGAGCGCAAACATCATGACCGCGAGCGCTGAACCGTAACCGAGATCGAGGAAGGAAACGGTGTTCTGGTGAATGTACATGGCAAGTGTCGTGGTGGATGTGCCGGGGCCGCCGCCGGTCATCATGTAAGGAATATCAAAGGTCTGCAGCGCCGTGATGGTGCGGAAGATGAGCGCGACGACAATCGAGGGTTTCAGAAGCGGCAGGGTGATTTCGAAGAACTGCCGGATTTTGCCGGCGCCATCCACATCCGCCGCCTCGTAGAGTGAACGCGGAATGGTCTGCAGGCCGGCGAGGATCATCAGCGCCATGAAGGAGGATGTCTTCCAGATGATTGTCAGGCAGATGGCCGCAAAGGCCCAGTTCGGTGAATTGAACCAGATGACGCCCTCAAAGCCGAAACGGTTGAGCACATCGTTGACCACGCCATATTCGTAATGGAAGAACCATGCGAAGATCAGGCCGGCGAAAGACAGCGGCAGCGCCCAGGGGATCAGCAGCGAAAGCCGCATCGGCCATTGCATGGAAAAGGGCAAGTTGGCGAGTAGCGCCAGGCCGAGACCCATCAACAATGCGCCGGGCACGGTGATGAGCGTTATCAGGACCGTGTTCCACGTCGTTTCCCAGAAAATGGGATCATCGAACATGGCGGTGTAATTTTCAAAGCCGATAAATTCCGCCGACAGCCCTGATGTCAGCGACAGGCTGAAAAAGCTGGTATAGACGAGCCGCGCCACCGGATAGACGATGATGAGCGACAGCAGGATCGCCGCCGGCGCCAGCAGAAGCACGGCCAGCGACCGGTCGCCGAGATCGAGCCACCGCGTCCAGCGCGGTTGCGGTTTCTCGTCCACCCGGACCATGGTTCTTTCCGGCATTGTCACGTCTGCCACTCCCGCAACTGGATTCACGTCGTCGTCTCCCGCTCGGACCGGTTCATCTCCGGCCCGTTTATCGCGCCGTTCAAACGGCTTTGTTCCTGTCAGTCGAAGCGGCCGGAAAGGGCATGGCAAGCACGCCGCTTTCCGGTCCAAGGCTTAACGCAGAACGCGCCGCAGACGGCTTTCCATCTGCTTTGCGCCATCCTCCGGCGTCATCACGCCGGCAAGCACGCCGTTGACGGTGGTGCGGATGGTTTCGCTGACCTCGTTGTAACGCGGCGTCACGGGGCGGGCCTTGGCGGTTTCAACCACGGGCAACGCATCGGCGAACCACGGGATCGCCTTGGTCACATCCGCATCCTTGTAGAGCGCGGCATAGGTCGGCAGCAGCGTGGCGTTGATGGCCATGAACTTCGACACATCCTGACCGGAGAGATATTCCACCAGCTTCTTGGCTTCATCCTGCTGCTTGGAATAGGCGGAAACGCCGAATTCCCAGCCGCCGAGGCAGGTTGTCTGCTCGCCGCCCTTGACGGCCGGCAGGCGGGCGACACCGACCTTGTCGTTTACCTGCGATTCCTTGCCCTGGAAATGGGTCCAGGCATAGGACCAGTTGACGGCGAAGAGAACCTTGCCGGCCTGGAATTCCTTGCGGGTATCGTCGGTTGCGACTTCGGAAATATTCTTCTTGGAAATGCCTTCATCGACAAAGCTCTTCCAGAGCTTCAGCGAATCCACGGCCGCCTTGTTGTCGAAATTCAGCTTGCCGTTTTCAACCAGAGACTTGCCCTCGCTCCAATAGGGCAGGAGGAAGGTGCAGACCGCGCCTTCGATCGCCTTGCCCTGGAAGGACAGTCCCTGAAGCTCGGGGTTCTTTTCGCCTTCCATCACCTTCCTGGAGGCTTCCTTCAGCTCGTCCCAGGTGGTTGGTGGCTGAATGCCGTATTTGTCCAGCAGGTCCTTGCGGTAATAAAGGAACATGGAGTCGGCGAAGGCGGGCAATGCCACGATCTTGCCGTCCACGGTGTTGGCTTCGGCATAGGTCGGCAGATAGGCGGACATGTCCTTGCCGGAAAAATCGCTGGTCCATCCGGCGGTAGCGAATTGCGCCGGACGGATGACGTCGAGCATCAGCACGTCGAGGCTCGAATCCTTGGCCGACATGACGGTGTTGAGATATTGCGCCTGCATTTCCGAGGTGTTGCCGCCGGTCTCGATCACGACCTTAACGCCCGGCGTCTTCGCCTCATATTGATCGAGCGCCTTGCGCCACACATCCGGCTGGTGCTGGCTGGAAACGAAGATCTTCAGTTCGGCATCGGCAAAGGCCTGTCCCGAAAAGGCGAGCATGGTTGCGCAGAGCGCGGCACCCATGAGGGCTTTGCCCCTGATGGTTTTAAATGTCATGTGTTCCTCCCGTTATTAAACCTGTTGGCCGCAGCGTGTCTTCGCCCGGCAATCAGTGGATTGAGCGCTCCGTCGCGGCGTCGAAAAGATGAACCTTGGACGGATCGAGCCCGATCTTAAGCTCCTCGTTCGGCGCCGGGCGAAGCTGCGGCGGCATGCGTGCGGTCAGTGCCGCATCGCCGAGGCTGAAATGCACGAGCGTGTCCGAACCCAGCGGCTCCACCACCTGCACCTTGACCGCAAGCTGCGTGTCGAAGCCTTCGGCGGGGCCGAAATGTTCCGGGCGAATGCCAACGATGACTTCGCGCCCTTCGAGCCCGGTCTCCCGCGCGGGGCGAATGGCTGCCATCGGCAGGGCATTGCCGTCGGAAAATGCCAGCCGGTCGCCGCTCACCTTTGCGCGGGCGAAGTTCATCGCCGGCGCACCGACAAAACCGCCGACGAAGACGCTTTCGGGGCGGTTATAAACCTCGTCCGGTGTGCCGACCTGTTCGAGATCGCCGCCACGCAGGATGACGATGCGGTCGGCCAGTGTCATGGCCTCCACCTGGTCGTGGGTAACATAGATGATGGTCGTGCCGAGTTGCTGGTGCAGGCGCTTGATTTCCGTGCGCACCTGTCCGCGGAGTTTAGCGTCGAGGTTGGAAAGCGGCTCGTCGAACAGGAAGACCTGCGGACGGCGCACGATGGCGCGGCCCATGGCCACACGCTGGCGCTGGCCGCCGGAAAGCTGGCCGGGCCGCCGGTCGAGCAGGTGCTCGATGCCGAGCATCCTTGCCGCCTCATCGATGCTGGCATTGGCCTGCGATCCGCTCACGCCGCGCACCTTCAGGCTGAAACCCATGTTTTCGCGCACCGTCTTGTGCGGATAAAGCGCATAGTCCTGAAACACCATGGCGATATCGCGCTCACGTGGCGGCAGCCGGTTGACGACACGGTCGCCGATCCGCACCTCGCCGCCGGTAATGCTCTCGAGACCCGCGACCATGCGCAGCGTCGTGGATTTGCCGCAGCCGGAAGGGCCGACGAACACCACGAATTCGCCGTCATTGATTTCAAGGTCGATGCCCTTGACGATGCGCAGCGCACCGTAACTCTTGTCCAGCTTGCGCAGGCTGACCGAAGCCATATTTTCCTCCTCACGACCGGCGCGTCCCGAATCTGGATGGACGCCATTGCCGGTATCAACCTTCAAGTTCCACGCATCGCATTGTTGAAAATCGATCCCGATTGTCTGGCGATATCGTGGGATGGCGAAACGCCTGTCTCCCTGAGGTCGTGATATTACCTTTCAGAAAAAGGAAATCAATAGTGTATCAATTTTATTTCTGACAGAAATCAAAAACTATTAAGCCTTTGATTCAAAGAAATATAACCGCGAAATTGCCCACAAGGCAGGTCGCTGCTTGCTTGGCTCCCGTCAAATTTCGCCATCGATCTGGATCAGGCGAATTTTGCGCGATCTCAACGTATGCGAGAAACATATCGGGCAATGGTATGGTCGAACCAGGTGCATGAAACTTCAGCCACCGCGCCATCCTGCGCCTGGCTGAGACGCAGCACCCGCGGCACCAGCGCGCCTGATTTCTGACCGAAGACCTCGGGCGTCCATTCCGGTACTTCACCGAGGTCGATGCGATCCTCCGCCTTCGATATCCAGAGGTTGAGGCGGGTGCGGTAATAGAGATAAAGGGATTCCGACATGTTCTCGATGGTGATGGTGTCGACGTAAGAACCATCAAGCCAGATTTCCTCGATGGCCGCCGGTTTGCCGGCGATGCGTCGGAGGCGGCGGATCCTGTGTCCTTCGGCCGATGTGCCGAAGGCGGGCAGGGCGGCGGGCTTGGCAAGGCGCGCCACATCCAGAACCTCCGCCGTCGGCAGGCCGCCGCCCTCGATCAGTTCAAGCCGGAAGAAGGCATAGACGCTCTGCGGATCGCTGACGGCGCGAATGTAATTGCCCGAGCCCTGCACGCGCTCCAGCAGGCCGCGTTCCTGCAATTCGGCAAGCGCCTTTCGCAACGTGCCAACGGCGATACCGAGATCAGCCGCCATGTCGCGCTCCGGCGCCAGCTTCTCGCCATCGATCAACCGGCCCGCCGCTACCTCGCGCACCAGCATTTCGGCGATCTGCATATACATTGGCAGGCTGCCACCAGTGTGTTTCATATACCGTTTCCTCCCCCGAAACAAAAATTGATACATCATTGATTTACATATTTCTTGATGTTATGCAAGAAAAACGAGAGCGGCCCTGAGGAGGAATTGCATGACCGTCGTAC
>QFOL01000082.1 GCA_003241215.1 Agrobacterium fabrum
CAGGTGGCGGCAACCAGATTGCTGGAACGCGAAGGCGTCTGGCAGAAATCCTCCACCTGAACTGAGCGCCCGGCAAGCCGGCTGCTGAAAATCGAGCGCATGGCGGACCCTTTGGCCGCATGTTGAATACCTCTGACCTTGAATGGATATCATGACCGATCACGAAAACCCCGCCATTGAAGGAGAAGACAATGCCCTTCCGACCCGCTCCGGCTTCGTCGCCCTCATCGGCCCGACCAATGCCGGCAAGTCGACGCTGGTGAACCGGCTGGTGGGCGCCAAGGTCTCGATCGTCAGCCACAAGGTGCAGACGACGCGCGCCGTGATGCGCGGCATCGTCATTCACGACAATGCCCAGATCGTTTTCATGGATACGCCCGGCATCTTCAAGCCGCGCCGCCGGCTGGACCGCGCCATGGTCACCTCCGCCTGGGGCGGCGCGAAGGATGCCGATCTCATCCTGCTGCTGATCGACAGCGAACGCGGCCTGAAGGGCGATGCGGAAACCATCCTCGAAGGTCTGAAGGATGTTCCCCAGAAGAAAATCCTCTGCCTCAACAAGATCGATCAGGTGAAGCGCGAAGACCTTCTGAAGCTCGCCGCCGCCGCCAATGAAACGGTCGCTTTCGACCGCACCTTCATGATCTCGGCGACCAACGGTTCGGGCTGCGAGGACCTGATGAACTATCTGGCCGCCGAACTGCCGGAAGGCCCGTGGTATTATCCGGAAGACCAGATTTCCGACCTGCCGATGCGCCAGCTCGCCGCCGAAATCACCCGCGAAAAACTGTTTCTGCGCCTGCATCAGGAGCTTCCCTACGCCTCGCACGTCGAGACCGAAAAGTGGGAAGAACGCAAGGACGGCTCCGTGCGCATCGAGCAGGTGATCTATGTCGAGCGCGACAGCCAGAAGAAGATCGCGCTCGGCAAGAATGGCGATGCGATCAAGGCCATTTCCACCGCCTCGCGCAAGGAACTGTCGGAAATCCTCGAACAGCCCGTTCATCTCTTCCTGTTCGTCAAGGTGCGCGAGAACTGGGGCGACGACCCCGAGCGCTTCCGTGAAATGGGACTGGAGTTCCCGCGGGGGTAATTGCCGGGCATCCTCCCTCATCCCTGTGCCTGTCACAGGGATCCAGCCAGCCCAAGTCCTTGGGCTGGAAAGACTCTCTCGCCGCGCAGACGCGAGTCGGCTGGATTCCTGTGACGAGCACAGGAATGAGGGAGAGTGGGGAAACGGAACGACGCACAAAGCACGAACTGAATATCTTCACCCCCATCGGGAACCGAATAGGTTCGGGCGGGTTGTTCCAAAACAATTGGGCGCAACCTTTTTCGATGACGGATATTCATGTCGCCAAAAAAACCGAACGGAATTTCCACCACCCCGTGCCAACAATGTCCCCTGCGCGACCTGCCGCATTTCCGGGATTTTTCCTCCCCCGAACTCGATTTTGTCTCGCGTTTCAAGACGGGCGAACTTGCTGTGGAAAGCGGCTCGGTCATTTTGATGGAAGGCTCGCACAGCGCCCATCTTTACACCGTTTTGCAGGGCTGGGCTTTCCGTTACAAAACGCTGGAGGACGGCAGGCGGCAGATACTCAACTATGTCATGCCGGGCGATCTCGTCGGTCTTCAGGGCACGGTGATGGGGGAAATGCAGCATTCGGTGGAGGCGCTGTCGCCGGTGACGCTCTGCGTCTTCGAGCGGTCCCGCCTCAACAACCTCTTCACCGATCACCCGACACTTGCCTATGACCTCACCTGGATTGCGGCGAGCGAGGAACGCATGCTGGACAGCCATCTCCTCAGCATCGGTCGGCGCACCGCGCTGGAGCGTGCCGCCTATCTGATCGCGTTTCTTTATCGCAAGGCGAAAGCGGTCAATCTCATCCCCGGCGAAACACCGATCCCGGTCACCCAGCAGCATGTGGCCGATACGCTCGGCCTGTCCATCGTTCACACCAACAAGACCTTGAGAAAGCTCGTCGATCGCGGCCTCATCCGCTGGACGGACAAGGGCTGTCTGGTGCTTGACGATGCCGGGCTGAGCAACGTGGCGGGCTGGGAAAGCGATGAAAAACGGCAGAGACCATTCATCTGATCTTCCTTGTACATGTCTTTTTTAAATGACGGTGGAGCCGTAATTTGCGACTCCTGTCGTGATATCTCACGGGAGAATCATGTCGGAGACCGCAGCTTCGAGCCTTGCGGTCCTATTTTTTTGGGAAGAAGAAAACATATGGTGCCGCAGCGGGTTATCATCGTTGAGGATGAATATCTGGTGGCGCTCGATGTCGAAGCGGTTCTCCAGTCCATGGGAGTGGGAACCGTCGTCATCGCCACCACGCTTGCGCAGGCGCGGCAGGCCGTCGAAGAGGACGGCGCCGATTGCGTGCTTCTCGATGTCAGCCTTACCGACGGCAAGAGCTACGATTTCGCGCGCGGGCTGCGTGATGCGGCCATTCCCTTCGGTTTCGTCAGCGGTTATGGCGACACGACGGGTTTTCCGGAAGATCTCATGCACGCGCCGTTGCTCGGCAAGCCCTTCGGAGAAAACGAAATTGTCGATTTCGTCCTCAACCTCGTCGGCACGGTCGATGGCGCGGTAAAAGAATAACGTTTCGCCGTCAGATCGGGTATGATTGGCCCTGAATCGAAATTCGGACGCGTTTCATGCAGTGGCAGGAAGAGGCAATCATTCTCGGCGTCAAACGCCATGGCGAGACGAGTGTCATCGCCGAGGTGATGACGCCTTCGCGTGGCCGCCATCTGGGGCTGGTGCGCTCCGGCCGATCCCGCAGCATGCAGCCGGTGCTTCAGGCGGGAAACCGGGTGGATGTCATCTGGCGGGCGCGGCTTCACGATCATCTGGGTGAATTCCGCATCGAGCCGCTGCAATTGCGCGCCGCGCAGCTGATGGAAACGGCGACCGCCGTTTATGGCGTACAGGCCATGGGCGCGTTGCTCAGGCTTCTGCCGGAGCGCGATCCGCACCCGCATCTCTATCAGGCGCTGGATATCATTCTCGACAATCTGCATGACCCGGTCGATGCCGGGGAATTGTTCGTGCGCTTCGAATTGGCGGTGCTGAACGAACTCGGTTTCGGCCTCGACCTTACCGAATGTGCGGCGACGGGGCTGCGCACCGATCTCATTTATGTATCGCCGAAAACGGGCAGGGCGGTTTGCCGCACGGCGGGTGCGCCCTATGCGGAACGGATGCTTTCGCTTCCTGCCTTTCTCGGAGAGGGCCAGTCCAGGGCCGCCGATCCTGACAGCCTTGCGGCGGCTTTCCGCCTCACCGCTCATTTCCTCAACCGGCATGTCTACGATCCGCGTGGCCTCAATGAAAACGCCGCCCGCGACGGTTTCGTGCAGGCGGCGCTGAAGGCGCTGGAAGGCCGGGCGATTGAGGGCAGGGCAATGCCGCCCGCGCTCGATAAGGCTGTCTGACTAGGCCATTGCGGGCCGCGGGGCCGGCCGCTCCTGAATGGGCCAATGCACGATGGCCGCAAAGATCCCCATGCCGACGCCCAGCCACCAGACGAGATCATAGGAGCCCAGCCTGTCGTAAAGGAAGCCGCCGAGCCAGACGCCGAGGAACGAACCGATCTGGTGCGACAGGAACACGACGCCGCCAAGCATGCCGAGATGGCGTGTGCCGAACATGATCGCCACCAGCGCGTTGGTGGGCGGCACGGTGGAAAGCCAGAGGATGCCCATGACGGCCGCAAAGAGGATGACCGAGAGCGGCGATTGCGGCAGGAGCAGGAAGGCCGTAACGGCGACCGAGCGGGCGATATAGATATAGGCCAGCATATAGGGTTTCGAATAACGCTGGGCGATGACGCCGGCGGCAAGCGACCCGATGATGTTGAAGAAGCCGATCAGCGCCATGGCAATAACCGCATAACGCGGTTCGATGCCGATATCGCCGAGATAGGCCGGAAAATGCGCGGTGATGAAGGCCACCTGAAAACCGCAGACGAAAAAGCCTGTCGTCAACAGAAGATAGCTCTTGTGGCCGAGCGCTTCCCTCAGCGCTTCGCCCGCCGTCTGCTGGAACTGCGTCTGCGACTGGTTGCCGGAAGAGGAGTTGCCGCGCATCGGAAAGGCGAGCAGCGGCACCAGCATCATCATGACGGCAAGCCAGACGAGGCTGTCCGACCAGCCATAGGCGGAAATCAGGCCCTGGCTGATCGGCGCGAACAGGAACATGCCGGCCGAGCCCGCCGCGGTGCCGATGCCGAAGGCGAGCGAGCGCTGCTGTGGCGTGACATGGCGTGCAAAGGCCGAAAGGATGACGCTGAAGGAGCCGGCGGCAATGCCAAGCCCGACCAGCACGCCGCCGCCGAAATGCAGCCAGAAGGGCGAGGTGCCGAAGGACATGCAGATGAGGCCGGCCGCATAAAGCAGGCCGGAAAGCACGAGCACGCGGCCCGTGCCGTATTTATCGGCGATGGCGCCGAAGAAGGGCTGGCCGAGCCCCCAGAAGAGGTTCTGCAGGGCCATGGCGAGACCGAAGGTGGAACGGTCCCAGCCGGTATCGGCGAGCATAGGCAGCTGGAAAAAGCCCATGGCCGACCGGGGACCGAAGGTCATGACCGCGATCAGCGACCCGGCGGCGATAATCAGCCAGGGCATGGTTTGGCGTGTGGTTTGCGACATGAATATTCCCCCATCGCGGCGGCGCGCCTTGAGGAAAAGGCGCATGGCTTGCCGCGGATTCCGCTTTGATGGGGTGAATATTAGCTTTTGTCAGCCGCTCCCACTAGCGACTTTTCTTGACGGCCATTATTCATGCGATTGATGGAATGGCCCACATGCGCGCCACCGGAGAGACGACGATGAAACAGAATATCTATGACGATCCCGGGTTTTTCGAGCGTTACAGCGCCATGCCGCGCTCTTTGGAAGGCTTGCGTCAGGCCGGCGAGTGGCATGAATTGCGCGCCATGCTGCCGGACCTGAAAGGGACGGAGTTTCTCGATCTCGGCTGTGGTTTCGGCTGGCATTGCCGTTATGCGGCGGAACAGGGGGCGGCCCATGTCGTCGGTGTCGATCTGTCGGAGAACATGCTGCGCCGCGCCGCCGAGATAAATGGTGGGCCAGGCATCGAATACCGTCGCGCCGCTATCGAAGACATCGATTTTCCGCAGGAAAGTTTCGATGTAGTGCTGAGTTCTCTCGCCCTGCATTACGTCCGCGATCTCGACATGGCATTCGAAAAGATTTTCGCCGTGCTGAAATCCGGCGGCGATTTCATCTTTTCCATCGAACATCCCGTTTTCACGGCGCTGGAAAAACAGGACTGGTTCTACGGCGAGGATGGTGAAATCCTGCACTGGCCGCTCGATAACTATCAAAGCGAGGGCGTGCGCCATTCCAACTGGATGGCGGACGATGTGGTCAAATATCACCGCACGGTGTCAGGCATTCTCAACGGTCTCCTGGCCGCCGGATTCGTTTTGAGGCGGCTGGCGGAACCGAGGCCAGATCCCGCTTTGATGGCCGAGCGGCCGGAACTCAGGCACGAAGATCGCCGTCCGATTTTCCTGATCGTCAGTGCGCACAGGCCGTGACGGGATGACGCTGCATCCTTTCCTCATCCCTGTCACAAGCACGGGAATGAGGGAGAGAGAGTGCGCAAGCCTATGAAAACATTGCACCGTGGCTATGGATTCGGTTTGACCTGAACCAGCAGCTTACCGTCGCTTGATCGCCCAGCCTTCCGGCCTCTCCTCGATCACCCTTGCCACATCGCCAACCGACAGCCTGCCTTCGCCACGCGGCGTCACGTTCCAGCCGAACAGCGGGCCGGGCACGCGACGGTCTCCGGACATGCGGATGCGGCCCATGGCTTTCATGGGGGAGGGCACATCGCGGGAGCCGGTCGTCTGATCCTGCGTGGTCATGATGCAGCGGGCGCAGGGTTTGACCAGATCGAAGCGAATGCCACCGATCTCGATGGCCGCCCAGCGGTCCTCGGCCCATGGCTCGTCCGTATCGAGCACGATGTTGGGCCGGAACCGCTCCATGCCGACCGCGTCCTCGCCATTGGCGCGCATATTGTCGTTCAGCGCGGCCAGCGAGGCGGTGGTGGTGACGAGTATCTGGTAACCGTCGGCAAAGGTGACGGGCGTTTCATTGCCGGTCCATTCGAGGCTTGCAATGCGTTTCGAGTCGTCGTCGAAGAACACCAGCTTCACCTCGCGCCCCAGCCATGCCGAAAGCGTATCGTTGGTCTCGGCATCGGCGACATTGGCGCTGACTATCGATTTCCACACCGCCACATCCATGCGCTGCCCGGAAGGTCTTGCGAGAACCTCGCCATCCGCTTCCCGCAAAAGCGCCATGCCGCCATCCTCGTGCCGGGCCAGAACCGTGGCGATGGCCGGCAATTCGCGCTGGGTGATGAAATGGCCGGTCGGGTCGGTCAGCATGGCGCGGCGGTCGCCCGGCAGGCCTTCGGCCGAAACGATGCTTTCGGAGAGGGGAATGCCGCGCGCGCTTTTCAGCGGATAGATGTTGAGTTCGGTCACACGCATCTCGGGTCTCCTCAAATCTCGTCGAGAAACAGGTCCAGCACCTGTTTCAGCCGCTCATGGCGGGCCTTGGCCATCTGCCGGCCCGTCTCGGTGCGAAAGCCGTCGGCCAGCTTGAACAGCTTGGTTTCGAAATGGTCGATGGCAAAGGCGCGGTCGTCAAGCGGCCGCTCCTTCGCCAGCGGGTCGACCGGGTCGTAAAGAGCCGAGCCCATGCGTCCGGCAATATAAAAGCAGCGCGCCGCCCCCACCATACCGATGGCGTCCAGCCGGTCGGCATCCTGAAGGATTTTCGCCTCCAGCGTCTGCGGCTCGATATTGGCGGAAAAGCTGTGGGTGGTGATGGCGTGGGCGGCGGCGTCGATATCCTGCCGTCGCCAGCCGAGAGACTCGAGAATGCCCGAGGCTTTTTCCGCCGCGAGCCGTGAGGCCTGCGCGCGGAGCGGCGAGTTCTTCTCCACCGCCACGCAATCATGCAACAGCACGCTGGCCGCCAGCACCGTGCCATCGCCGCCTTCGCCCGCATGGATGCGCATGGCGTTGCGGAAGACGCGGTGAATATGGGCAAGATCATGCGAGCCGTCGCCCGTATCGGCGGCGTGCGGTATCAGGTCCTGCGCAAGCGCCGCATAGGGCGCGAAAGCCTCGGCCGCGATCATGCCTGCGGCTTCCGGGTGAGGATTTTCTGATAGAACAGGCCGATGCCGATCAGCACCGCGCCGAGCCCGATGAAGGACAGCGCCCTGAGCACGCCTTCGAGATTGCTCATGTCGATCAGGAAGGCCTTGGCCACCGAGATCAGCACGAAAGCGGCCGATGCAAGACGCAGGCTGCGGGCATTGAAGCGCGAGCCGAGCACGAGCAGCAACACGCCGATCAGCAGCCAGACCACCGAATAGCTGTAGGTCTCGCCCTGCAGGAAGCCCTTCCAGTCGGCAATGTTTTCGCCCTGCCAGAAGCGGCGTACCGAAAGCGTGGCCCAGGCAAAGCCGAGTGCGGCACCGGCCACCGCCAGCATGCTGACATAGGGCGGCGGACGTTTTTCGCGCGCATAATAGGCAAGGCCGCCATAGGCGAGCGCCGGCAACAGGTAACCGATCAGCAGCAGGTTGAGGAACGGGATGCCGCCGGTATTTTCGCCGGTGAAATAGGGGTTGAGCGTGAAGAAATGCATCGTCAGCACATTGATGACGGCAATCACGCCGGCAATCATCGAGCCGTAACGGAAGACGGGGCTGGGGCTCTTGAGATCCAGCGTCATCAAGACGCCCGAGAAGCCGATGGTCAGCAGAGTGTAGATCGACTGTTCGCCAAGCGTCGGCACGCTGTTGTCAAGCGTGCCGCCATTCATCGCGTGGCGGATGAGGATGGCGACGGCGAGAAGGCCCATGACGCTGGCGATCGCCTGCAGGAAGTTCTTCGCCCTGACCCCCGGCCAGTCGCGCAGCAGCCATGCCGAGGCGACGGCCAGCAATGCGGGAATGCCGTAACCCGGCAGAAGCGCGTTGAAGACCGGTGTGGTGCCGAGGTTCTGCGGCCCGACAATGGTGGGTTCCCAGGCGATGCGGCCGAGAACGGCAACGCTTGCCACCGCCATCACCCATGGCAGCACATCCCAGTTGCGGTAACGTGTTGCGAGCACATAAACGAAACCGATGACGGAAAGCAGCACGGTCGTTGCAAGCCCCTCCGTCAGCGTGTGCAGGCAAAGCGCGAAGGCGGCGAAGGAGCCGAGCACGAGGATGTTGAGCGGCTTGCGATAGGCCTCGTTGTTCTGCCGGTGCAGCCATTCGGCGCCTGCAAGCAAGACCAGTCCGAGGCCGAGGCCATAGGCGGCGTGCAGCCAGTCACGGCCGAGATTGCCGTATTCGACGAAGCTTGCGGTGGCGAGCCAGACCGGGAAAAGTGCTGCGATGCCGGCCCAGAGTTGGGCGAAGTCCGCATCGTCAGCGCCCTTGCGTTTCAGGAAAGAGAAGGCGCAGAGCACGAAGACGGCTCCGAGGCCGAGCGCCATGGCGATTTCCGCCGTGTAGCCGGCCGATACGGGCGGAAGGGACACGGACGTATCGTTGATGAGGCCGATGAAGTCGATGCCCTGCCGCGACATCAGCGACACGGCAGCCTGCGCACCGAGCGCTGCGATAATGGCGGGCCAGACCCCATAGTGGCGGGCGGCGCCAAGCGCCGCAAGGGCGGCGACGAGCGCTGAAACGATGAGCGCCGGATGGGTGTCGATACCGCCATCGGCAAACAGGAAACCGATGGCCGGCAGGATCACGGCCATCGAGACGGTGAGATTGAGGGCGAGCGACGGGCGCAGCAGAAGCCGTAGGGCGCGGATGGCGCGCCGCTCGGGAGCGGCGGTTTCGCCGGTCTCGGCAGGCGGCGTGTCGAATGTCTTTCCGGGCCAGAGGAATATGGTTCCCGCCAGCATGACGAGCAGGGCAAGCGTTGGCGGTTCAGCGCTGATCGTTTCGGAAAATCCGATATAGCCGAGCGTCCAGAGGCCGAGGCCGACATTGGCGAGAGAGGGAACCACGGTCCAGCCCTGCCTGCGCGCCGCGGCCGCTGTTGCCAGCCAGGAGACGGTGAGGAACACGAAGAGCGCCCAGATATTCGGCGTTTCGGTGGAAATCAGCGCCGGCGTCAGCATCGAACCGAGAAGGCCGAGGCCGGCCAGCGCCTGCCCGTGCAGCAGCGAAAGCCCGATGGTGGCGAAGGCGACGAGGCCGAGAAGGCCAAAAGCCATGCCGGGGCCGATATAGCCGTAAATGCCATAGGCGGCGTAAACGACGCCGAACAACGTCAAGGCGCCGGCCGCCGTCAGCACGCCCGGTATCATGGCGTTGGAATAGGTGGCGGCGATGCCCGGCACCGCCTTGCGGCGGACGGCCTCGCCGGCAACTCCGAGGACGAGGCCGAAAATGGCGGCGAGCGACAGCCTGACCGCCGGGCTGAGCAGCCCCGACTCGATCGAATATTTGACAAGGAAAATACCGCCAAGCGCCAGCGCCAGCCCACCGGCCCAGACAGCCCAGCGTGCGCCGAGCAGGCTTTCGAAGCTTTCCTTCGTTGCCGGTGCGGATACCTTCTCGCTCGCAGGAGCGGAAGGCGCGTCCTCGCGCACGGCGTCTTCCGCCTGCGCCATGGCGGCGGCTTCCTGGGGTTCGGAGGCGTATTCAGCCTGGAAGGCTGCGTCTTCCGCAGGCGTCCTGCTTTCCTTTTCCGCCTCGATATCCGGTTTTGCCGTGGCTTCCGCGCTCTCCGCCTGCGCCGCCACAGGCGACGTGACGCCCGCAGCCATCAGCCGCTTGAGACTGAGAACTTCCCGTTCCAGCGACTTGATTCGACTTGAATTGCGGATGCTCGCGACCAGCGTGTAGATGAAGGCCGCGACGAGGGCGAGGATAAACAGCGGGATTTCCAAACGGACTCTCCAATTACGAAGCTGTTTTTAAAGCCCTTTTGGTGAATTTATGCAAGGCCCGGTTGATGAATGGTTGGGTGGCGAGTGAGTGAGCGTGTGCCACTTGTTTCTTCTCCCCAAGGGGGAGAAGTCCGCGGCAGCGGGATGAGGGGGCAAGCGTCGAGATATGCGGAGAGCTAGCCCCCTCATCCGACCCTTCGGGCCACCTTCTCCCCGGCGGGGAGAAGAAAACAATGGCGTCCGCCCGGCTTACGCGCATCTATCGAAAATCAGGAAACATCCGCCAGCCAGCGCCGCGCCGCTTCGATATCGGCGAGCCCGAGTTCGTGCCCGTCTTCAACCGTTTCCATCTCGGCCGCTGCGCCGCTCGCCGCAAGCCTGGCCTGCAACTCCTGCGCCTTGTCGAGATATTTGTCGCGTTCTCCTGCCACAAGCAGGAGATTGCGGCCGGAAAGATCGGTCTGCGGCCATGTTTCGAGAACCGGCACCGGCCGATAGAGCAGGGCATCTGCGGCAAGCTCCGGATAGAGCGCGGCAAAGGCTGCATAGAAGTTCGCG
Organism: Agrobacterium fabrum; assembly: GCA_003241215.1. Classification (GTDB taxonomy): domain Bacteria; phylum Pseudomonadota; class Alphaproteobacteria; order Rhizobiales; family Rhizobiaceae; genus Agrobacterium; species Agrobacterium fabrum_A. Next base: position 10,534 of record QFOL01000082.1, read on the forward strand.
CCGTTGGAATGGCCGATAAAGCGTAGCTTCGAAGGGTCAAGCCCATAGGAGCTGATCGCACCCTCCACGAAGGCGGCAAAGGCCTCCGCTTCGGAGACGATATCCTTCTGGTCGAAGCTGAAATCGGGATAACGCCGGAACCAGCGGGCGATGTCTTCCTCCGTGCTGCGGCCGCGCACACCAAGAAGCGTGGCGCCAGGCGCCGCCCGGTGCGCCAGCGGCATCAGGCTGGTTTCGCTGCCGCCGGAACCGTGCAGCAGGATGATGGTGCTGCCATCCGGTTCTTCGGGCGTGTAGAAACGGTGCACGAAGGGCAGGTCGCGATAGACGATGCGCTCTTCGCCCGGCATTGCAAATTGCGGCAGGGCGACACGCACATCCGCCTCGTCCTTCATGAAGAGCGGCGGGATGAACAGTTTTTCGCCAAGCGATTCCAGCGGTTCGTCCACCGCCATGCCGGGGCCGTCAGTCGCCATTTCGATCAGCACGCCGCCCGGTTCGCGGACATAGAGCGAGTGGAAATATTTGCGGTCATGGGCGTTGGTGGTGCTGGAATTCAGCGATTTCAACCCGGTATGAACCGCGTTCAGCTCATCCATGTCCTTCGCCCGGAAAGCGATATGATCGACGGTGCCGGTGCCCGGCGCGCTCGACCAGAAGCCGGTAGCGTCACGCACGTCGATAATGTCACCGCTTTCAGAAACGAGCCGACGGATTGCGTCTGCCTGGCTTTCCTGCCGGTAACCGAAATGTTTCTCCAGAAACGCCACGGTTTCTTCCGGCACTTCGCTCAGCACCGTCGCACCATAGATGCGGCGAATGGCGTCTTCCGCGGAAATATCGGCCGTCACATGCGGTGTGGCATCGGCAAAGGCGTGGGTGCCGACCAGCTTGACAATCAGGCCGTCAGGGTCTTTCAGCCGGATGACCGGAGCGCCGAATTCGTCGGCGGGCCCCTCCGTGCGGATGCCGAATTTCAGCGCCCGGGTCAGCCAGAAGCCGATGGCGGCGGGATCGATGGCCACGGAAATTTCGAGCGTCTGGCCGTAACCGACACGGCCCTGGCCGCCATCTTCCCAGACGAGAAAGGTCAGGAGCGAACCGGGAGACGCGATGTCATCGCCATAAAGCAGGTGCAGCTGCATGGCGTCTTCGAAACCGGCCGTGCGCTTGGCCAGCCTCAGGCCCAGAAAGCCGGCGTAAAAATCCACATTCGCCTGCACCTTGCGGGTGATCATGGTGATGTGGTGTATGCCCAGTGCAGAATTCATCGCGCCGTCCCGCTGTTTTGCCGGTTATTCGTAGCCCTATTTGTCGCACGCTGCCCCTGATCCGCAACCCCGGCAAATGAGAACGCTGTGTTCTCTGCGTGAACGGAATTTCCCCGTCTTTGTTGCATCGGCTTTAAGCAGAATTCCCGCTTTTTGCCCGTCGTTTGAGCATTTATGCCTTTAAAATAAGCATACAAAATAATGGCTATTTTGTATGCAATTTTATCTTGCCTTGGGGGCTGGAATTGGGTCTTATGCAACCAATCCAACAAAACCATCAGGGGGAATAGATGATCTTAACGCGCAGGTTGTTGTCCAGAACTCTGGCTATCGCCGCCATCGGCGCCTGTGCCGGTTTTTCGCTGCCCGCGGTCGAGGCGCGGGCCGAAACGCCGGTGAAATTCACGCTCGACTGGAAGTTCGAAGGCCCCGCCGCCGGCTTCCTGCTGGCGCTCGACAAGGGTTACTTCAAGGCCGAGGGCCTCGATGTCACCATCGATAGCGGCAATGGCTCGGTGGAAGCTATTCCGCGCGTGGCGACGGGCGCCTACCAGATGGGTTTCGGCGACATCAACTCGGTGATGAAGTTCCTGGATGAAGATCCGAGCCAGAAGATCAAGGCCGTTTATATGGTCTATGAGCGTCCGACTTTTGCCGTGGTCGGCCGCAAGTCGCTCGGTGTCACCGGCGAACCGAAGTCGCTGGAAGGCAAGAAGCTCGGCGCGCCGCCGCCGGATGGCGCTTTTGCGCAATGGCCCGCCTTCAAGCAGGTCGCAGGTCTCGATGACAGCAAGATCAAGATCGAATCGATCGGTTTTCCGGTGCGTGAACCGATGCTGGCCAAGGGCGATGTCGACGCCGTTTTCGGCTTTGCCTTTTCGGTGATCCTCAACCTCAAGAAACAGGGCATCGCCGATGACGATATCTCGACCATCCTGATGGCCGAGCATGGCTTGAATCTCTATGGCAATGCGGTGCTGGTAAACACTGATTTCGCAGAGAAAAACCCTGATGCCGTGAAGGGTTTCCTGAAAGCGCTGGCCAAGGGCTTCGCCGATTCCGTCAAGAACCCCGAAGAGGGCGTGGCGGCCGTGCTCAAGCGCAACGAGACGCTCGACAGCGCCATCGAACTGGAGCGCCTCAACATGGCCAACAGCATGAATATCAAGACGCCCTATGTGGTGGAAAACGGCATGGGCGGCGTCGATCCGGCCCGGCTTTCCGCCTCCATCGAGACGCTGAAAGTTTCCCTCGGCCTGAAGGGCAACGTCAAGGCGGAGCAGGTGTTCGACGCAACCTACCTGCCGGCCATGGAAGAACGTATGCTCCCCTGATTGGGATAGCCGTTGCGGATAGAGCGAGCGGGCGCCGCAAATTTCTTCTCCCCGCCGGGGAGAAGGTCGCGGCAGCGGGATGAGGGGGCAAGGGTGCGGTCTATCGCTGGCGTGGCCCCCTCATCCGACCCTTCGGGCCACCTTCTCCCCGGCGGGGAGAAGAAACAAGCAGCGACGCCGGGCGTAAGCGATTGCCTCGAAATTGAGGCGAGGATGATGGGGCCGCGGGCGCGCGCCAAAATAGGGAACTGCGATGTCACATCTCGTGGAAATAGACAGTGTGGACATGCGCTATGGCGGTTCCGCCGGCACGCTGGCCGTATCCGGCTTGAACCTGACGGTCGACAAGGGCGAATTCGCGGCCGTGGTCGGGCCCTCCGGCTGCGGCAAGTCGACCCTGATGAAGCTGGTGACGGGGCTGCACATTCCGCAGAAGGGCAATGTCATCGTTGCCGGGCGGCAGGTCACGGAGCCGGTTTCCATTGTCGGCATGGCGTTTCAGAACCCGACGATGCTGCCCTGGCGCACCACGCTTGAGAACATCCTGCTGCCGCTG